>NZ_CP009506.1:1567986-1881584 GCF_000970085.1 Methanosarcina siciliae T4/M | reverse complement strand
TTGCCTCAGTTAAACACTAATATTTTTTATTAATTGTTTTTGAACCATTTTGGTTCCTGTTACAAATTTAAAATCGGTAAGTTTTCGAAATTATAAGTTTCATTGTTACATGTTTTGAATACTCAAACTCCAATAGATATCCATTTTATTTTTCGAGTTTCAGATTATTGAAAGAGGAAGTTGTGTGTAGAATCTGCATTTTACTTTCTTCCTTAACAGCGTAACACCTAAAAATGAAAAAGGCTTTCTTGACTACACAGGACGGGTAGAGTAATCAATTCGATTCATTTGATTTGATTTAATTCGATTTCTTTCATGGGAGGTATTTGAACGGCAAGTAAAGTCTATTTCGCAGACCTGAGGGCAAAAAACCCGAATGAAAACACGATAAGCAAGATCCAGAGACTTTTTGACGAAGCAGGTTTTGTCGAACTGCTGGGAGCAGACGACCTGACGGCAATCAAGATCCATTTCGGAGAGTACGGAAACGACGGGTATATCAATCCGGTCTTTGTCCGGCAGGTGGTGGAAAAGGTCCGGGCAGCCGGGGCAAAACCGTTTGTTACGGACACGAACACCCTTTATTCCGGAAGCCGGCATAATGCGGTTGACCACCTGACCACAGCCATTGAGCACGGGTTTGATTTTTCAGTTGTCCGGGCTCCACTTATAATCTCGGACGGGCTCAGGAGCCAGAGCATCGCAGAGGTCGAGATCCGGCAGAAGCACTTCAAGTCCGTAAAAATCGGGTCCGACATCGTTTCAGCTGACTCCATGATCGTGATGTCCCATTTCAAGGGGCATATCATGGCAGGCTTTGGAGGCGCGATTAAGAACCTGGCAATGGGCTGTGCGCCTGCGGCAGGCAAAAAGGACCAGCATTATCCGACAAGCCCGCATGTTGTCGAAGCAAAGTGCATTGGCTGCGGGAGATGCGTGGAAATCTGCCCTGTGGGAGCAGCATCTCTTGAAGGGGATGTTTCCAGGATTGACCCGGGCATCTGCATCAGCTGCGGGCAGTGTATGGAGGTCTGTCCCGAAAGCGCTATCGACATTAACTGGGAAGAGGACATCCCCGAATTCCTGGAGTGCCTGACCGAATATGCGTACGGCGCAGTAGAAGGAAAAGAGAGTAGGGTAGGCTATATCAATTTCCTGCTCAAAATCACCCCGGACTGCGACTGTGTGCCCTGGAGTGACGCCCCTATTGTGCCTGACATCGGAATTCTTGCATCAACCGACCCCGTGGCCCTGGACCAGGCAAGCTACGACCTTGTGAACAGGCAAAAAGGGCTTGTTGGCTCTGCTCTGGAGTGCAATCATGAAGCCGGGGCCGACAAGTTCAAAGGTATCTGGTCTAAAATTGACGGTACCCACCAGCTTGAATATGCTGAAAAAATAGGGATGGGAAGCAGGGAATACGAGCTGATCGAGGTCTGAGTTAAACGATTTTTGACTTTTTGATCAACTCATTTTCATTATTTTTTAATTTCTGTATTTTTTGGTGATCCTGTATTGATCCGTTGAGCTTATTCAGCTATCTAAGACTGGTATCTTTTATTTTTGATCCTACCCCTTGCAGGGCTGAACTTGTCTTGTCTCCAGCGCAAACAAGGAGCAGACAAATTCATATCTTGACCGAATGAACCTTCTTAAAATTCACAAATAAATATAAGCGCCTCCGCCAGCTTGTCTGGCGGCCCTACACAAAAAACAGAAAAAGCAAAAAACAGGAATTATAGGGCTTTCCGGTCACTTCTAGCTGTTAGTTTTTTTCCGTTCCATTAATTTTTTTTATTTGTTAGCTTTTATTTCTTTTTATTTCTTTTTTGCGGGAAAAACCGCTCTCCTGCGTCGAGCGGGACAAGAACGACTCGATATAGAGAGTAACATTGTGTGGGGCGAAGAAATCTTAATTTAGTTCGGCTGAGTGAAGCGCCTGTCTCTAATCTATAAAGTAGTCTGCTTGAGCGTAGCGAAACAGACCTCGTGCTCCCGAAGCGAAACTCGGGAAGCGAAATTCGGGATATCAACCATGTAGAGGTGGACGAACTATTTTTTAATCCCTTTATTTTTTAATTTCTCTTCCTAATTTTTTGTCTTTTCTAATTTTTGTGATTTTTTAATTTCTTTTTCTAATTTTTGTCTTTTTTAATTTTTGTGATTTTAGGGAAGTGTTTCTTTAGGGAAACATTCAGGGATTTATAACTCAGCAGGTCACATGGAACATTGCGATTACCCTGCCCCTGTCTTTATTCCAGAGTTTGATTGCTTCAGGGGTTGGGTGGAGTTTGACCTTACAGTCTTTTTTCCTGAAATATTTCTTTGCTTTTTTCGAAAGCTCCACATAGCCGGTCTGTCCGGTTCCAACAACGAGCTTTTCTGCCCCCTTTTCGTAGATATATTTCGCTTCGGCAAGCGAGATCTTATGAGACGTCCCGTAGAGCTTTTTCGAGAGCTTCTTTCTGCGCTTTTTGACCTGCCCGTCCAGCCGGATGAGGATGTCGTTCTCAAAAGTTTTTCTTTTGACCGTAATCGAACCGAAACTTGTGGAATTTATCTCTGGTTTCATTATAGCCTCCCCTTTCAAAACAAATGATCTTCTTCTGACGTGGAAAAAAACCTCCGCAGGAAGAGAAAAATGCAAACAATATTGTTTATGAAACCACAGGCTTATTACCCTGCAGGAAGCAAACGAACAGGGGACAACATTATCATACCTTTTTCAATAACTGCATAATCTGAAACAGGGGATTTAATATAATGATTCAGGAAGCCATGTTTTATGAGAAGCTTGAAGACAACAGGGTTCGCTGCAAGCTCTGCGCCCATAGGTGCAAAATCAATCCCGGAAAAAGGGGCATATGCCGGGTCCGGGAAAACTGCGAGGGTTCCCTCTTTTCCCTGGTCTATGGGGCTGTTGCAAGTGAGGCAGTGGCAAATATCGAAATAAAGCCTCTTTACCACTATTACCCTGGCTCCCGCGCCTATTCGGTAGGGACCGTAGGCTGCAACTTCAGGTGCAGGCACTGCCAGAACTGGCTGCTTTCCCAAAAAGCTCCGGAAGAGGCTTTTCTGGAAACCCTCAGCCCTTTGCAGCTTGTCCTGCAGGCTAAAATGGCGGGCTGCCAGTCGGTTTCCTGGACTTACAATGAACCTACCGTCTGGTACGAATACACTTATGACGGGGCAAAACTTGCAAAGGAGGCAGGTCTTGGGACAAGCTACGTGACCAATGGTTACATCACTTCCGAAGCCCTTGAGCAGCTTGCTCCTTACCTTGATGCCTTCAGCGTGGACATAAAGGCATTTTCCGAAGAATTCTACCGGGATGTGTGCAGTGCAAAACTGGCTCATGTACTTGAAGCCACTCTGCTTGCAAAGCAGCTTGGAATCCATGTGGAGGTTGTAAACCTGATAATTCCCACCCGCAACGACTCCCCTGACGAGCTCCGGGAACTTTCCCGCTGGGTCTACAAAAACCTCGGGCCTGACACTCCTCTTCACTTCAACCGCTTCCACCCCCAATACGAGATGAAGGATCTTCCTCCGACCCCTGTAAAAACCCTTGACCTGGCACGCTCGATTGCAATTGAGGAAGGAATGCATTTTGTGTATGTGGGCAATGTCCCCGGTCATCCCCATGAAAATACTTACTGTCCCGAATGCGGGGCTCTTTTGATTGCAAGAGGTTTTTTTGAGGTCCAGGAGTACAAGATAAGCCCTCAAAATACCTGCCCGAAATGCGGAGAAGTTATTCCGGTTGTAGGGGGATATGTCGGGGAAGAATAGATTCTATTTTCTAAATTGCCGGGCTGGCTTGAAGGTTGTGTTTTTCCGGTCGGGGCCGCTCTTTAGATCCCTGCGGCGCAGGAAAGAAAAGCTAAGAGATTTCCTTCGGGATTCCGGAAATTATCAATTGACTAATCCAAGGACACTTAGTTTTAGAAGGAGAATATTTCGAAAGTTTTATAAATCTTGAACCTTTTTTCATATTCGAGCATAAAAATCTAAAAAATATTAACAACAAATGCTAATTCAATTGCTCTGAATTTTAATTAGTACTTAATTAATCGGATGTTGTATACAAAATTAATTGGATGTATATCCAAAATTGAAAACTTTCTTTGTTTATTGAAACAATAAAGTTCAAAGAGAGGTCCAAAAATGAAAGTTCTTGTATGCGGAAAAGGTGGAAGTGGCAAAAGTACGATTACTGCCCTGCTTGCAAAGGAAATGTCAAGAAAGGGGTACAATGTGCTCGTGGTGGACAGCGATGAGTCGAACTTCGGGCTGCACAGGCAGCTTGGGGTTGAAATGCCGGAAGATTTCATGAATTACCTGGGAGGAAAGAAGGCCCTGGGAGAAAAAATGATGAAAGCTTTTCAGAGTGGGGAAGCTGCAAGCATTTTTGATGAGAAATGGGGAATATCTGAAATTCCTGAGACTTACACGGTGTCGAATGGGAACATAAAAATGATGGTTGTAGGAAAAATTCATGATTTCGGGGAGGGATGCGCCTGTCCTATGGGTGCGCTGGCAAAGCACCTGCTGAAAAACATTGAAACCACATCCGAAGACCTGGTGCTTGTGGACACCGAAGCTGGTATCGAGCATTTCGGGAGAGGTGTTGAGGAGGGTTGTGACCTTTTACTGATGGTGCTTGATCCTTCCTATGAATCCATAAGGCTTTCAGAGAAAATAAGACAGCTTGCAGAAATAGCCGGAAAACCCCTGTATTTCATTCTCAACCGTGCGGACAAAATCGGGACCCATTTTATGCTTGAAACCGTGGATAAGACTCATGTCCTGGCTTCAGTGCCATCGGATATGGATGTTTTCCGGGCAGGGTTTGCAGGAGAAGAGCTGAACGTGGACCTCCCGGAAATAGGAGCTGTTGCCGATTTCCTTATTTCCGGGGACTGGACCTGAAATAATTCAAGGAAGAATGTTTCGGGAAAGGGAATTACAATGAATAAACGGGTTTCTGGACTGCCCTATAGGCTGCCGGGCAGACGGCTTGAAAATAGACTATATAACTGGAAAACGAAAAATAAGGATAGAATGGATGCGCAGAGAATGAAGAAGTTTTTTCTTCCCTGCGTTTTCCTTTTCCTGTTGGGGCTTGCCTTTCTTCCCACAGGAGCTGCAGCAGGACATGTGAATGTAAAAAGTATTACTAGAGACGTGCCTGATGCATTTTCCGGGGGGGAACCGATGGAAGTAACCCTGAACATCGACGGAGAGCTTCCTCTGGCTGTGGGAATAGTAGAGAAAATCCCTGAAGGCTTTCAGTTTCCGGAAAATGATGAGGAAGTGTCGGATGCTGCCTATTTTCAGGTGGACCGGGAAAACGGAAAAATAGCTTTTTCTGCGCTTAACGTAACAGAAATCAAATACAGGGTCGTTGCTTCTTCTGCAAAGGGAAAAGACGGCTTTGAAGGACAGTGGGTTGATCTTCTGGTACAGACCCAGGAGCTTGATGAAGGAAAAGAACGCTGGGAATCCGTATTCGATTCCAATACACTTGCCTCTGATATAGAAAGCAGAAATGTAAAAGCTGCCAGTGGAACCGATGCCGAAAATAAAGAAGAGTCCGAGGCTTCGGCTCCGGGATTCGGAACGAGCCTTACCTTGCTTTCCCTTCTTTCCTGTCTGTTTGTATCCCGTATTCAGGTTTCAAAAGGAAAAATTGGGGGGAATAAATAATGAAGAGGACCTTTTTGCGCTTTACCCTGCTGTTGTTGTTTTTAACTCCTTTACTGCTCCTGATGAACCCTGCTGCTGCGTCCTCGACTCAACTCCCCTGTGCCGGGGAGGACAACGAGATAAGTAAAGAAGAACTCTCGGCTGTTGTCTGTGCCTACATGCTCGGGGACGAAAGCTATTCCCTGGACGATATCGGAGATGCGGCTTTCGTTTATATATTCTGGGATGGAAGGCCAAAAACGCTTACTGACATGAGCGACCGCCAGGTGACTTTTTACAGGCCTGTCGAGAGGATCATAACTACGAATCCTGACAATTCCAGAATAGTTATCGCGTTAGGGGATCTGGAAAAAATGGTGTCAACGGATGAGGCCACAAGGGGAAGCAGCGTACTCCCGAAGGATGAGGAAGGAAACAAGCTTGCCCCCAAAGCCTGGGAGGCTTTGCAAATTTACGGTGGCGGTCAGCTTGATGAACTTCCCGAAACTAATACGCGTCGTGAGATTGATTATGAGACTATGGCTCTTCTGAAACCTGATGTGGTCTTCGATAGCCTTGGGTACAACCGTGGAGACCTGGTGGAAGAAAAGGTCGGATGCCCTTGTGTGGATGCTGATTTCGGTTTTACCTTTGAGGAGAACTATATCCAGATTCGTCTCCTGGGTGAGGTGCTTGACAGGGAAGCGGAGGCAGAAGACCTTGAAAACTTTGTCCAGTCTAAAGTTGATATGGTAAAATCCGTGACAGACCAGCTTGACGAAAGTGAAATCCCGACCGTTTACTTCGCTCCCAGAGGAGCAAAAAAGGGGTTCTACGATTCCGTAGAAGGCAGGGACTTTACAAGGACAGAAGCAGTGTATGAACCCCTTACCATTGCAGGGGGAAACAACCTTGCAAAGGACTGTACCGGAGAAAATATCAACGTAGCCCCTGAACAGATCGTTGCCTGGGCTCCTGAATATATTTTCGTTGCCTGGAGCAGCTGGGATAACCAGACCGGCAAAGACTTCGTAATGGAAACCCCGGAACTGTCCGGGATCCCTGCTGTGAAAAACGGGAATGTGTACGACTGCTTCTACCCTTATTCCAGAGGCCGGCCTCTTGACCGCAGCCTTTTGAACATGATGTATATGGCCAAGTGCCTCCACCCCGAGGAATTCAAAGACCTTGACCTGGAAAAGGAAGGGAACGACATATATAAAAAACTTTTTGGAGTTGACGGAGTCTTTACGGCCATCACTGATTATCAGGAGTTTCCCAAAGATGTTTACTGATAATTCAAAGCGGGAAATGATGTCGAAAGTTTCAGGGAGGAGAAAATAATGGGAAGCTTTCCGGGAAAGCCGACCCCGGGTATGGAAGGAACTTTTTCCAGCAGGTCAGCCTACCGCCGCTATGTAGGGAAAAAGCTTCTTTTCATGGTCTTTCTCCTTTTTCTGGTCGTATTCCTCTCAGGTTTCATCATAACAATAGGCCCTCTTGATATTTCAGTCCTTGAAGTCTACCGCATCCTGCTTGACAGGTTTATCCCCGGCTACTTTGCCACGGATAGCCTCCCTGTCCAGATTGTGTGGAACATCCGTTTCCCCAGGATAGTGGGCGGGCTTCTTGCAGGGTTCGGGCTTGGAGTCTGCGGCTGTGTGATGCAGGCTGTCCTGAAAAACCCAATGGCAAGCCCCTTTACTCTCGGGATTTCCGCAGGGGCTCATTTCGGGGTTGCGGTTGCAGCCGTTCTCGGAGTTGGAATCATAAGTGGGCCCTACCTGCTGGTGGGAAATGCATTTTTGTTTGCCATGCTCTGTTCTCTTTTTATCATATCTCTTTCAAGCCTTAGAGGGGCAAGTTCCGAGACTCTGATTCTTGCAGGCATAGCTGTAAATTACCTTTTCAGTGCACTCAGCAGCCTTTTTCAGTACTTTGCAACTGATGAACAGCTCAGGATTATGGTAAGCTGGGGTATGGGAGATCTTTCGGCTTTTTCCTGGAGGAACTTTCCTCTGATGTTTGGTCTCTTTGCAGTTTGCTTACCCTTTATTTACCTGAAGGCAGGAGACCTGAACATTATGACCGCAGGAGACGAGAGCGCAAAAAGCCTTGGGGTCGATGCAAACAGGGTCAGGATATTCAGTATGCTGCTTGCAAGTCTGCTTGTGGCAACAATTGTCTGCTTTACGGGCACAATTGCCTTTATCGGACTCGTTGCTCCCCACATGGCCCGGATGGTCATTGGGTCCAACCACAGGTATTTGTTCCCTGCTTCCGGCATTCTGGGAGCTCTTATCCTGATTTCTGCTGATGCTCTGGGTATGAACATCATAAGGCCTACGATTATTCCCACAGGCATTGCCAGTTCGCTTCTTGGAGTCCCATTTTTCATGTACCTCATCCTGAAAAGGAAAAGAAAAGAATTCTGGTGATACGGAACGCAGGAGAATTGTGAAAGAAGGAATGGAAGAAGAGGATGGAATGAGGAGTGGAAAGAGGAGATGCTAAGATGGTAAAGTTGCAGGTAAAAGACTTAGTCTTCGGGTATACGGGCACTAATATCCTGAAAGATGTCTGCCTTGAGATCGGGGCTTCGAGCCTGGTCAGCATTGTAGGCCCCAACGGGGCCGGAAAGTCTACACTTTTGAAATGTATCGACAGGATCCTTAATGTAAAAACCGGGAAGATTATTGTTGACGACAAGGACATTAAGCAGATGGGTCGGCTGGAAGTTGCAAAAAACCTGGCTTATGTTCCCCAGAGTTCGAACCGGGTATTCCCTACTTCCGTTTTTGAGACAGTGATGATGGGAAGACGCCCTCATCTCAGCTGGTTCGACGGCAAAAAAGATGAAGAAAAAGTCTGGGAAGTTCTGGAAATGCTTGGGATCGAAGACCTGTCTCTCTCTATTTTCAATGAACTGTCGGGGGGGCAGCAGCAGAAAGTTTTGATTGCAAGGGCTCTTGTTCAGGAGACAGGAGTAATTCTCCTGGATGAGCCGACCAGCAACCTTGATATCTGGCACCAGCTGGACGTTATGGAAACTGTACGGAAGCTTGTACGGGAAAAACAGGTCACAGCAATCATGGCAGTCCATGACCTGAACCTGGCTTCCAGATATTCGGAGAGTATAATTATGATGCAGCAGGGAAAAATCATTGCTGCAGGTTCCCCGTGTGCGGTGCTCACCTCCGAAAACATAGCAGAGGTCTACGGGGTTGAAGCTCGTATAAGTACACATGCCGAAGTCCCGTATGTCGTGCCTCTGAGGCAGCTTGAAATCGCCTGAAGAGCAGGCTTGAGAATGGGGCCTGAGAATTGGACTTTTAAAGTTAAAAACTCCTATTTATTCATATGAACCCACGTCCCAAATGTAAGATTTGAGGTTGAAAACTTTGTTCCCCGGGGTTCAGGAGCAATTTTACACTCGTCTTATGCTCAGCCCTTCAGCTTTACGTCTGGATTTGCCTGTTTTTAAACTACTACGGAAGTATACGGTTTCTGCTGCAGAACCGAAAGCTGGTTTTTGGTTGGAATCAATTAAAGTTGATTTAATCGCAAATCTATTTTTTAAAAAGATACATATAGAAGATTCCACCAGTTAATATATAGTATAATATTAACCCAATTTTACTGGAGATGAATAGAAGTGACCATCTGGGAATACGATGTTAAAGAGATTAGGTTCAGTGAGTGGTCAAAAGCAAAAGAAGATCTTAACAGCCTGGGAGTTGAAGGTTGGGAGCTGATCAGGTTTTCAAACGAGATTGACGAAAACGGCATGATCACAGCTGTTTTCAAAAGACCCGTAGATTACGTTGATGCAGCTTTCTAATACTCTGTTTTCTAATTTATCATTTCCTGTTTCTGGTTTCTTCTAGCAAAGTTGCAGATCTTCATCCTGAGTTTCGCTTCCCGAGTTTTGCTTCGGGACAGAAAAATCTATGATTTTTCTTTTAGTTTCGATGTAATCACAACAGCCCGTTGTTCTTTTCGCTCGCTTGCATATAAAGTAGTTGCAGCTTTTTTTTATTGCTGCAATTTCATAAAAACGATACGTAAGCTGGGATGGTAGTTCCCCTCGCTTACGGCAATTGCCCGGCTTAATCTGTCTCAAAAAGTTACCGGGGGAACGATGCTCTCTGCTTCTTTTACTACCTTTATGTTTTTTTGAGGGGGCTGCCGGACAAGCTTACGGAGACATTTCATAACTTGTGATTAAACAACTACTCCCGGGTCTGATCAGAACTTTCATTTCCTGAAGCTAGCAAATTTATTAATACTAGAAAATATCTTGACTGATGAAATGAGAAGAGTTTACTTCAAGGAAAAATGAGCCCGTTAAAAATCCTGCAGTCTGGAAAGGACCGTCTTTTATGTGAAGATGGTATGGATCTTCCTGCCGGGCTCAGCACTGAAAACCTTTATCATTTTTTTGAATATTTTGGTCAACGGGCTATGGATCGCAGGCTATAGATAGAAAAATGACCTTATGTTAATTAAGAAAATGTAATTTTAGGGAGTAGAGGGTCGAAGTGTTTTGTGGGGATCGTTTTAATGAATCAAAGTATAACAAGTACTGATGAAGCAAAAGAAGCATCTGTAACCGAACTCCTGGAGAAGCTATCTTCAAGTGAAAGAGGGCTTACCGATTCGGAAGCAAAAGAGAGGCTTCAAAAATACGGGCCCAATGAAATTACGGAAAAGAAGACCAGTGCACTCGTCAAGTTTTTGAGCTATTTCTGGGGGCCTATTCCCTGGATGATCGAGATTGCAGTAATACTGTCGGGAATCCTGCATCGATGGGATGATTTTGCAATTATTCTTACTTTGCTGCTGCTGAATGTAACAGTGGGCTTCTGGCAGGAACACAAAGCCGATAATGCTATTGAGTTATTGAAGCAGAAACTGGCTTTGAGAGCAAGGGTCCTACGCGACAACAAATGGCTTGAAATATCCGCAAATGAAATAATACCCGGAGATGTGATTCGACTCCGGCTTGGAGATATTTGCCCTGCAGATGTCAAACTCATTACAGGAGATTACCTGCTTGTCGATGAATCCGCATTGACAGGAGAATCCCTCCCTGTGGAAAAGCACATGTCCGATGTCGCATACTCGGGTTCGGTTATCCGGCAGGGAGAAATGGATGCGCTGGTAGTTGCAACCGGTATGAACACCTTCTTTGGGAAAACTGCGAGGCTGGTAGAAGAGGCTAAAACCCGGAGCCATTTCCAGAGGGCTGTCATCAAAATAGGAGACTACCTTATTGTTTTTGCCCTTGTCCTTGTTGCCTTTACTTTCCTTGCGGTGCTCTTCCGTCATGAAAGCCTGCTTGAATTTTTCCAGTTTGCTCTTGTCCTGCTAGTAGCAGCAATTCCGGCCGCCTTGCCTGCAGTCCTGTCGGTAAGCATGGCAGTAGGCGCAGTTACCCTGGCCAGGGATGGAGCTATCGTAAGTAAGCTGGCGGCTGTTGAAGAAATGGCAGGAATGGATATCCTGTGTTCGGATAAGACCGGGACCATTACCAAAAACGAGCTTGTTCTGACCGAAATAAACCCTTTTCAGGATTTTTCCGAAAACAATGTACTTCTCTTTGCCAACCTGGCTTCAAGGGAAGAGGACCGGGACCCGATTGATGATGCAGTTCTCGCCAGAACAAAAACACTGCAGGGTTTTTCCGAACTTGCCGGGAGTTACAGGGTACTTTCGTTCAAGCCGTTTGACCCGGTTTCAAAAAGGACGGAAGCCGAAGTAGAGGACTCGGCTGGCAATAGGTTCCTGGTAACAAAAGGGGCGCCTCAGGTCGTTTCGGCTCTCATGGACAGTGAAGCTTCCGTAACCAGTAAAATTACCATTGATAGCAAAGTTACCACGGATGACAGTGAGAATACAGTAGGGTCTCAGGTTGAGAAATACGTTGACGAGTTTGCTTCCAGAGGGTACCGGGCTCTGGGAGTTGGTCGAACCGATGCTCAGGGAAACTGGCATTTTGCGGGGCTTCTTGCTCTCTACGACCCTCCTCGTGATGATTCGGCAGAAACCATCAGGACCGCACAGGCCATGGGCGTGGACGTAAAAATGATTACAGGCGACCATCTTGCTATTGCAAAGGAGATTTCCAGGCAGGTAAACTTAAAACCGGATATCATGCTTGCAACGGCCTTTCTGGATCTGCCCGACCGAAAAGCAGAGGAAATAGTCGAAACTGCAGATGGTTTTGCCCAGGTGTTCCCGGAACATAAGTACCATATCGTGGAATTGCTACAGCACAGGGGCCACATCATAGGCATGACCGGAGACGGGGTCAACGACGCACCAGCCCTGAAAAAAGCCGATGCGGGTATTGCTGTTTCCGGGGCTACGGACGCAGCCAAGTCCGCTGCCGACATCGTGCTGACAAAACCCGGGCTTTCTACCATTGTCAATGCACTCAAAGAAAGCCGTAAGATATTCCAGCGGATGAATAATTATGCCCTGTACCGTATTACCGAAACGATTCGAGTCCTGCTTTTCATAACATTTTCAATTCTTGCGTTTAAGTTCTATCCCGTTACTTCCCTGATGATAGTTTTGCTGGCACTTCTAAATGATGCCCCAATAATGACTATTGCTTACGATAACGTCAAATACTCCGATCTGCCGGAAAAATGGGACATGCGAATTTTGCTGAGTATGGCAACCCTTCTCGGAGTTATCGGGGTCATAAGTTCATTCGGGATCCTTTACATAGGCCTCCATACTTTTCAGCTTAGCCACGAAATCCTCCAGTCTTTCATATACCTGAAGCTTTCCGTAGCGGGTCATTTAACAATATTTGTGGCAAGGACAAAAGGCCACTTCTGGTCGGTAAAACCGGCCAAAATCTTATTCGCAGCTGTGGTAGTTACACAGATCATTGCCACACTCATAACCGTGTACGGATTCCTGCTTCCTGCAATGGGCTGGAACCTTGCCCTTTTCGTCTGGGGATATGCGTTGACTGCCTTCATTATAACAGATTTTATCAAAGTCCAGGCTTACAGGTTGCTGAACCATACCGGGATAAAGTTTCATGTATGAAAGGGGCTGGAGTTTCTTCGGGATCTTCCGGAGAATCTTTTAGAGGGAAACTTTAAAATTCCATACCTTACCAAAATAATTTAGACGATTTTCAGGCAAATTATAATAAATACAGGAGCCTGATCAGATGTCATTGATAAGTGTTAAAGACGCACCAGGGAAAGGCAGAGGCGTATTTGCACAGAGAAATTTGAAAAAAGGTGAAGTAATAGAAACCTTTTTATGAATAATTTTTATTTATACATTTTATGTTATAAAATAAAATACGTAGCTGTTTAATCCTTAATAAACCACAATATGCTTTAATATCCGTCACAAAACGGCTTGTTCTTTGAAGCTCCTCAGGGGCTGCAGCGGTCGGTATCGATCCAGGATCTTTTTCCCTCCTAAAAACGGAAGAGGCGCCTTTAATGAAGAAATAGAATCCAGAAGTGAGAACACTTCTTTTAAAAAAGAAGCTGCAGAAATAATCTGCAACTTTTCCTGCAATAAACAGGTTACTTCATTTTAAATTTCATCCTATTAAATGGTTAAACCTAAAGGGTTAAGGTTTTACCTGTGCATATTAAGAGCAGGGGCTGACATGCCGTCGTAGGTACTTGCCATATGCTCGGGTTTGACATCCTGCATATCGGCACGCTGGGCACGAAGCATACTGTCCACGCGGAGTACCATTGTTGCAGCTTCGGATCCTGCTTTGATAGCGTTGACCTTTACCCTGAGGGGATCAACAACACCCTTTTCAAGCATATCTTCAGCAGCACCGGTCTGAATGTTTAAACCGGCATTTTTGTTTTCTGCATGCTTTGCACGGAGGTTGAGGACGGAATCGATAGCATCCAGGCCTGCATTTCTTGCAATTGTCCTTGGGATTTCTTCAAGAGCTTCGGCAAAAGCTGTGATTGCCGTCTGTTCACGCCCGCCTATGCTGGAAGCATAGGAACGGATGGAGAGTGCAACTTCCATTTCCGAAGCCCCGCCTCCGGCAACGACTTTGCCGTCTTCGACCACACATTTCACAACTCTGAGGGCATCATCAATTGCACGTTCCAGATTGTCCACCACATGCTCGGTCCCGCCGCGCAGCACGATTGAGACCGATTTTGCACCCCTGCAGTCCCTGAGATAGGTTTTGCCCTGGTCTTCGTCCCTGTCCTGCTCAAGAAGCCCCGCATGCCCGAGTTCTTTATCCGTGAGTTCCTTGATGTTCCGGACAGGTCTTCCTCCAGTAGCGTCAGCAAGGTGCTGCATATCGTCGTTTTTCACCCTGCGGGTTGCGTAGATTCCCCTGCTCTGGAGGTAAGCTGCAATCTTGTCATCCATGCCTTTTGAGCAGAAGACAGCATTTGCGCCTGCCCTGATAATGTAATCCGCCATCTTAAAAAGGGAAGCATCTTCCTGTTTCACGAAATTTTCAATCTCGCTTACGGTACTGATCTGCAGCTTTGCCTTGTTTGCGGTCTTTCCGGTTTCCATAGGGGTATCAATAAGCGCGATATTGGGATTTACAATTTTTAGAGGGGAACTCTTATCGAGTGCAACCTTATCGATTACAACTCCTTCTACGAATTCCGTATCCTCAACACGCCCACCTACATCTTTTGTAAGGATGACATGTTTAAGGTCGGCTTTCCCTCCCTCGTGAATCGCAAGCACTGCACTCACACAGAGCTCTGCGATCAAAAGGTTATATTTTTCGGAAGCCTTGCCAGTGATAGAGGTGCTTGCAGTCTTTACAAGCAGGTTTCGGTCTTCCTCGCCCGCGGAAACTGCCAGGTTCTCAAACATCTCAACAGCTTTCTCGGCTGCAAGTCTGTACCCTTTGACAACAACTGCAGGATGAACTCCCTTTTCAATAAGGTTCTCGGCTTTTTCCAGCAGGGCACCTGTGAACACGACCGCGCTTGTTGTCCCGTCCCCGGCAGAACTTTCCAGAGACTGGGCAACTTCTACAATCATCTTGGCTGTAGGATGCTCGATGTCCATGTCATGTAATATAGTGGCACCATCATTTGTGATGGTGATGTCTCCCAGAGGATTCACAAGCATCTTGTCCATGCCCCGGGGTCCAAGCGTACTCTTAACTATGGTTGCCACTGCTTTTGCAGCTGCAATATTCATGCTTAGTGCGTCTCTTCCCTTTGTTTGTTCTTTATTCGGATCTATTATGAAGACTGGCTGGCCACCTTTATCCATTTGAACAAAACCTCCTGAAAATCTATAGTACGAATTGAAGGATAAATGATCGATAATTTGAATTATTATCCGGCTTGCGGCTGCTTGCTCTCAGGTATCGGACCCAAGAACCCTGTTTTGAACGATTTGTTAATCTTGCAAATTGTAATTGATCAGGAAATTACTGATAATACTTCTATAAAAATATACCGGTAAGACCTGCAGCTTTACAAAAAGAACACTGGTTCTGCTTCCTGTTATGCTTGAGATGAAAAAGGCAGTAACCTGTATCCTGCTTGCCACAGGAACCTGAAGGAAAACGTTTGCAGGAAGCACTTCTAAGAAGCACTTCCAGGAAACCCTTCTCTCTTTAACTCCTGGCTTTAATTTTTTGGAATCCTGTTTATTTCTGCCGGGTTATAACCTTCACAGACCCGTCCTTGTTCCCTATGTAAAGCTCGTCCACATTGCAAAAAATCCCATGCCCAACTACACCCGGGATTGAAGATAGTTGAAGGGCGAGTGCCTCAGGTTCTTTTATAACTCCAAATTCGACGTCAAGGACAAAATTTCCATTGTCGGTTATTACAGGCCCGTCTTTTTTTACAGCAGACCTGAGCTGGGGTTTTCCGCCCAGTTCCCGGATCTTTTTTACCACAGGTTCTTTTGCAAAAGGCAGGACTTCCACAGGCACGAGTTTATCAAGCTGCTTGCTCGTTTTCGACTCGTCGACTATAACCACAAACCGTTTTGCAGAAACAGAAACTATTTTTTCTCTTGTATGAGCCGCTCCTCCTCCTTTAATCGCACGGAGTTCGGAATCGATCTGGTCAGCCCCGTCAATGGCAAGGTCCAGTTCGGGGTGCTGGGCAAGGGTTGTCAGCCTGATCCCGGCCTCTATTGCGAGCATCTCGGACTGGTAAGAGGTAACTACTCCCAGGATATCGAGCCCTTCCTCCCTCACCCTGCGCCCGAGTTCCTTTATTGTGTATGCAACGGTTGAGCCTGTCCCGAGTCCTACAAGCATCCCGGAGCTGACAAGTCCTGCTGCAGCAATTCCTGCTGTCCTTTTTTCTGGGGAATCAGTAGAAGTATTTCTTTCCGTCATGTTATGTTCCGCCTTTCAGCTCTAAAAAAGGAAAAAATATTTTTCAAAAACAGGATGTCCTTTCAAGCTTAAAAGGAAAAAATGGGAGGATCAGGGAGAAAGTCTTCTCCTGTCCCTCGGGAAGAGTACCGTATCTCTGATGTTTTCAGTTCCGAGCATTGTCATGATAAAACGCTCACAGCCCATTCCCCAGCCTGCATGAGGGGGCATTCCGTATTCGAAGGCTTTAAGGTAGAACTCAAAACCATCAGGATTCAGGCCCTGAGACTCGATCCGGCTCTTGAGCAGCTCAGGAATGTGAATCCGCTGGGCTCCCGAAGAAAGCTCCATTGTGCGGTGCATCATGTCAAAGGACTTGCTGAACTCAGGCCTGTCCTCATAAGGCATGGCATAGAAAGGTTTGATCTCTGTTGGCCAGTCGATGATAAAGTAGTGGGATTCGCCTGTTGTTTCGTAGACATAATTTCCGACCGTGTGTTCACCGAGGGTACCAAGGTCATCTCCCCAGTGCATTTTTTCTTCACAGCGGCTGTTTACGATCTCAATTACCTCGTCATAGGTAAGTTTCAGGAAAGGAGTCTTCGGAACCTTCAACTCAACCCCGAGTATTTCAAGGGAGGCTTTGCAGTTCTCAATTACCCGGGTATAGACATAAGCAACCAGGTTTTCCAGAATTTCCATTACATCAAAGTGGTCGGCAAAACTGACTTCCACATCGATAGAAGTGGCTTCGTTTAAGTGCCTGCGGGTATCGTGTTCCTCTGCCCTGAAGATGGGCCCGATTTCAAAGACCCTGTCAAAACCGCCGCCCATGAGGATTTGTTTGAAGAGCTGGGGGCTCTGGTTAAGGAAAGCTTCCCTGTCAAAATAAGTGATAGGGAAAAGGGCAGTTCCGCCTTCGGTTGCGGTAGCAACGACCTTGGGGGTTGCGGTCTCAATAAAGTTATTCTTGACAAAATATTCCCTGATCGCCTGGAGAGACTCGTGCCTTATCTTAAAAACCGCAGTCGTCTCGGCTCTTCTCAGGTCAATGAAACGGGAGTCAAGCCTTGTGTCCAGTTCGGCTTCTACTTTTCCGGTCGTGTCCATCGGAAGGGGAGAACCTGAAACGTTCAGGACCTTGATCTCTTCAGGAAGCAGTTCGTAGCCGTTCGGAGCTTTTTCTTCAAACTTGACAGAACCGGTTACGGAAATCACGGACTCTCGGACTAGCCTTCTTGCTGCATCGAAGAGTTCTTTGTCAATTTTTTTCTTTACAAGTGTAACCTGAGCCTTTCCTTCCCTGTCCCTGAGAACAACGAAACAGATCCCTCCGAGGTCTCTGACCTCATAGACCCAGCCTGCAAGGGTAATTTTCTGGCCGTTATCAACTTTTTCAGGTTTGACGTCGGCTGTATAATGTGTTCTGAGATTTGCTAAAGACATAAATTCACCTTAATTCGGGGGTAAATTAAACGTAATTATGAGAATGAAGCTGAAACGTAGGTGAATAGTCATAACTCATTATTAATGTATTTGTTGCACCGCCCGAATTTCACTTCGGGAGCATGAGGTCCTTTTCGCTCGCTTTGCTCGCTCAAGAGGTCTAATTATGGGTTTATTATTACTTTTCTTCATCAAAGATCATTTCCGGCATTTTTTCAGGTAGAGAAAAACAATAACGTGATAACTGAATAAAGTCATACTTGAAATTTACGTATATAAGACTGCATTGATCATGGAATTAAAAATCAAGGAAATATAGTCCTTAAAGAGATATGGTAAAAACAATCACATTCTGCTTAAATGTAAAACCTGTAAACGTTGTTTTAGTGAAACCAGAAGAACAATATTTTTCGAACTCAATGATGCATACGAAAGCGTTTGATTTATTCCGGGCATGGTATAACTTCATAAAACCTCATAAGCCTCTAAGATTAGGAATAAACTCTGGAAACAGAAAATGGTTCCAAAGGACTCCAGCAATGGAAGAGGGAATAACTGATCACATATGGAGTTTAAAGGAACTATTAACGTTTAGAGTTCCTGTTCAATAATTTGAGGACACTACTCCTTTCTTCCTTTCAGTTAATTGCCTTACACAGCCTGCTCGATAACTTTATATCCAAGATCATATATAATTCACAATTGTGAATTTTTCCTGTATACTCCTTAATCAGGTTATTGTCAGGATCAATTCAGGTCGGAATAAACTGCGGAGAAAAGCAGATTTCAGGAAAATGAGAAACGAAACGGTGAAAGAGATGGGTCAAATATACTCGGACATAACCCGGACAATCGGGAACACACCGCTTGTCCGCTTAAACCACATCACTGAAGGTCTGCATGCGGATGTGCTGGTTAAGGTGGAGTCCTTTAACCCGATGGGGAGCGTAAAGGACAGAATCGGACTGGCAATGCTTGAAGAATCCGAACGTGAAGGAAAAATCAAAAAAGGCACCACAATTGTTGAAGCCACAAGCGGGAACACCGGAATCGCCCTTGCAGGGGTGTGTGCTGCCCGTGGCTATAAACTCATCCTTGTTATGCCTGAGACGATGAGCATAGAACGAAGAAAGCTGCTGAAAGCTCTGGGCGCAGAACTAGTCCTGACTCCGGGCTCCGAAGGAATGAAAGGGGCAGTCAATAAAGCAGAACAGATAGCTGCAGAGGACCCCGATCTTTACTATATGCCACAGCAATTTCAGAACCCTGCAAACCCTGAGGTCCACCGCAGGACAACTTCCGAGGAGATCTGGAGAGATACGGATGGGAAAGCGGATGTTCTCGTAGCAGGCGTGGGGACAGGAGGGACAATCACAGGTATTGCCGGAGTCCTCAAGAAAAGGAAACCCGGATTCGGGGCGATTGCGGTCGAACCTGCCGAATCTCCCGTACTCAGCGGCGGAAGCCCTGGCCCGCACAGGATCCAGGGAATAGGTGCGGGTTTTATCCCGGATGTCCTCGAACTCGGCCTTATCGACGAAATTATCAAAGTCCCTTCAGATAAGGCCATTAACATGGCTAGAAGGTTGGCCAGAGAAGAAGGCATTCTTGCAGGCATATCTTCAGGAGCAGCCACATACGCAGCCCTGCAGGTAGCATCCAGGAAAGACATGAGCGGAAAGACGATTGTTGTCATCCTGCCGGACACTGGAGAGCGTTATCTGAGCACGGATCTGTTTGACTGAACTATTTGACTGATCTACTTTCAACCATACTGGAAGATTCAAATGGGAATCAGGGAAGATATAAAAACAGTTTTTGAAAAAGACCCAGCTGCAAGGTCAACACTCGAAGTGCTCTGCTGCTATCCGGGCCTGCATGCTATCTGGATGCACCGGATAGCCCACTCGCTCTGGAACAAAGACCTCTTTTTTCTTGCCCGTTTGACATCTCATCTCTCAAGGGCGCTCACGGGTATTGAAATACATCCTGGAGCAAAGCTCGGGAATCGGGTATTTATTGACCACGGGTCAGGAGTGGTAATCGGAGAAACTGCCGAAGTAGGGGATGACGTCCTCATATACATGGGAGTCGTGCTCGGAGGGACTGCCCTTGAGAAGAAAAAGCGACACCCCACTATTGAAAATAATGCTGTTCTCGGCTCAGGTGCAATTGTACTCGGACCAATTACGGTAGGAAGAGGGGCAAAAGTAGGTGCTGGTTCGGTTGTGGTTCGGTCAGTCCCACCCGAAGCCACCGTAGTCGGAGTCCCTGCCAGGATTGCAGGAACGCCACAGTCGTCCGTACCCTCAGAGCAGCTGGATCACAATAAGTTACCAGACCCCGTGCTTACCGTAATAAGTCAGGTGCTTGACCGCATGAGCAGGTTAGAGGAACGGTTCCAGGCCCATGAAAAAGCATCAACCACGCCCGTGCCATTGTCCTTTATAGGCTCAGAGAGCCTCCCCAAAAAAGATGAGCAGATTTATTCCCTGCTAAAAGATGTGATCGATCCTGCAGTTGGAGTAGATATCATCAACCTGGGTTTTGTCAAGGAAGTTATAGTGGACGGGAAAAATGTAGATGTAGATCTTGTATTGACATCGAGTTCCTGCCCCATGATAGAATACTTTAAAACTCAGGTAAAGAGAAAAGTAATGAGCATTAAAGGAATAGAAAACGTTACTGTCAATATCCTTGACGAGCCATGGAAATGGGATCGGGACAGCCGGCAGGCTTTCCGTTAAGCCTGCCATGAGGTTTGAAATTACAATTTCTACTACCGTTACAACCTTATTCACTTTATCATGTCGTTCATTTCCCGCCCGAGTTTCGCTTCGGGATCACAGGAAATCGGAGATTTTCTGGGAGTTGCGATGTAATCGCAACAGCACGAGGTCTGTTTCGTTACTCTCAAGCAGACGCCTATGGGAAAAAGTAATCCATGCTCAAAGAAGACTTACTTAAAATAATGGTAAAATAAAGAGATGCAGGAGAGCGGTCTTTCCCAAAAAAACGATGAGAACGCTAAAAAAGAGGAAAAGAAAGTAGAGGCAGCCCGGAATTCTAGTTATTCTACTTTTGTGAAGGGCCGCCAGACAAACTGACGGAGACGTTCTATCTTCTGGAGAAATGGCCTTGGGGGCCAAAAAAAGGTATTTCTCTGCTAACAGGCCGGCTCCATCCCTGTACGGCATGGGTAAGGAAAAAGGAAAGGTTCAAGTTCCCGAGGCCCGGTAGTATATTAACCGGCTGATTATTTTCGGCCTGAGTTTTTTATATGACGAATAATCTCAATAAACTCTCTGGTTTCCCTTTTTACATCGTCGCTGCAAACGACTGCAGAAATTGCAACAAGGCTGTCAGCTCCGTTTTCAACCACAGGTATGCAGTTTTCCTTGTTTATTCCGCCAATGGCGACGACCGGAATTTTTATCGCGTTTTTTACTTCCCTTATGCTGGCAGGACCGATCCCCTTTCCGGCATCTTTTTTTGTTGAGGTATCGAAGATGGAGCCCAATCCAATATAATCAGCACCACTTTCCTCGGCTTTGACTGCTTCCTCTACGTTGTGAACGGTGAGGCCGATAATCTTTTCCGGACCCAGGAGTTTTTTTGCGATTTCAATCGGCATGTCATCCTGGCCTATGTGAACTCCGTCCGCATCGACTGCCAGAGCAACGTCAATCCGGTCATTTACAAGGAATATTGCTCTGTCTCTGCAGATTCTCTTAATTTCGGATGCTTCGTCAACCATTTCTTTTGTGCTCTTGTTTTTCTCCCGGTACTGCACAATCTTGCAGCCTGCGTCAACTGCTTCTCTTACATCGGATAAAGTCCCTTTCTTTGAGAGTCCGGAGTCGGTTACAAGGTAAAAGTCGATCTCTTTTAGAAGGGAAATTTTTCGGGGAGGATTTTTCGGATCGGAGTTTTTCTGGTTCATAATACTTCAGCCCATTCATCATGAGTGTTTTAAGAATAATTAGAACCCAGCCGGTAAATTGTTAATATTATAACAATCGGCTTTTCAGTGTCTGATATTTATGTCTCCATTTCTTCAAAGACAGGGGGTCCGGTTGCCTGGACACATAACTAAATAATAGGGAGATTCCGTTCAGGATTTACTGGATGGGTCACTGGCAGGGAGGCACTTGAAGGGCGCCTGAATAGTATCCAGGCCGATTCAACAAATCGGGGGAAGTTCCTTTTCTAGATTCATTTTTCTTCGACATTCTTCATACTTTTTACTTTCTCATCGGACAGGTTGAACACTTCGTCATAGAGGTGAACCTTGAAACTTCCGGGTCCGCCGGATTTTGCAGCTGCCAGTTCTCCTGAGACTCCGAAGTAGCATAAGGCATCTTTGGCGGCATCACAGTAGTCCCGATTGACCGAAGCAAATAAACCGATTATGGAGGCAGCCATGCAGCCGGTCCCTACAATTGACCCCATCAGTTCGTGCCCGTTTTTTACGATAAAGGTCCTGTTTCCGTCACTTATTATGTCTTCTTTTCCTGTCATTACCACAACACAGGATTCTGCTTTTGCGAATGCTTTTGCAACTTTTGCAGGGTCGGCATTAATTGAGGTTGCTTCTACGCCTTTTGTTTCAGCTTTTTCGCCTGCAAGTTTTGCAATTTCGGAGTAATTGCCTTTGATGATGTCAATATGGACCGAAGACAGGATTTTTGCAGCCATTTCGTCCCTGAATTTCGTAGCCCCTACGCCGACTACATCGAGTACCACCGGGATATCCCTTTCGTTTGCAGCGGCAGCGGAAAGCAGCATGGAATCTATGATTTCGGATGTCAGGGTTCCGATATTAAGTACAAGAGCCGACGAGATCTTTGTCATGTCAGCACATTCTTCAGGGGCATGTGCCATTACTGGAAGCGCGCCGAAAGCCCTTGTCATATTGGCGCAGTCGTAAATAGTTACCCAGTTGGTGATGTGATGAATCAGGGGTTTTGTTTCCCTTATTGTTTTTATTGGCTCGTTCATCAGTATTCCTCAATAGACGTTTTAAATTGTATTTGGTTACATACATCAGAAAGCCTGCCTCGCAGGCCTCTGGAGAATGGATAAGACTCCTGGTTAAGCGCCGGGATTTGTAATAAGCATCAGTAGAAGCATTGACCAGCATGAGTAGCACTGAGACCTGTAGTTAAACATACAGGACTCGTAATAGTGCATTAAGGACTCATAGTTACAAGTGCTCCTGAGTTTTGATTCTTTCCGTGTATAAAAACCCTGTTCCGTAGAGTGTGGTGTTCCTTGCTTTTGTCATGCCGTAACCATCATACGGAGAACAGATTTCTAAAACACTGGCAGAAGGATAGAAAAAAGACATATGTTAAAAATGAATTAATGAAGGTGAACCTGCCCATCTGTCAGGAGCCAAAGGCATCACCACCAATTTTCTGTGACTGCTTTCTCCACTCCTTCTACCGCTGGAATTCCTTTTTATTACATATATATTACATATATTATATTTTTTATCACTTGTGTCGTACTTATTTTACACTTATTGTAACTAACTTCGAATCCGTACCGTTTGCGTTGTTTACGGTCAGACAGGCTGTATAGTTTCCTGCTGATACATATGTATGAACCGGGTTCTGTTCGTTTGAAATCTCGCCATCCCCGAAATCCCAGTACCACGTATCCGGTGTTCCCGTACTGGTGTCAGAAAAAGAGACGTTCAAAGGGGCAGTTCCCTTACTAACATTGTCGGTGAAATTTGCGACGAGACTATTCGATGTGTTTGAGAGATCATACAGATAAATATCCCTTGCTTCACAAAATTCCGGATTATTGCGACAATCTGCATATACTATTTTATCGCCGTAGACGGACGGATTGAATGCAAAAGTACTGTTAGTTATGCGGGTTGTCCTGGCAGCAGGTATCTCATACATGTAGATGTCTTTATTGCCCCCAATATAAGGATTGCCTATCGTATATACGATCCGGTTCCCGTAGATTGCAGGCTGGTATGAATTTCCGTTGCTTGTTACCGGAGTTGTTTTATTGGCAGCAATATCATGCATGTACACGTTGTCTGATTCTGTCCATACCACGACATTTCCGAAGATCTCGAGTTCGGATTCGGGCTCTGATCTATTTGTAGTTGCTATTTTGCCTGTTTCTTGAGTGGATAGGTTATATAAGTAGATATCATAAGCACTGCTGTTATTCTCCTGCGACCACACTACTCTGTTACCGTATATGGCAGGAAAGCTGTAAACTGCAGCGATTTTGGTTTCATTCTGAGTCTCCAGGTCGTAAAGATAAATCCCATCATTCTCCTGATCCTGATTATAATAATAGTTATTGGTATAGACTATGTAGTTTCCGTAAATATCAGCGACACGCCGTCCGTCTGCTATCATGGTTTTATTACCTGTAGAAATGTTGTACATATAAACGGATTCCCCGTCCCCGGTCCATACCACCTTATCTCCGTATGCATTAATTTTACCTCCTGCCGAATTTCCGGTAATATCCGCTCGGTTTCCGGTAGTCAGGTCGTAAGCATGTACATCATTCCCGGCACTCTCTATCCAGAAAACATAGTTTCCATAAATTGCCGTGCGCTGTGTTAATCGCTCATCCTGTGTGAGCTGAGTTTCCGTTCCAGCCAAGGCAACTGTCCCCAGTGCAATAAAAATTAAAAGGACTACACATATTGTCCGAGCTTTATTTTTCATATCCAATCCCCACGTGTGCCACTAAAAGACCTTAACTCTGCCTATTTATAGGGACTATATCCTCTAATTTGCTTATTTTTTCTCATTTTTAATATCAGTAGAACGATTTCAAATCGAAACTTATATATGTCTATATTCCCTACATAATAGGGATTATGGAACCCTGGGCAAGATGCTGGCTTGAAGATCAGCGTAAAGCTGGAGAAAAATGTCTTGAAATCAAAGTTCGAGGCGCTTGTCATTATGTTTATCGCTCTACGAGTAAATATGACAAAAAAATTAAGAAGGGTCGTAAAGTTTCAGTTTACATTGGTAGACTCGACAAAGATTACGGCTTTATACCTAAAGGTGAGAAACCTAAAACTAATGTGATACCTGTGCCTCACTCTGTCACTGCCTATGGAAATTCAATGATTTTACATAATATGATGGGAGAGCTCAAACCTTTTCTCATGAAAAATTTTCCGGAATATTGGGAAGAACTCTATGCAATGTCAATTGTTCGTGTAAATGGATATGTCCCCCTCAAACGAATTAAAGATACTTGGGAAGATCTCTATAATCTTGAAGGTATAAAACCAAATCTTAATCCATCCAATCTTTCAAAAGTGTTAAGGGAAGTAGGCTGTGATAGGTTTGGGCAGAATGAGCTATTCAATCATCTCAAAAATGCAGACACTCAACTCGTCTATGACTTAAGTTCCTGTTTCTCTCGATCTATGAATATTCTACAGGCTGAAAAAGGCTACAACAAAGACTGTATTCAAGTTCCCCAAATCAACTTTGCCCTTCTTTGTGGTCTTGATAGTGAAATGCCTACTATGATCAAATCAGTTCCAGGCAGTGTGAAGGACATAAAGACATTATACAAAACAATAGAAGAGTTGGATATCAGCGATAAGATACTTCTTCTTGATCGTGGTTTTTTCTCAGAGAACATCCTTAACTGCTTAGAAGAAAAACATATCAAATTTGTGTTACCAACAAAAAGGAACAGCCACTATTATGACACAAGAATACACCTTAATGAAGAATTCATCTATCATGATAGACTCATCAAATGTGGTAAAAGAAAGTTAGGAAATAGGTTCCTATATTTATATGAAGACCTGGATCTAAGACTTGAAGAACAGAAGACGATCTTCAGAAAGAGAGAGGAAGGGAAGATCAGCGATGAAGAGTACTCTTTAAAACAAAATAGAGCGGGGAAGTTCTTGATTATCTCCAATTACGACATAGGAAAAAAGGAGATGTATGAACTCTACAAAAAAAGAGACTCGATTGAAAAGTTGTTTGATGCATACAAAACAACATTAGACGCTGACAAATTGTATCTTCATGATGATGAGAGCGTTTATGGGCATGTGTTTGTGGCATTTCTTTCATTATATGCGTACTGTAAATTGTTGAAGGCAATTAAAAAAGCAGAGATAAATGACAAGGTCTCACCCATTGATATCCTATTGAAGTTTAGAAAAGTGAAAAGTATAAACTTTGGTGAAAAAAGTATCATTACTGAAGTTCCTAAGAAAGTAAGAGAATTAGATAAAACTCTCAAATTCAACATATTCCCTACAAAAAATGGGAGTTAAGGTAAAAGAGTTTAACAGATTTCTGATTTAGTTTTACAGCATATATTATTTATTTTGTATTATAAAACATATGTATATATATAATCCTTAGAAAGTAATCTGTTATTAAAGTTAAAACAGGGAAAATAATCAATAGCAAAAATAATCAGTAGCAGATGCGAAAGAGTTGAGAGTCAACAGCTAGTAATCTGCCGACTCCCGCTGAAATAACCTGAATCGTACCTCCGGTAACAGTGAACCGGAACCGCTGACACCAGAAAAAAATAATGTAACATTTAGAGTTTATCCGGTATCGGTGTTATCTGTCGTTGTTATTTGTCTGTGTCCTCCGTCTTTAACTGGTAGAAGTGATACTCGTATGGTTTCCAGGTGTCTTTGACGGTCCCATCAGTAACGGTCACGGTTCTGTTCTCCCACAAGACATCATACGTCCCGTCTGGTACGCCGGTAATTGTTGCGTTATTTGCCGCGCCGTTTGCTTCGGTAAAATCAAGCATACTGGATGATGCAATCAATTTTCTACCATCCGCGTCCGTGAACATATAAGCAGTAACCGCATCGATTATCCCGCCCGGGTCCGAAGTTATATCTGTCCTGCCGCTGGTTACGTTTGTTGTCAGGAGTGTCCGGTTTCCTTCCATAATCCAGGGCCAGATCTGTTCATATTTCGGCTTAAAGCTGACCCACCCGGTATAGCTCGGAGTATCTTTTGCGTATTTGTAAGCATATGAGAAAACACCCTGCGCACCGCCTAAAATTCCCATTACAATCTGACTTTCATGACGGTCAGCTACTTTCTGCGTAGTGTTCAGGTCCGGGTCCAGAGCATTTACCTCAGTAGCCTGACCGAAAGCTTCCGTTGTTACGTATACTGTTTTTCCCGCATTTTTCCAGTCAGGGGCGTTAGCAATAAGATTCCCATATACCCAGGCGTGCGGGCGTTCAGGATGAAATTTCGTGTAGGTGGTGAAGTAACTAACATCCAGGCCCGGAATAAAATCTTCATCGTCAGGCCCGGTCTGCATATCCCCTAAATAATCTCCTGCAACCGCGTTAGGGAAGTATTTCTTCATAGCTGTGTACATTGCGATAAGCGTTGAAGGATTTCCTTCCTCGTCAGGGAAATATACCCCGTAGAAATCATTGTCAGTAACTCCCATATCTTTGACATCTTCCCAGAAGCTTTCGGAATCCATTTGCGGACCGCTCGTCGCTACCAAATATTTCGGGATTCCCAGCTCTTTGCCTCTGTTAATGTTATCGACAAACTGCTGTGGCGTTATGGAAGTGCTCCATCCGAGGTGAACAAGCGTAGCGTTATCTGTTAAAAATTGAGTGCCGGTCTCCCATCCCATCATCCCGTATGGCGGGGCTGTACCGCGCGGATACGGAAATTCATTACTGGTTAATGAAACATCATCCGAGGTGTTTTCTTCGCAGGATCCCAGTGCAGTAGATGAGCTGATAATTAAAAAGCAAAGCAGGACTGCAGAAGCTAAAAGTGCTAGGGACAAATTATCCCTGGTTTTCATCTTTCCCATCCCCCATTTCCTATCTGGTTGTGTATGTAAGTTATCTCGTAATTATTATAAAATTCAAGGATATTTATAATTACAGGTGCATGTGAGATTGATTAAGAGTTTTTCAGAAAAGTAAAGAGTAATACGGTATAGCAGGCGCATAACCCTCTCAGATAGCTGGGAGTTTAGTGAATATGAGCAAATTTTAGAAATGCCGTTAAAAAGTATTATTGTCGGGACGTAAACTAAATATTTTTTAATTTTCAGTTTTGCCATGAACCTGGGTTAGTAAGGAATATTGGAGCACATATTGGAGAGTTAATGGTCAGGCTTGAAATAATAAACCAGGGATACACCTCATTTTCCTTTCCGAATTCAGGCCTGTTCTACCAGTTCCTTTAATTTTCCAAATAATTCGTCAGCCAGTTTTGTCGGATCTTCCGTACTCTGGAGTTTGAGCTGCATTTCTTCTGCAAAGTCCCAGAGGAGTTCGATGCATTCCCTGTATCTTTCGCAAGACCCGCATTCTCCTTCGTGTTCATACCAGACCTGCATCCCGTGTTTTGCCGAGACAAAAATTATTGCGTTGGCTTTGAAAGGAATTGATCTCCCGAAGAGGATTCCTTTTTTTGAGTCCAGTTTCTCCACTTCTATCCTGTTTGCCCTGGCCATCTCAAGCAGAGTTTCTTCTATACGTTTATCCATACTGAGGAGGGCTCGCGAGACTGCCTGTCTGGAGACCCCGAAATGCTTTGCAATATTGATGTTCGGGAGCCCGTTTCGGCTTAAGACCCAGAATTCAAACTGTTTTTCACCTGCCGGAAGAAACATATGTAAACGTATCAAGATTGACAATATATATTTTTCTGTTTTAGAATTTTTTAATTAATATAACTATTATTCCCTTGAAATTAAGAACAATGATGGCAGTTCTTATCCATTAACATCCAATATTAGTTTATAAATCCGGAGAATTGCTGGAAAATATGGGTACCTTGTTATAAAGGTTATAATACTCACCTTTTAATTCAAGCAACTCCTTATGTTTTCCACACTCAACAATCTCTCCTTCTTTTAATACATAAATTACATCCGCATTTTTTACTGTGGACAACCGGTGTGCGATGGTTATTACTGTCATATCCTTTGAGATCCTATCAATTGATTCCATTACACGCTGTTCAGCTATGTTGTCAAGTGAACTTGTTGCTTCATCCAGGAGCAAAATTTCAGGCTTTCGCAAGATTATCCGTGCAATTGCAATACGTTGCCGTTGTCCTCCTGAAAGTTTGATGCCCTGGTCACCAATTATTGTATCGTAACCTTCGGAGGTAGACATAATGAATTCATGGGCATCGGCAAGTCTTGCAGCTTCGATAATTTCGTCATCATTGCAATCCAGACCAAACCTTATATTTTCTTTGATGGAGTCGTGATAAATAAATGTCTCCTGCCCGAGGTACCCCAATCTCTTTAAATAATCCGAATGTTTAAATTCATTAAGATCTGCTTCATCAACGAGGATTTCTCCGGATGTCGGCTGATACAAAAGTGCTAGCAGGTTTGCAATTGTAGTTTTTCCAGCACCGGAATTACCGACGATTGCAGTTTTTGTGCTTTTTTTAATTGTAAACGACAAGTTCTTGATTGTATATTTTTGAGTGTCATTGTATCTGAAAAAGACATTTTTGAAAATAATCGAGTTTTGAAACCGGAATTCTCTCTTCGGCAAATTATTAAGATGAGTGTTCTTACTGTTGTTCTCCTGCAAAAAATCGTAGACTGCTTCAATTGCAGGAAGCTGCTGTACAATTGTACCAAACTGTGACTGGCAAGCGTTTAGGGCGGGTATTGTCCTGTAAAGAGCAAGCAGGAGCGTTCCAAATATCCCTATGTATGGTAAAAAATGACCATCAGTTATATAATAAAGCCCTGCAGCACCAAGTGCAATAATCTGAAAAATTAGAAGGTTATTTGCTGCGCCTGGAAGCCGTTGGAGAATCATAGAAAATACGTAACTTCTTCTAATATTATATACCGCTTTATTATAATTGCCGGCCCAAAAATCGATTGAATCGGTAATAAATATTGTTTTAATTCCTGAAATAAACTCGTTATATATGACAGATTTTGCGCGTGCGAAGCGGTTCAAAACCAGTGAATGTTTGTAAATTCTCGAAAAAATAATGTTTTTCATGAAAAAAACATAAATGGCTCCGAGAATCAGCATTAAAGTACTGATCTTAAAGGATAAAATAAAAATAAATGAAAGGTAGAACAGACAAAACAGTATATTCTGAAGAAACCCTACCACATTAAAAACGGCAAGTCCTGTCTGTTCAACTGCCTGTTGCCCGATATATAGAATATCCCCCTGCTTATGGCTGGCAAAATATTCATAAGGCTGATTTTTCAGGTTATTAAAAACCGAGCGATCAGTTGTATCTCTTACAGTAGCAAATGTTTTGCTTCCAAGATATGAAACGCCTACTTCTACTCCTGCAATTATTATACTTACAATACTGAGCACAATAGCATATACAAGAAATGGATGAAGATTTCCAAAGCTAACGGACTGATAAATCCTGTCAATTAAAGTGGAATTCTGATTAATGTTGAGTCCATAGTTGATAAGCGGGTAGATGAGGAACACCCGCAAAACATCCAAAAAGCTGAATACAAGAAGACTTACGAAATAGATGCCTAACAGTTTTCTATGTGGTCTGAAAAGGAAATAGAGTATATGAAGCGAATTATTCTTACTGGTCATTAGAACAAGTTCCCTGGAGCGTTTCTAAAATCACATTTTTATTACATTTTTCTCATTTTTTAAAGTTGATAGAACCCAATCATCTATTCTGTGGAACCCTGAAGCACTATTAATGCTTGAAGTCCGCTTCATCCATGGCTCAAAAGCGCAAACTATCTTTTAATTTACAGAATGAACATGTGCAAATGTACGGACATTGACAATATATATTTATCCATGGTTCCATTATACGTAAAAATTAGCCTGTTTCTCCTGCTAATTTATTAAGCGCAAAAAAATTCTGAGAAATATAAAGCATTAAAACACAACCATTCGGTACATTAAACGCTGAAGCTCCGGCAGAGATATTGTTTTATGTGGGTACGGATAATTCAAATGGTAATATCTTTGAGATGGGTTGAATGTATTGCAGGTATCTCGTTACAGCGAATCCGGATTACGATACCGAATTCTATACATGCGAAGTTGCCCCAAAAAAAGGCAAGTTACCTGCCGAAGTGCTATCGAAGTACTGCAAAGGCGAATACGAAAATTGTCAGAGATTTACATATCGCTCACGTTTGATGGGCTGAGAAAAAGGTTCAGGATTCTATCGTTTTTTAACTGGACTGTTTTTGTTCATGGGTTCGAATCCCATCCCTCGCACTGACTTTGTTATAATTTCTTATTTTAGTTCAAATTTTCCTGATACTAACTGTTTTTACTTTATTGGTGGCAAGATTAAGTCTTGCAACCGGCCCAGAATGTAATTATCATATACGAGGAATTACGTTATCAAACATTTTCGCAAGTTTTTTAAACTGTAATTTAGTATTTAATGCGTATGCCCGTGCTAAATCTATACTTTCTCGCCTTTGAGATTCTGGTTTTAGTGCTCTTTCTGGCCTGTCTGCAAAATGCATGGCAACGAGGCTCCCGGGTAGTCTGGCAACTTCTTGCCGGCGTGTTCTTCGGCTTGCTACTGGAATGGGCTACAATCCAACAGCTTGAAGCCTACGAATACGGACGCTTTCTTGTAATGCTTGGGCCTGTTCCTGTGGTCGTTGGGGTAGCCTGGGGAACTATCATCTATAGCGTCCGCTCTTTTTCCGATAAAACCAATCTTCCGGAATGGGCACGACCGGTGCTCGATGGCCTGATGGCCTTGAGCATCGACCTTTCCATAGATGCAATAGCCATCCGCCTGGGCATGTGGGATTGGGGAAAAGGTTTTGATCATCAGTACTTCGGTGTTCCTTACAACAACTTCTGGGCATGGTTCTGGGTTGTGTTCTCATTTTCAGCAAGCCTTCGATTGCTATCAAAGCTCCCTGGCTTCTGGGGACGCCGGTTATCTCCTGCAGGAGCTATAATCTGCGGCACTACGGGCGTGCTTATTACCAACCACCTCATCACCAACATTCCCAATGAACTGATACATTACGCTACTATCGCTGCAGTCTTAGGAGGCGCTCTGCTATTGATTTTGGCATTGCGCCCGGAAGTCTCGGCCCAGTCTCAGGCTGCATTTGTCTTTCTTGTGCCTCTCGGATTTCATGCCTATTTCCTGATAGCAGGATTAGTTTCAAACGCCATCCTGGACCCACCCTTTTTGCTGGTGGTAAGTATAGTTATGAGCATAACAGCACTTGAAATTCACCGGGATGCTCTAAATTACTGGTATCGGTCTAACAGAAAAAGCAAAACAGAGAAAGCAAGTAATTAGGCCACCGATTAACCCTTATCTTATAATCCTTTCATGTCCGTTTTTTAAGGGAGTTTTCAAATTGCGTCACATCTCTAAATGACAAATTAAGTTAAAACTAAAATAATTTAAAAGCAAAGAAGGTTTGGGTGGCTTTTGGCCTATTATTCCGATCCTCTGATCAGTCGGCTTGAATGCAAATAAAAACAATCAGTTTTTTTCTACTTATTTACCTAAGATTCTTAAAGAAATTAACTTCAATGTACACTACATACATTAGATAAATATAATATCAGCATCAGTCAGTTCATTTTTCGAAAAATTTATATGCTGCTGATATTTATATATCCTGATGTAATAGTGAGACCAGCGGCAAATGTCATAAAATATCTGCTGATAAATTGCTCTATTTTGAAAACAAAAGCAGAATCGGGCATTTTGAAACCCTATTGCAAAACAGCTCCCAGCAAGACAAGGACTGAAAAATAAAAAACAAAGGAGGAACATATATAAAACGAAATGAAGATGATTGGGATAAGGAACTTAAGCCAGACATGAAATACTATCGAGGCTGGCATTTGATAGGTCTGGTTCTTCTTATGCTTGTCAACGTATATATAGAAGTTAAATGGCTTTTCTTTAGCTAAAAATTGCAAAACGGCTTTTTTGCAGGATAAACTTGTTCAAACTTCTAATCTAAAAATATTTTTATATGTAATATACTTTACCTCTACCATTTTTTCAACAGCAACCTTCCTACTTATCTCGTTTTTGTTTTCATATTGGTTTAATGAAAACTTGAGCTCCAATTACATCCAAAAGCTGATCCTCAATATTATTGGCTTTCGTTCCAATGTAGACCAGCCCATCAGCTTGAATGTGTTTTCTCTCTAAAACTCCGATTTCCCCATCAAACTTGTATATTATTAATCTTAAAATGGTTTTTCTATATCTTTACAGATAGCAGTTTTAGCTTCCATGTAAGAGTTAATTGCTACATTCATTGTTCCATTAACATTGATAATCTTCATGTCAAATATTTTTGCAAATTCGGAAGCATTCCTATGAAAATTAACATCTTTATAGTCTTGATTATTAATCTTAAAAAGAAGACTGTACATCGGAGAGATTAGATATTTGCTGATCTTTTTATAAGCTTCAGAAGATTTGTAATTAGTTCCATTCAGGTCGGAAAGCACCATTGGTGTTGCATACATGGCACCTTTGCCATTTCCCGATAACATCGTTTTTGTGTAAATCTCGTTTCCTCCGAGAGCTACGCTTATACAGTCATCAACAATATTTCTCCCCTCATCCCTAAGAAAATAAACAGGACAACCAAGTTGCTGCAATTCTGCTTGCATTTTTTCAGAACTAAAGCCACATTTTCCATAGAATAGAAGAATACCATTCGAGATTTTTGACATTTCTCTGGCGTTCAGATATACTTCGGATTGCAAAAGATCAACATCCGAGTGTAAATCTCTTCTAAGAAGATTCACAACAACAGTTAATCCCTGTTTCTTCTCTTTACGGAGTATAAAGTCGTATATTTTCTTACAGAAAGGAATATTTGAGAGTTTCCTCGTAAAATTATCGGGTGGCTCTCTGAGCGGCTCTTTGAATGGCTCTCTGCGCGACTCTCTATTGATTTCCGATACAACAGGATACAACCTGTCAGACGGAAACATAAAAGGCTTAAGATTTTCAGACTTAAGTTTTTTTACAAATCGGAAACTGTTTCTGTTCTCTACTACAAACAGCCTTTTAATTTCAGGGTCTTTTGAGAGAACATATACTAATTCATCTTCAAGCATTTCACAGGCAACTATACTTAAGACCGGCATAATTATCTATTATTAACAGTTATCACAGATTTCATCCTTTATTGAAAGATAACATTTCTCGAATATTTCCTGATTACCGCTGATCTCAAATGTGCTGTATCCGAACAATTTAGCATATTCTTCGATCTTTGCATCGATGTCCTTTACATATGTCAGACCTGTATTGACTTTTGCAACTCTTGAATATCCTGCCAGGTCATTGACCATTTTTGCCATTTTCAACGCTTTTTCAGGATTAGAATGAAGTTTATTGATGTTCAAAAGTTCTTTCCATGAACTGGCATACATAGGTGTAAAAAAGAAAGCAGGCTCTTTACTATGGGTTTTAAGCAATTTAAGGTAGTTTGCACCACCACCTACCGTTGCTCCTATGCAGTCATCTACAACTCTTTCATCGTCCCTCAGTATCCGCACAGTACAACCATCTTTTTCCAGGCAGAAGTCTTCCTCCACATCGCCCAGAACGTTACCACAAAGACCGTAAAAAATGAGTAGCCCATTGGAGAATGGTATCATTTCCCTGATATTTTGATAGACTTCGGATTTCAATATTTTTGGCGCTGCATGAAGTCCGAGTTCCATAAGGTTGACTACAACAGTGAGTTCGTCCCTATCGACATTATTAAGCGCCTTTGGTAGCTTTTCGAACGGAATAATGTCATAAGGGATGTGCTGTTCATCCAGTTTTCCTGTAAATTCGGAGATATTCCCATTTGCTACAATTAAAGTTCTCTTTATTTGCGAATCGTTTGCAATAAGCCAGATAATTTCATCTTGAAGAATTTTACAGCCCAATATACTCAAAACGGACATTACAAATCTCCTCCAAATTTATGTATCCTGTTAGTTTCAATTCTTTTGAGTAAAATTGATTTGATAATTAGAACCTGTCTACCTATATATAGGTAAGTTCGGGATTGGAAAAAAAAATCAATCCTTCCACCCAAGGTCAGATTTGATTAAGGAAATAGATCTGACAAGTGTTTTTCTGCCCTGGATGCTGGATAACAGTCTGGCACCCATCAACGTTTCGACTACCAATTCCGCGCGTGCTTCGACGGGGTCTGAAAAATTGAATTCCCCCTTTTCCAGGCCGGTTCTGAGAACGTCGGATATCCAATCCAGTATATAGTGCAGTAACAGCAGATTTTGCTTTTTAACTTCCTCTGGAAGTTCTTCAAAATCAAGGATCACTGAGCCAGGAGGGCAGATACTTTTACCTTCATCAAACTCCTTCAATGCATAATCGAGATAGTATTGAAGCTGCTCGCGAGCAGACCCTCCGGATTCCACTATTTGGGTAATCTTCTCAGCTAAATTCTTTCTGCTCTCTTCAAGCAAGGAAGCAACCAGATCTTCTTTTTTAGGATAGTAATGATGTATTGAAGCGTTTTTTATCCCCAGCTTCCGGGAAATATCCTTATAACTAAACCCGTTATAACCCTGACATTGTAAAAAATCTCTTGCGTAACGACGTATTTGTTGATTGGTCTGGCTTATTTCTGTCATATAAATACACATGTTTCTTATAAGTGCTTGATTAATAGTCAATCATATAAAACTTAGTTTCTGGGTCGGTCTGAACAAAAAACACCTCGCATTTCATATGCATTAGATACCAAGTTGCTTACAGTCCCACAATGCATTATTGCTAATCAATGCAGTATTGCTAATATTCCTATCGGGAGTGAGTTGAAAGATACACTTTCCCCTGTTCATTGATAAAGGCATGTTCAGAGCTCCGGTGGACACGAATCTATACATTTGTTACACTACCGGGACAATTTAATGAATGTGTAGACATATCATATTCAGTTTCACTGTCTTCTTCTATCGAATCCACTGGTGTTATCCCACATAAATCGTAACTATTTCCAAGGCTTTTTCTTTGATACGTGATGAGAGATGTGTACTGCTCAATTAATTGCTTCCCGAATTTATACAAAATTTCCATACTCTAATTGATTCTCATACAACATTCCTACCTATATGCAGGTAGATACCTGCATGTAAGTAGATGTTTTTTCATATAAGTAGATGACGATTAAAATGTGAAGTAATAAAAAAAACTCTGATTTAGGGGAATCGAAATAACTCTTTTATATGAAACCTCTCGGAACCGGGTATGCTGAAGATCTCACACAAAATAAAGTGTGCATCAAAACTAGAAAATTCGTCCCTCTCTGTTTATTCCTCGATAGAGAGATTGTTTAAAGCTTCATCAATTAAATATGGAGCTTCTATTGGTTCAATCCCCTTTTTCCTTAATTCTTCCTGCGGCCTGCTCCCGATTCTGGCGCAAAGTAAAGCCTTGCAGTCCGAAACCACGGAAATTGTTTTATTCAAAATCTCCTCCGGGTTCCCGTAATCCACCGAGCCGCACAGAGGTGTGCACTCTCTTACTTCCAGAAGTCGGATTTTGCCCCCGCCTACTTCAAATATGTAAAAACAAGAGGCTTTTCCAAAATGCTGATTGATAACCTTACCGTCAGTTGAAATAACAGCGACTTTCATTTCTTTAATCTCCATTTTCTCCTGTTTACGGCTGAATAGATATTGACTTTTTGTAATCTCACGCGGTTTATTATATATTATTCGATGAATATGATTAATAATATCTGCGTGCAGAGAATGGTCAGGACTCGTATTCAGGTATTAAGGGCTCATAATTAAAAGTACCAATTATATATTTAAAAATCCTCGTTATATAATTAAAATTCTCCTTATATGATTAAAACTCGTGAAGTCGCCCATTTTACAGGTAACTTTTGAATTATCTCAATTCTTTAATCAGGATATAGTTCCGATTTCTTAGAAATTGATTTACAATATTTCTTGCAATGCTCCATTTTGTTTCAAACCATGTAATATAGGTTCTTATTCTTTGCATTTCAAATCTGAGAGTTTTCCTTGCCTTACATCGTTCCACTCCACAATACACTTCCTGTAAAAATGAAATGTATACCTGGGGGTGGTGGTTCCTTATATCGAACTCAAGCGCTGATATTGTAAACAGGCTCATTGACGGTCAGACAAATTATTGAGGGATTTTTCATAATCGAATAGAGAAGTAAGAATATATTGAAAATAGACATATATAGATCTATAGATTATATAGAGCGGCCTAAAATATATGGAAAACATAAAATATAATGAAATTGTCTGGAATACCATAAGAGACATTGATGAAACATGGATTTAGGAGAACACGTTGAGACTCCGTAAATCAAGCATGAAATTGAAGAAATCAAGAATTTCTCACAATTATAACAGTTTTGGAGTTTAAAATCTCGGAGTAAGGAAAAAAAATGGATTTACTTGTCATAGCAATTATCCTCGCAGGCTTATACATGGCCTGGAACATAGGGGCAAACGACCTCGCAAATGCTATGGGGACTTCAGTAGGAACGGGGGCCCTTACAATCAAGCAGGTCATTATAATTGCCGCCGTGTTCGAATTTCTGGGTGCCGTGTTCTTCGGAAAACGGGTAACCTCAACAATTGCAAAGGGGATCGTCCCCATTGATATGATCAGCAGCATTCACCCGGATATCGTGGTGCTGGGGATGCTGGCTGCAATTCTTGCCGCAAGTTTCTGGGTCACGCTTGCAACCTTTTACAACCTCCCCGTCTCAACCAGCCATTCAATCGTCGGCTCGGTGCTTGGCTTCGGGTTGATAGCATCCTTTAAAGGAATTATCTCTTTTTCTGACATTCACTGGTTAGTCCTTCTGAAAATCATTGCCAGCTGGTTTATATCACCGGTTCTTGGAGCTGTTCTTGCGTTTCTGATATTCTCTGTAATAAGGAGCCTTTACCTGCACAGAGCATCGGACTTGCCTGGCGTTGAGAAAAAATTCATATTCTTACAGCTCATAACTGCCTGTTATATTGCATTTGCGCACGGGTCAAATGATGTCGCAAACGCTGTAGGTCCTCTCTCAGCCGCACTTAATGTGATGGGAGTAACAGGAACCGAAATCCCGATCTGGGTGCTTGTAATGGGGGGCCTCGGCATGGTAATAGGCATGGCAACCTGGGGCTATAAGGTGGTCGAAACCATAGGGTCAAAGATCACGGAACTCACCCCAACACGTGGCTTTTCCGCACAGTTTGCAACCGCGTCTGTTGTTCTGCTCCACAGTTACAGCTCTCTCCCTATTTCAACCACGCACACCCTTGTAGGTTCGGTAATTGGGGTGGGGCTAGCAGGAGGGCTTGCAGCCGTTGACCTGGGCGTAATCTGGAAGATTATTTCTTCCTGGATAGCAACAGTCCCCATAGCTGCCCTTACATCGGCAATAATCTTTGTAGGGCTCGAGGTGATCTTTTTATGAAAGACTACATCCGTTCCGTACTTGACGTGGTCGCAGAATCTCCCTTCGTCCCCCTTGAAATGCACGCCAGAAAAGGGGTGCTTGCCGTCGAAAAACTTGCTGAAGCAATGGAAGCTTACTGCAACGGAGATCAAGCCCTTCTTGATGAGCGTACCGAAGAAATCGATGTCCTGGAGCATGAAGCCGACAAAATCAAACAGAAAATCAGGGCAAGTATACCCTCTTCCGTCAGGCTGCCGGTGAACAAGAAAGATCTCCTTTCTTTCCTAAAGCAGCAGGACTCCATAGCTGATTTTGCCCAGGCTTCAGCCTACTGGATGACCCTGCGGCCCTGCAAAGACCTCCCTGATGAGATAAAGGAAGGCTTTCTGGAACTCATGGCAAACTCTCTGAAAACCGCCAGGGTGTATGACCAGCTAGTAGGTGAGCTTTACAAGCTTCTTGCCACATCTTTTAGCAAAGAAGAAATCAAAGAGACTATGCAGATCGTCCCGGAGGTCGAAAAACTGGAACATGATGTGGATGTACTTGAGACAGCCCTCTTAAAAAAGATCTTCGAACACGAAGGCGAGATCGGAGGGGCAGGCGTCTGTCACCTTATGGGGCTTGTTGAAAGGATAGGAGGCATTGCCGATAAGTCCGCAAGCGCAGCCGACCGCCTGAGGTCCATGATCCTCAGAAGGTAATTCTTCTTTTTGTTTCAGCTTCTTTTTATTCTATAACTCCTTTTTTATTTCATCTTTTTTCGTGAATTCTGCAGTTTGGTGAGTAATCAGTGTATCTACTCAGGGTAAGTGCTGGAGCTTTTGTTTTTCTTTCCCTGCGCGCCGCACCGGGCCTGAACCGGCCCGTCAGCAAGATAAAAAGCTCCCCGAAAAGGCACTGCAATAAAGAGACGAAATACATTGGAATAAATTCCCCCTGACCAGGAGAATCCATACTTAACCACAAAAACCGTTTTTTAATTCATATGTAAATATCAGCGCCTCAGCCAGCTTGTCTGGCGGCCCTTCACAAAAGGAAAAAGAAGCAGAAATTTAAGAGAAATGAGACCAAAGAAAGACCTCTCTCCTGCGTCGAGCGGGACAAAACTCCCAGAAAATCTCCGATTTCCTGCGATCCCGAGGCGCAATTCGAGTGTTGCAACTCGGGTGGCTCAGCCAGGAAAGTCCAGTTAATGTGTCCGGGAGAGCTAACACCGGACTGGTTTTTCCGCTGTTACAATAAAGCTTAAATTAAGTACAGTAATACTGAATAAACTAATTGGCGTGCAGTGAATGCTTTTATCTGTCGGAAAAGTGCAGTTTCGCTTTTATGGATAGGAATATTTTGTGCGTCAGATATTTGTCTTAAGTACAGTATATAAGCGGTCGGTAAAGAACATTAAAAAGACTTTTAATATACTTACTGTAGATTCGGTACTTACGGATCAGAGCTTTGTTATAGTATGCTGACCAGTAATTTACCCTGAAATTTGCCCTGAAATCAAGCTTACTGATTAGAGTTCATTGTACGAGCTTATCGTTGTAGAACTTACTGTTTATCAGTTTTCAGTAGCAGTTTCTAAATATAAAAATCAGTATTAGTATTGTCACAATTCAGTATTGTCACCGTTTGCTGGTTATCAATTTATAATGAGTTGTCCGCCAGCCGCAGGGTAGGTCCTGCACAGGCGACGTTTATTTAGTTTATCTTTCATCAGGGAGACCCCCATATGATAAAAGAAATCACTGCCAAATACGATGCAGAACAAATCGAAAAAAAAGTAACGCAGTTCTGGGAAGACAGCGATGCCTACCGGAAAACCCGGGAGAGACGCAAGACCGGAAAAAGGCTTTTTTTTGTTGACGGCCCCCCGTACACTACAGGACACATCCACCTGGGGACTGCCTGGAATAAGATCATTAAAGATTCCATTCTCCGCTATTACTCCATGAACAACCGCTACATCCTTGAACGCCCCGGCTGGGATATGCACGGGCTCCCGATTGAGGTAAGAGTCGAAGGTGTGCTCGGTTTTAAATCCAAGAAGGATATCGAGAGCTTCGGGGTAGAGAATTTCATCGAGAAATGCAAGGAATTTGCCATTACGCAGAAACAGGCAATGACCGAGCAGTTCCAGAGGCTCGGGGTCTGGATGCAGTGGCCGGAACCCTACATGACCTTAAAAGACGACTACATCGAGGCTGCCTGGTGGACTCTCAAACAGGCCCGTGAAAAAGACCTCCTTGATGTGGGCAAGCGGTCGGTAAACTGGTGCCCGCGCTGTGAAACTGCAATTGCCGATTCAGAAGTCGAATATTCCGAGCGGACTGACCCTTCGATTTATGTTAAGTTCAGGGTCAAAGGTGAAGAAAACACTTTCATAGTCATCTGGACAACCACGCCCTGGACAATTCCTGCAAACGTAGCCGTAGCTGTTCATCCGGCTTACGAATACTCAAAATTCAGGGCAATCCGGCAGGACGGCTCGGAAGAGGTCCTTATTGCAGCCACGGAACTGATCAAAAATGTCCTCAAGCAGGGAAGGTATACGGACTTTGAAGTGCTTGAGACAATGCTCGGAGAAGAGCTCACAAATCTTGAGTACGAAAGCCCCGTCGGAGACCTGGTGCCCATCCAGAACGAGATTAAGCACGGAGTCTATCTTGCCGATTTCGTAACCGTCGAAAATACCGGCTGTGTGCATATAGCCCCCGGGCACGGTATGGACGACTTCACCCTCGGGATAAAGCACAAACTTCCGATCCTCTGTCCTGTGGGCCCAAACGGCTCCTACACCGAAGAAGCCGGGGAGTATGCAGGCAAGAACGTCAGGGAAGCAAACCCCATTGTTATCGAAGACCTCAAGGCCCGTAACAGGCTCCTTGCCGAAGGGACGGTCACGCACAGGTACGGACACTGCTGGCGCTGCAAGACTCCCATCATCTACCTTGCAACCGAGCAGTGGTTCCTCAAGGTCACCGAGATCAAGGAAAAAATGCTCGAGGAAATCGATGCTGTTGACTGGTACCCTGACTGGGCGGGTTCAGCCCGTTTCAGGACATGGGTCGAAGGGGCAAGAGACTGGTGCATCTCCAGGCAGCGCTACTGGGGAATTCCGATCCCTGTCTGGAAATGTAAGAAGTGCGGAAAACTTGAGGTAATAGGGACAAAGGCCGAACTGCTCGAAAAGGCAGGGTTAAGCGGGGATATCGAACTGCACCGACCCTATGTGGACAGGGTTACCGTGCCCTGTGAGTGCGGAGGAGAGAAAAAGCGGGTTGAAGACGTTTTCGATGTCTGGTTTGACTCGGCTGTTGCTTCCTGGGCAACCCTGAAGTTTCCGCAGACGCATGATCAGTTTGATGAATGGTGGCCTGCTGATTTCGTAACCGAAGGACATGACCAGACTCGCGGCTGGTTCTATTCCCAGCTCGGGGCAAGTATGGTTGGCTTTGGTCGGGCACCTTATAAGAGTGTGCTCATGCACGGCTTTACTCTGGATGCAGGCGGAAAGAAGATGTCCAAGAGCCTTGGAAACGTGGTATCTCCCCTGGACATTATCGATAGGTTGGGGGCAGACACACTGCGTGCCTACGTACTTTCCTCAAGCGCACCCTGGGAAGACCTGAAGTACAATTTGGAAGAGGTAGAAACCGTCCACCGTTCTATCAATATCCTCTGGAACGTTTTCAGGTTCCCGCTCCCGTATATGGCGCTTGACAATTTTGACCCGATGCAGGTCAGCCTGGATTCCGTAAAAGCCGCCCTGAGAGAAGAAGACCGGTGGATTCTCTCAAGAGCCCAGTCCGTGATAAAAGCCGTGAACGAAGCAATGAGTGGATACCTCCTCCATAAGGCAGTCCGTGAGATCCTGGAGTTTGCCCTTGAAGACCTCTCCCGCTGGTATATCCAGCTTATCCGTCCGAGGACATGGACCGAAGCTGACGACCCGGACAAGCTTGCGGCTTACTGCGTACTTTACGAAGTCTATGTAATAATCACAAAGCTGATCTCGCCTTTCATGCCCTACCTGGCTGAAGAGATGTACCAGAACCTGATCCGGAACGTGGACCCGAGTGCTCCCGAATCCGTGCACATGTGCGACTGGCCTAAGGTCAATGACGCTTATCTGGATCCCGAACTTGAAGAGGCCATGGACACTGCTCGCTCGATCGTGGAAGCCGCTTCAAACGCCCGCCAGAAAGCAGGAAGAAAGCTCAGGTGGCCCGTATCAAGAATTATTATTTCGCCTGAAAACGAGGCTGCTACAAAGGCAGTTGACAGGCTGCGTTCCGTACTTATGGACCAGACCAATTCCAAAGCCATTGTGCTTACCGGGATTGGCAAGAGCTGGGAAGAACTCGGGCTTGAGGTAATCCCTGACCCGGGCAAGATAGGACCTGTTTTCAAGAAGGATGCCGGAAAGGTTATCCCTGCCCTGCAGAAAGTAGAGGGTTTTGCTTTAAAGAAAGCCTTTGCCGAAACCGGGGAATTCGAACTTACCCTGGCTGACGGAACCACTGTTACAGTCACCTCTGACATGGCAAACTTCAAAGAAACCCTGCCTGAAGGCACAGCCAGTGCCGAGTCCGATGCAGGCCTTGTGTATGTGGACGCAAACCTTACCTCTGAACTCGAAGCTGAGGGCTACACAAGAGAAGTCATCCGCAGGCTTCAGGACATGAGGAAGGAACTCGATCTTGTTGTAGACGAAAACATCCGCGCTTCTGTCAGGATAGAGGACGAAAAGGTCCTGGCGCTTGTTGGAACTCTGAAAGACCTGATTGCAGAAGAAGTTAGAGCCGATGTATTTGATCTCGGCAGCGGGCTTGAGGTTTCCGGAGCCCTGGTAAAGGACTGGAATGTCGAAGGTACTGCTATGAAAATGGGAATTGCAAAGAAATAACTCTGTAATTGACTCTGTAATTAAGTTTCGGAACGAAACTCGATAATAAAATCTAAGTTCAGAAACGAAAAACAGGAAAGGAGTGATTTATACGGATTTTGCTGTCTGGGAACCTATCTACGAACGAATTCTTGAAGACTTCGGGTTCGACCGTACAGGGGACGAAGAGGCAGCCCGATTCCTTTCTCTCATGTTGACCGAGAAAAACACTGCCAGCACCTCCGAACTTAAGGAAAGGATCTCAGGGAAACCTGTTCTGGTCTGTGGGAATGCTCCCGGACTCAAAAACGAGCTTTTAGCGGTCAACCTCTCTGCTTTTGTAATAATTGCAGCCGACGGAGCCACCGCCGTCCTTATGGATATCGGCCGCGTGCCTGAAGTTATCTGTACAGACCTTGATGGCGCTTCTGATACTGATATTGAAAAAGAGATCCTTGCCTGCGAAAAGGGATCAATGGTCCTTATCCATGCCCACGGGGATAATCGGGACAGGCTGGAAAAATACGTACCCCGATTCAAGCGCTTTATCGCAACTACCCAGTCAAGGCCCTTTGATCGAGTATACAACTTTGGCGGGTTCAGTGACGGGGATCGCTGCGTTTTTGTAGCCCTTCATTTCGGAGCTAAAAATGTCAGGCTGGCTGGGTTTGATTTTGAAGACCCCGGAGTGAGTTCGATTAAGAAAAAGAAGCTGAATTGGGCGAAAGAATTAATCGGGATGACAGGGATTTGAGGGCTGAAAGGCCATGTGGACAGCCGGATTGCAGGGACCGCCTGGTCCAAATCTTTTTCATTAGATGGTTGGCCGGAAAATCTTTCTCCCGGGGAAGAAGAAACTTTTAAGGAAAAATAAGTAATTTGCATAGTTTGCAAATAGAAAAGGTTATTCGCGTTTTGAGGTAAGTTAGAAGTCTCTAAAGCTCTAGATAAAATTTGATCACACCGTTTACCCTTTACTTTTCCTGAACTGCTTTACTTTTCCCGGATTTAGGGAAAAGAGGGATAAAAGCTTTATTCTGGTGTCTTACTAACAAATTTATGACACATAAATTAAATTTATAAGTTAATCCTTTTGTTTCCATATAATTTGTTCAGATTTTCAAGGACTATTTAATGGTAAGTAGAGTTTATTCTGTCGATTTTATATATGTTGTGAATATATATTTATTTATACTCTCAGGCAATTAAAATCCAGTCTGTTATCTCTTGAATGGAAAATTAGCGTCCAGACTAGTTTCTAAAAATAATTGCCATGAGTATTAATGAGTATTAATTTGATGTTGGGGGGTTGATAGAGAGCTTGATTACAGGAGCGATACGCTATTAGAAGGATACATACTTACACTCAAGAAAATTTTACTCATAAGTTTTCAGTTTGAAAGTACGTAATGCTTTCGGCTTAAAAGTAGTCTCTGTGGGATTTTACTAATGTGGGGTGTATGGTTTCGACTACAGATGACTGAAGTATAACGAGAAGACGAACAAAGATAGATTAAAGATGGAGGGAGCTATAATGTTTTGTTGTTGCTTCTATTTTAGATGCGTATACAGATACTTCTACTGCAGATCCTGGTGGGGCTGCTGCTAAATCCCGGGCCTATCTCTGATCTCAAATGAAGTGCATGTCTTTCGGAGATTACCATTATCATTTAAGGCCATTATGACCATGTTTTGAAATGGTCATGATGGCAACATTTTATACGATTATTTCAGTCGAATACCCCGTTAGCTTGCTGCGGGATGGAAAACTTCCTCGGCAACTGTTAATGATAATATGATTTATCAATTCCACCTTCTGGTTTTTAATTTCTGCTTAAACTAAATTGCTTAGGGTTGTTGCTTTCTTTAACGGAATTTGGAGCGGTGGCGCGAACATACCCCGTTGCTTGCAGCGAGGTGCGCCAGCGCAACTTTGATTTAGCCAACAATGACTATTAACTGTCTTTTTTTACGAGATTCTGATATCTCAAAAACCCGATCCGGTAAGATGAAGAGTCTGGGAAAGTGCAGTTCATGCCGAAGGTGAGCTTTAATCTTCCGGCTGCTCATTTGAAGCCTCTGTATTTTCTGTATGATTTCCTTCCTATCACTTTCCCTGAACTTTCATCTCAATTACCGCATTCCTGCCTTGTAGAATCCTGCCTTGTAGAAAGTCGACGGTTTGCTTTAACACGCCTGTTGAAACCTGAAGGACCCGATTGCAGAAGAGGTCAGAGACGATGTCCTTGACCTCGGCAGAAATACTGATGTTCCCGGAGCTCTTGTAAAGGACAGGGATGTTAAAGACATTGCCATGAAAACGGGAATTTAAAAAAAGAACTCTGTAATTGACTCTGCAATTAAGTTTAAAAACGAAACTCGATAATAAAATCTAAGTTCAGAAACGAAAAACAGGAAAGGAGTGATTTATACGGATTTTGCTGTCCGGAAGTCTATCTCCAAACGAATTCTTGAAGACTTCGGGTTCGACCTAACTTAAAACAGAGTCTCGGAAAAGCCTGTTCTGGTCAGCGGGAACGTACAAGGATTCAGAAACGAGTTTTTGAAGCTCGATCTGTCTGCTTTTGTGATAGTTACAGCCGACTGAGCCATTGAGCTGCTTTGAGAGAGGATTTTTGTGTGTCTGCCTGGAGTTATCCGCACAAATCTTGACGGTAATCCCGAAGCTGACATTGAAAAAGGGACTTTCGTCTTTTTAGGGGGATTATTAGTACTTATACGTAATAATAAGGATAATTGGGGGAGATTAGAATAATAAAACCTATATACAAGCTTTTTATCGAAATTAGTCGGGAAAAATCTATTAGTAAAGTATAAAAATCTGATATATTCATTTATTAGATTCAATGTGTTTTTATAACTCTATTTTTCCTATTTAAAAGCATTAAAATATTTTAATTTAATTTAAAGATTCTAAAATAATCCTATTAAGCAAAAAAAGCTGAATTGGACGAAAAAATTAATCAGGATGCTGAGGATTTGAAAAACCAAAGGTCCTACGGTGGTCGGAGTCAGAGGACATACAGATTAAAATATTTATATTAATATAAATCTTTAAAATTTTTTCTCCGGGAGAAAAGCATACTTCTAAAGAAAAAAAGCTAATTTAGATAGTTCATAAATAGAGGATGTTACTCGTTTTTTCCGTTATATAATCAGGCTTCAAAGCTTTAAATCAAATTTTATTATGCCTTTTACCCTTTATTTTTCCTGAACTGTCTTACTTTGTCCTTATTTGCAGAAAATAGGGGTAAAAGCTTTATTCTTTAATACACTTACAAATTTATAACCTGTAATTTAAATTTATAAGTTTGCTTCTTTGTCCCCACGGGATTCTTTCAGATTTTCAAGGACTATTTAATGGTAAGTATTGTTAATTCTGTTGATTTTATATATGTTACGAATATATTTTTATTTATACTCTGAAGCAATTAAAATTTAGTCTGTGAACCTGCAAATGAAGATTAGCGGCCAGACAAATTTCTAAAAATAATTGCTATGAGTATAATCTTGGTGTTGGGGGGTTGATAGAAAATTTGATCGTAGAAGTATACACTATTGGGAAATTATTCTAAATTCACAAAACTCCATTCATTTCAAATTATGTAAATGGATAACCAGACAAGAAGAACACCAGACAGGAAGAACACATTCAAATTTGGAGGAATATATAATGGGATTCTTTACTCTTGCTTACAGCAAAGTCGTCATGTATTATGAGAGAACCAGTCTCTACATCTGGGGTGCCTGGGACTAAATAACAATGGATACGGATTAATAATATCTATTTGAACTGAAAAGTAATCGCTTCCTTAGCTATCTTTTCGGAAGAACAAATAAAACAGGAATCGAAATCTGGAGGAATATACAATGGGGTTCTTTACTCTTGTTTACAACAAAGTCGCCATGTATTATGAGAGAACCAGTCTCTACATCTGGGGCGGCTGGAACTAAATAACAATGGATACGGATTAATAATATCTATTTGAACTGAAAAGTAATCGCTTCCTTAGCTATCTTTTCGGAAGAATAAATTGAACAGGAATCGTAATCTGGAGGAATATACAATGGGATTCTTTACTCTTGTTTACAACAAAGTCGCCATGTATTATGAGAGAACCAGTCTCTACATCTGGGGCGGCTGGAACTAAATAACACTGGACGTGGATTAATTGATCGCTTAAATAGAGAAGCAATTGTTTCCTTTTCCATCTTTTCAAGATATAAGGATAAAATCACGGATTCTTTTTATCTTGAATTGATGGCTACGGTTTCTTATTTTTCGGAGCTGGTAACTACATATCTTTTTATCATGGTTCATTCCGTATGATCCGGGTAATTTTTACATTTGAAACCATATTTTTCATGTTTTTTTATTTGTTCTTTTTCTATTGAGGTTTTGCCATTTTTCACATAATCCCTTTATTTCCGCTAATATTTAACAACATAGCTTATTTAGTAAAAAATATATCCAATAACAACTTAAAATCTATTTAATTTGTTATTTATATCTATAATTAAAATTGAAGTAATAAATAACTCATTTTTTGTGTAATTTGTGTAAATAAGTTGCAATAAATTCTAATTTTTGAAGTAAATGTAATATTATATCAATTTTTGAGCTTAACTCGTATTCAAAGACACTTTGAAGTATTATTTCAGAGGCTTTAAAGGTAATTTTTTGTCAAAATAAGTAATTTTGACCGATTTGTTTGCTTTTAGAGCATTTTTGTCAATTTTAATAGAACCTCAATAATTATGAATCAAAAACAGAGCCTTGTATGAAAGGAAAAAATCGAAAACTCGGCTGCTTCGTGCTTGACTTCCAAAGGATACTCATTTTGAAGAAAAAGACTGAAGTTTTAATGTTTAAAACCGAAAAATGTTACTGTTTTTTTTCAGCAAAATCAGTCCCGTTAAGGGGTTTTATATTAATTAAATTCAAGAATGGAGTTTATTTATTAAGAAAAACTTTTTCTTTTGATTGAATAGTAAAATAAAGACTAAATCTCCGGTTTTATTGAGCGCTTTTAAGAATTATATTTTCTAAATTAAGAATAGAAGAAAACCTTCAAGCTCTGGCGGCTGTTAACCCGAATTTTCGAAGACTATTTAATGTTTAGTATAATTTATTCTATTCTTTATATATAATTTAATCTTATTATTTAGCTATATACTCTCGGGCAATTAAAACCAAATCTGCTCCTCTCCAAATAAAATCAGTACGAAGAATAATTTCAAAAATTGCCGTGAGTACAACACTTATTGGGGGTTGATAAGGGTTTAATCAGGAAGGTACACACCATTAGGAAAATAAGCACTTAATTTTAATGAATTCATTTTCCTTTAATGTTCAATAATGAGTGTGAAAAGAATAAGGTAAATAGACGGAGGTAAGTACAATGTGTTGTGGATTTAATTGGGGCTGGTGGGGCCTCAGACATCGCTACTGGGGTCGTGGCTGCGGCTGGGGCCGCGGCGGCGGCTGCGGCTGCGGCTGTGGTTGTTAATAACAACCACTGAGCCCGATAATAAGCAATGAATAAGATAAATTAGATAAATATGGTAAATAGACGGAGGTAAGTACAATGTGTTGCGGATTTAACAACTGGGGCTGGTGGGGCCTCAGACATCGCTACTGGGGTCGTGGCTGCGGCTGCGGCGGCTGGGGTGGTGGCTGCGGCTGCGGCTGTGGTTGTTAATAACAACCACTGAGCCCGATAATAAGCAAATTTAAAAAAATATAATTCATAGTCATCTTTTCAAGTATAGAAGATAATTTCTAAGAAATCATCTTTTTTTGAATTGATGACTATGTGTGTTTGTTTTTCTAAATTTAGTTGTACATTTCTTTTTCAGTGATTCTAGTGAATACCAGTACGAGGCGGATCACTTCATTTGAGCTTTTCACTTACTTTTCTGCCCTGTTACATTTTGAGCTTTTTAACATTTTCAGTTTAAACACGGTTTCTGCAAGGCTTTTGTTTATATTTGAGTAATGATCAGCTGGAAGTGTTTTGAAACTGTCGTGAACTACCTCTCAGATAAAGACTGAGTGGCTTCTTGGCTCATTTTTCCCTCCATTATTGGGGCGAAAACACATTGTGGAGCGATGGATATTTTGCTTTTACTATCGGAAATGTGAGTAAAGAAGCCGCCGAATATTATATACGGAACCAGGATTGAAGTTGACGCTTATATACCCTGAGCTAAATACTCAGGGGTTTTTATGCTTCGTTATATAATGGCTACATTTTTTAACGGGCACTGTAGATTTCATACAATTCGTTTTTCTCCTGATTGTGCACTTCCGGGGTATTCTGGATTCCCTGAATGAAATGGATAATGCTATGTCTTATGCTGCTTTTTCTTTCCGGTATATTCAACTGCTCCAAGCAAGGCTGCAGCTGCCCACAGGATGCCTGTGAAAGGAATGCTTTTCGTATCCGAGGAGGAATTGGGACCTATTGGCTGCTCATCTGCAGTCTCCGTATTTCCGGTCTGATTTTCTTCCTGCCATTTTCCCTGAATTTTCAACTCTTCAATTACAGCATCTCTGTCCGATGAAGGGTGTTTTCCGGGAGAGCCCACAGAGACGCTGAAAAGCTGCTTTTCGGGGTCTTCGTTCCTGAGCATGAGGAGCACGGACTCATTGAGGGTGAACTCTGCCTGGTCCTCAGTCCAGAGATACTTTCCGGTCTCGGTTCTCACGTCTATTGTTTCGGCGGGAAAAGGATTATAGAGCCATTCCTCAACTGTAATTGTGAAGATTGTATGGTCATAGTGTTCCTGGATATCACTTACCGTGCCGATAACTATTCTGTCCGAGGCATTAATCTGGGAGGAAATTTCGGCAGCTTCCGGGGTCAGTAAAGCGACTGCCGGGCCTGTGGCATAAAGTAGCAGGAACATTGCAGATAATATTAAAAGGATATTTAGTTTTCTCATTGAATTCTCCTATTTTATATTCCGGATTTATTTCTCCTGTTTTTGGTTCAATTTCGTTTTTAATTTCCTGGTTTTTCTCCATTAATCCTTTATTTTCTATATTATCTCTTATTTATGCTTTTTTTTAAACTGCTGATTTATTTGAACCTTTTATTGTCCCGTCTGAACCTTTGGGAGGAAGAACAAGTCTTTGAGGGTTGACAAGACGACTTAAGAGAAGGAACCATGACAAAAAGGATTGATAAAAGCCATTTTAACTTCCAGAAACGTATGGGAACACAAATAATATGGGACCTCGACATATTTAATATATTTAATTGAAGAGAAATATAATTATTGGATGACAACTTTAATTACTCGAGGACAAATATGAATATTCGATGCGAATATGAAATGCTCATTCTTTTTTGTGGGGGCAAAAAATGAGGGGTAATTTTACAATCAGATTTACTACTTTTTCGTAAAAAAGTACTTTTGAAGATTTCTACAAAACCAAATTTCATTGATGACGTGGGGTACTGCAAAATGAAGAAGGGAAAATGTCCGAAATGCGGGAGCGAAAATCTCGATATAGGCCATATAATTGGAGAACGTATAGGTTATGAGTCTGATAGCGAATGCTATTTTACCGGGCCCATGCGCGAATTTAAAGTGTATGTCTGTTTAGATTGCGGATATGCTGAATTTTATGTGGATGTAGGAAATCAAAAAAAAAGTTGAAAGTTGAATCCAAAGTATAAGAATATATGTGGTGGGTCTGCATTGTGATATAACTAAGCATTAAATTTTATGGAAAAGTATTGAAAATTGATCCATACAGTGCTTATGCATGTGATAAAAATTATGCACGGAATAAAAAAGGTGATATCTTCTTTTTGTTGAGCTGAAAAACAGTTTTAGGTCGGCAAAAATGGTGGAAAGGCTGAAAACAGCTATCAGGAAGATGTTTGTATCCAGGTATCGTACAAGGTTGAGGCGTTTCATACGATACATTATGAGGCATCGGTCTGGATGGATACGACTTCATCAAACCTCTCTTGCCTTTCCACCGCATCTAATATAAGGCTTTTTGGCCTTACTCTACCACTTTCTTATCATCTGTTGCCCAATTTTCGTCAGTTCTTTGCCCATCTATTAAACGACTCACTCATTTAACGCCGGGGTGGAGTGATGATCGTAATGGTAGCAAAGAACTTTTTCATGCATTTCTGCATCACAGAAATACAGAGTATGATTGATTTTTATTATTATATATAATTTTCCGGACAACTTTTTTGGGGACTCAATTATTCTTAATCTTGAAAAAATAAAACAAAGATGAATAATCGTGAGGTAAATTTTTCTTGTTTTAACAGGTAGTCTGGACTATTTATATAAATGGATTATGAAGTTTTCAAGCTCTAAAATATTATCAAATTTGAAAAATGGAAGGAAGAGAGGAAAGGCTGAGGTGCAGGTTTTAGGAGAAGCGAACAGCAGTTTTTAAGGTGTTATTGTACATAGCTAAGGCCTGGTATGTACAGTTTTGAGGCGTATAAAAAACGTTTCTGCTTGTTTCATCCTTTTTGCTTTTACCTTTCCGCCGGAAGGAGCAGGCTTGAAGACTTTTGAGGCATTTCCGATTGTCTGCCACACACTTTTTCTACCACTTTTTATCTACACGTTTATTCTGCCTGAGATCCGGTTTTTCTGTTCTTTCCATCGCCCATCACCTTAACGACTTCCCAATAACCAGGGGTGGATATGGATTGTGACACTGAGGTGAAGAGCATCTCATCATATCCTTTTATATGAAGAGATACTACAATACCATTCCGACTTTTTATATATATAATTTGACAGAATAAATATATTTGAACAAAAATTTCCCTTAATAATTATCCTGAAATTCATTATCAGAGTATGAAAACACAATAAATAAAGATAAAAATCCTTAAAAATAAGTTAACCGATAAATAAAGGTTAAATAGGGTTCAGAATTTTTTTAATGAATTATAAGTTCCATAACTTCTTAGAGTAGTCGGATGGCCGATACCCCTTAAGCATTCTCTATCAGGCTCGCTTTATCTGGTTTCTTTTACTATCTTGAGAGAGATTGTTCCAGTTCCTTAAACCTCAGGCATGATCTTGTGAATGTGTAGAGGGGGAGATTGAACAGGAGGGCTCGTTTTCGGGCTCCTCGCAACTTTCATTATAAAAATTGCTTCTCTGCTCTCTGAAAAACTCTATACTAGCGGAATTCGGATAATTGGCGGAACTCGGGTAACTGGTGGAACTACTGGGGTTAGAATAACAATTAAATAATATTATTGATAATAAAGTAATTCCAGTACATTCTCCAGTACATTCAGCTTGAAGTTTCAGGTTAGAAGAATTCATTGATATGAGGGTGATTACCTGGCTTACAGGACTCCATCCAGAGTTTCCGGAAAACCTTCACGAAGAAGCATTATGTGCCTTATAGGGCTTCATAAGTGGAAAAGAAGTGGAGGTTTGAACATCTATGCTTCAAATGTAAGGGAAAAGTATTTTGTGTGTACGAGATGCGGAAAACAGAAAACGACATATGAGCCTAAAAAAGATTAAAACTTTGGAAAGGTTCCGGGAAATTAATGAAACTATATATTTTCCCATCACCATCTGCTACATATTTTTTTAAAATTAAACCACGTTCAATCGACCCTACCGATCGATGCAATCTGTATGAAAAAAATCATTTAATATCCCGACATTTTTACACTGTTGTCCTATGATACCGGTTCTTTACTCTGGTTTTGAGGCAGGAGTTAAATATTATTTTTTCAGTGAAACGTTTATCTTGCTGAGAATTAAAAAATAAGCACTAATTTGAACTAATCTTGAATTATCAGGCGAAATTTAAACTGGTTCACACTTAAGAGCGTTTTTTTTGGTCAGACACAACGAAACTACAGGAAGAGGCCTAATAATTCGAAATTCAACTACATTTTCTTTTTTTTAAGAATCAAAAATTTTAAATTCTCATAAGTATTTAAAGCTGTTCCAGAATAACTATATAGTTTTACCTCCCAAATTATTACGATCATATGCAAAGACTCAAAATTCTCCCTCTGATTCTTGACCATCAAACCTTTTTTCAGAACCCCTCTAACATAATCCCGCGCAACATTTCGGTTTCCCCCTGCCTGGACGGGCGTGAAATCAATTTAATCTACGGCCCGCTCCATGCGGGCAAGACTTCCTTCTTAAAGTATGTCGCAGGTCTTGTGCAGGGTGTAAAGGTCTACATTAATTTTGGAGACAGCAGGTTTCAGGAATTGGGACCTGAATGTTTTCAGGAAATTGAGGAAATTGCGGCTGAAGTCTACTTAAAAGGAAACGAAAATGAAGCCGAAAACGTCTACTATTTCTTAGATGAGATTCAGAATTTCCCGGGGTGGGAAAACTGGGTTGATAGGCTTAACAGGGAAGGGGCAGGAGTTTTTGTAACCTCCTCATCCTCAAGTCTTCTTAATAAGGACATCGCTTCGCGCTTTACCGGCAGGACCAGGTCCCTCAAACTTTTGCCTTTTTCCTTTAAAGAATACCTTACTTTGAAAGGGCTCAGGGTCCCGAAACCCAACTTCCTTACGCCTTCCAGATGCGATGAAATGCTATGCCTGTTCCTTAAATATTTTGAAAACGGAGGTTTTCCCGCTGTAATAAAAGACGGAAACTTCCTGCTTTCCGGAGAGTATTTTGAAGAAATCTTGAATAACGGAGTTATTTCCAGATACAATGTTCAGGACGCAGAAGGACTCAAAAAACTTGCAATTTTCCTGATCTCGAACATGGCTTCGGAGTACGCCATCGATACCCTGAAAAGAGCGAGTGGGATTGAGAACGAGGATACTGTCCGCGCCTACCTTGACTATCTGGAAGAAGCTTTTTTGCTGTACCGGAATCCTCTGCTTAACCCCGTATCCGAAAACGAAAAAGAAACCAACCAGGAAAAAAAAGTCCCATGTAAAGTTTATGCCGGAGATACGGGTTTCTTCAAGACGGTCTTCCCCAATTATCCGGACAGTCTGGGGTTACGATTTGAAAACCTTGTATTTCTCGAACTGCTCAGGCGGGATAAGCAGGTCTCATACTTCCGGGACAGGCGAGAGTGTGATTTCCTTCTAACCGAAAAAGACAGCCAGGCAGTTCAGGCTGCGGTTCAGGTATCGGTCTACTTCGGAACCCCGGCAGTAAGAGAACGGGAGGTCCTCGGGCTCCTAGCAGCTATGGAAGAATACGGGCTTAACGAGGGGCTCATCCTCACCATGGACGATGAGGGAGTCATTGAGATCCCGGATGAAGATAGGGAAAAGAAAAGAATAGTAATTAATTCGGTATGGAAGTGGATGCTGGAATAATCATTTTATCTCATCCTATCCTGACTTTCCTGGAAAAGATCAATCATTTAATAAGGACCATCTGGAAAGAAGAGAATCCAGAACAAAAACAAGAACTTAAGAAAAGATTCCGGAACAGGAATGTTCCGGCTTAATTTGCGTTTTGAAAAAATCCATCCTCCACTTAGGCTCAGGGGAGCTTAAGAGGACGGAAGGATATATTCTTGAGCTTAAGTTTTTGTTGAAGCTTCGGTTCTCATCCTGGTATTCAGGCGGTAAACGCTTCTTTTTCTGCAGCCATTTTTTCTTCGGTCTTTCTTGTTTCTCTCTGAGAGTAGAACCAGAGCGGGACATAGAGGCAGAGCACGAAGAAACCGACTCCCGTGGTGGCCCAGCCAAGTTCGAGGCTGTTAAGGTAAATAATTCCCACAAGGAAGAAGGGGATGTTCAGGATGGCAGTTGCCATTGCCACGTTTTTCCAGCCGTTGGGGGCCTTAAAGGGCCTGTCCAGTTTTGAGAGTTTGGGGTCGTTTCTGACTTTTACATAGGTATAGAGGCTGATCCCGTTTGCGAAGATATACCCGATAGCAGAAGCTGCAAGGATTGCAGTCGGGGTTCCGAGCAGGATAAGACCCATGTTGAACATGGCATCGGCAATCATTGCGTTCATCGGGTGCCCGTGTGAGTTTAATTTGCTCAGGAAAGCCGGCAGGTTACCTTCGGCTGACATCGAGTAGATCGACCTTGCCGAAGAGAGGAAGGCGGTCTGGATGATAAGGAGCATTGCCCCTACAAGCATGATAATTGCAATTGAAGCTCCAAGTGCGCCCAGGGTAAGGTTGGCTATGGGGAGCATCGGAGATATGGGTTCGGAAAGCACTCCTTCAACTCCAAGGGTGCCTATAACCGAGGTCTGGACCAGCACGTAGAGCACAAGGCAGATTCCTCCGCAGACCAGCAGGGCTTTTGGGGTGTCGGTGTTCGGGTTCTTATATTCAGGCCCGTAAATTGCTGCGGTTTCCCATGCACAGGCGCTCCATTCAGCCATTGCAAAGATTCCGAAGAGGATAAGGATGTGTTGCATGTCCCATGTCCAGTCAGTCGGGAACCAGGAGCCTGTTATGTTGGTAAGGTGGAAGTCTCCGGTCAGGAATGGGGCAACGGTAAGGACAATAAGGGGAATCAGAGAAACAACTGCCAGGATGTATCCGGCCATTGCTCCGTTCTTGAGCCCTTTTGAGTTAATGATTGCAAGGGACCCGAAAATCAGAGCCCCTACCATTAAAGAGAGCAGTGTATCCGGAACTCCTGAAAAGGCAGGTACAAGCCCTTTGAGGTAGCTTCCGATGAGGATTGCATAGATTGCGAGCACGGGGCTCCAGCCGAACCAGTAACTCCAGGCACTAAATCCGCCTATGAATTTCCCAAACTTGAATTTGCCTTTATTATTCTTATTCGAACTCGAACCAAAAACGGTCTGGGTGTAGCCCGGCAGGCCTGAAGCCTTCGGGAAGACGGTTGCAAGTTCTCCGAAGGCAAGGTTCTGGAAAAAGCCCAGGAAAATGGTCAGGCCCCAGATAATTATTGAAAAAGCCCAGACGTAACCTGTAAAGTAGCCGATGGAGGGGAGGATCAGTAAGGGGACCCCGAGAGCAATTGCAAGCCCCTGTTTCCAGTCAATGGATCTTTCGAGTTCATTAAAGTCACAGCTTGCCCTGCTGCATTCCTCGGTATACTGCCAGTCGATTTTAGAAGAAGGGGTATTGTCGTCCATAGATATCACCATTTTTTAAAAGGGTAGTTTGAGCCCCTGATTCAGGCAAGCTGTGCCCTGAACGTTTCACAGGAATTGATCTTGATTCCGAGCAGCTTCTCGATATTCATCTTCGCAGCAATGCCCTTTGCAGCTCCGGGTACGGAGGTGATCACGCCGATGTCGAGCTCTTCACGGAGTTCGCGCATAATGTGCTCGTCTACGAGGTCCATGGTGTCAACGTTAAGCTTCTTTGCCACGTACTCTTTTGCCTCTCCGATGCGCATGTTCTTTGAGAACTGCATCCTTGCAACAAGGTCGCCTGCCGCTCTTATCCCGGTCATTCCGGAAGCCATTATGTGGGAAATCGGCATACCCATAGGGTCGCCGACCCCGATCTATATACCGTCGACGCCGGCAATCTCAACCATTGCTTTACTTGCTCGTGTAACAGCATCTATCGGAGGGGTTTCAAGCATAGGGATTCCACCCACACCCATACCCATGTTCACATGACAGGGGATCGGGGACGCTTTTACTGCCCCCTTTATGAAGGTGACAGCCCTTGCCAGGTTCCAGGCTGAGGTCTTGCTGGTGTTCGTGTTGACCACGGGACCAAAGACGTTTGCTCCGGCTTTTGCAACCAGTGGGGCCTGTTCATGCGGCCAGAGCCCGGCAAGCCGAACGTCATCGTACTCCAGTTCCCCGTGCATCCCGAGTACCATCTCTCCTGCCATGCCCACTTCGATGTACATCTCAGGAAACTGGGTCCTGAGGATTTCGACAGCCCGGAGGGTGCCGTACATATCCGCATCTCCGGCAGCAGCGGTTGTATCAAAGTTAACTCCGTCTGCCCCTGCTGCAAAGAGTTTCTGCATAACCCAGACCGTGTCCCTGGTCAGATGGTCTGCTGCATGTTCCATGGACTTCCTCGCCTTATCGATCTTGAACATTTTCATTAAGTCGCCGGGGTTTTCGAAGGGTCCGTCAGGGGTGTAGTATAGACCCATATTCGGCATTGCACCATAGAAAAGGGGAATAATCATATTCTGCTGACAGACTTCCATTGCCTGACACTCATTTGAAACCACAGGTTTTACCGGCTTGAAACTGTAGTCGATGTGCCCGAGTTCCATTGTGTCGGCACCAAAAGCCCTCTCGTGCGTCATGCAGCCGACCAGACGGCTGGAAGGAATTCCAACTCCGCTGTTGCCCTGGTCCCCGTCAAGCCGGATTGTACCGATGTCGTGGGTAACCGGGACTTCCATCCCCTGTTCGACACTCACGGCTTTGCCGGGCATCATAAGGATTTCAGCGAGCTTTTCCATTTCATCCGAGCTGAGCTCCGGGATTTCTCCCAGATCGGCGGCATTTGCCGAGCCGGCTTCTATCTCACTGAGGATTTTTTCTTTTGTGAGGTAGATCTTTTTGCCGTCGCCCATCCTCAAAGCGTATTCAGTTACCATTTTTTATCCTCCATTGCTCAAATTAAACTGATTAAAATCGGATCGATCAAGCCCGGAATGATTAAACCGGATTAATCAGACCTGGAATTCTAATTTTGATCGACAAGACCAGGAACGATTATTTCGATTGACCAGACCCGGAATGATTAACTTCAAACTGATCTAATTTTAAAAGAAATAGGGGTTCAGAGCAGCATTTCTTTTGCTTTTGCCACTGCTTCACTTGCGTTTTCTGCATAGCAGTCAGCACCTATTTTGTCTGCCCATGCCTGGGTTGCAGGAGCCCCTCCGACCATTACCTTGACCCGGCTTTTCAGCCCTTCTTCTTTCAAGAGCTCAATAACGTCCCTCTGCCCCTGAAGGGTCGTGGTCATAAGGGCGGATATCCCTATCATATCGGCATCGGTTTCCTTTGCCTTTTCAACAAAATTCCTGATAGGAACGTCCCTGCCTATGTCATGAACTTCAAAACCAGCGGACTGCAGCATGGTTGAGACTATCGACTTCCCTATGTCGTGCACGTCGCCTTCCACAGTCCCGTTAACAATAACTCCGAGCTTCTTTTCAGCCCCTTCCGGGAGGTCGGCTTCAAGGAGCTTGACGCCTGCAGTCATTGCATCTGCTGCCATCATCACATGGGGAAGGAAGAGTTTTCCTCTCTCAAACAAAACCCCTACCTGATTCATGCCAGCAGAAAGCCCTTTTTCAATAATATCTGCCGGTGGAACCTCAGCTCTGGCTTTTTCCACCGTCTCGAGCACCTTTTCTTTTTTACAGGAGATTACCGCATCGGCAACCTCGTGTAGTAATCCTTCATTATCTGCCATTTTTTTTCGTCCTTTTTTTCATTTCAAATTAGTTGTGAATTAGATCCCAATTACTAGGAAAACGGTAAGTTGTTTCCTACTTCATATATATCTATTTTTCTAAAAATGAAGCAAAAATATTATGATGTTGCCAGTGTTTGAGAAAAGTATTACATTACTGTGACAGCCCTTCTTTCCTGTGACAGCCCTTCTTTCTTCCAAAAAAAAATTCAATGTAAAAACCTGAAATAAATTCAATGTAAAAACCTGAAATAAAAACATAAAATAATATAAAGAGTTTATATGGACTTTGTATTTATATCAGGTCAATGGCTGCTCAAAAGGTGCTATATCTTTAAAAAGGCCTTTAATTTTCTTTATTTTCTTCCTGCTTTCTTCTGATTTCTGTCGAAGAAATTCCATCATCCTCGTATTCGCCCATCGGAACAATCTCGCAAAACTCAAGGATCTCAGGGTTGACGGACATGTGTACGGATTTCCTCTGAAACACCAAAAACCGTATATTCTTTTCTCTGAAATGCCTCAAAATGGCAGAGATATCCACTTTGCCGCCATAGTATTTTGCATCAAACAGCCGGTTGAAGGTATCAGCTCCGATGATAAAGGTGCTGTTCGGGAAAAGGTCGGCTTTTTGCAGGAAAAGCGGTGCATTGGTCAGGCAAACCCCGCCCACGAAAGTTTCGTTTCCGTATTTCCGCAGCGAGTCAAGCCGCTGATTCAGCGAGATAAAATCTATGGGCGGCTTATCAACGTTTGTCAGGGATATTTCAAAATGGACAGGCACCCCAAGCTTCTCCGAAGCCAGTTTTGCCATAAAAACATGATTTCTGTGGCAGGGGCCAAAAGAGCCGGGAAATACGAGCCTGATATTTTGGAGCTCTTCGTTTTCTCTGTTTTCTCCGTTAGTTTTTGCTTCTTTTTTTTGTGCCCCATTTAAATCGATTCTTGCGATACCCAGGGTTTCATAAGGACTTTCCTGACTGTATATTTTCTGTTTCAGGAGATCCCCTACAGGTCCGGAAACGGACTCATATTTTTCAGTTATCTCTTCCTTTCTTTCTTCTTCGGTCCCAATCCTGTCCGGCAAATCAACTTCAGGAATGCCACAGTGGCGGGCAAGCACATTGAAAATCAGGAACGTGGCAATCTTTTCTTCCCCTTCCCTTGTCCTGTCTGCGTTCAGTTTCAGTGTGATGACGCCTGTTTTACAGGCTGCCTGGATGGCGACGTAGACTTCATGTTTTCGTCCTTCCCGCTCGTTTGTCGCTTTAAGCTTGCAGGTCGCTCCGATCCCGACTACATCATAGGCTGCAGACTCTTCACCTTTCGAAAGGTCCAGAGCTCGCTGGTAGGCTACCATTGCCATCAACCTCGCAGTTTTTTCCGAACAGTACATTTCAGGCTTCCTGCCAAGGAAGTTATCCATCGCCTCCATACTGTACGGAACGACCGCATCCAATACTGTTGCAGAACCGCTGCCGTGGCGGAGAAGTTCCCCTATTATTTCTGCCCCACCGCCGGTTATTGCAAGAACGATTTTGCAGGGAGATTCATGAATCCGGAAAATGCTTTCAACAGGCACACTGTATTTATCCGCAGCCAGATTGTCTACCATCAACTCTGTGGATACACTTAATGAGGTTATAAATATTATTATTCACGTCATTTCTCCGCTGCTTACCAGATTAGACCGGGTTAGTATTCTCGCGAAGATTTAAAAAAAATAAGGGTTAAGGAAAAACTTATCTTTTCTCGATGGCCCCGCAGGCAATCCGCGCACCACTGTTGCCGGAAGGATTGGTTAGCTGGTCGTCAGGGTCGGCATGGATAACCAGTGAAGTGCCGTTGGCCGGAAATAGCGTGGTATTTCCGGATGACAGCGTCACAAGGTTAGTGGTGACATCCATATATCCCGTACCATCCTGCCCCACTAAGAGATTGGGCAGATCCCCGGCATGAGGACCTTTCGGGTTGTAGAGCCCATGCTCTTTGCCCAGAGGGTTGTAGTGTCCTCCCGCAGAAGTGAACGACGGCCCGGTGCAGTTTGCTTTCTCGTGGATGTGGATGCCGTGCAGGCCCGGCGTCAGGTTGCTAGCAAAGACCTGAACCCGAACCATGCCAAAGTCGTCTTCGGTAAAGGTAGCAAACCCTACAGTACTGCCATTCGCGTCCTTTATGACAGTTGCAGCACTGTCTGTGGAGTTATCCTGGGCAGAGCCCACGGTTGCAAACATCAGTACTGTCGAGATGATCATCAATAATATCAGTCCGGTTTTCATCAGCTTATTCCCCCTTAAAAGCGACAATTTTAATGTAAAAGAAGTATGCCTGTTAAATCATGGATGGGATGAATAATGATCTCCCACTCTGTAACTGGTCATGTAGAATGCTCCGTCTCCCCTTTCCAGACATACTCCCGGACAAATAAACGGCCAGATAATATAAAAGCGTTATTATATAACTAAAATTATACTCTGGAGCCTCAAATTAGCTCTTAAAATCCCTGATATAGAGTAAATTCTGCATTTTTCACGGTTCATGCAGATAGAATTACAAGCAAACCCTTTTGATAAAATACATCTTTTCCAGTAAAATGCGAATTTTTTACTATTTTTCTATTTACGAACCTGAAAGCTGTTTCCCAAAATGGGATGTTGATCTGGCAAAGAGGTCCGGAATTTCTGTTCAAAGCAGAAAACCTGAACACTGATTTTGGATCAGATTTGAAAAATAAAATCCACCCTACAGCTATCAGTGTTTTCCCTAATTACGGCCTCGATGTGATAACCGACATGAACTACTACTTCTTCAGCAAAAAATCACCATGTGAAGAAGAGTTCTTTATCCATACAATTTTAATCGACCCCTACAGCCCTATTTACAATTCATATGCTCTTGCACTTGTCCCCAGGCTTGGATCAAAAAAAATTTTAAAGTATGCCATTTATTACGATATTGAAGCTCACGTCAGGACCCTTCTTGAATATCTCGATAAAAAAGAGACAAGCAGCAACTTTGTTCTTCCCTGGAATGAATATCAGGAACTGCTTGAAAGCCTGGTGTAAACATGGCGACCTTCAGAAGAACCTATCTGGAAACCGAGTTTTAGAAACTCAATAACAGGTTTCCCGAGCATGTCGACCTTTATCTTATCGGTGATGTAGCCATGAGCTTCCAGAACCTCAAGGTCGCCACAAAAGACATCGATATTGTTCTCAGGTCAACCCGAAAACTTGAACTCACCAGAAACGCACTTTTATCCATGGGCTATTTCGTCCCCTGTGTCAGGGGGGCCTATGCCAAAATGAATACAAGTGTCATACTTGAAAATTCCGATGGCTTCAGGTGGGATCTCTTCGTTCAGGTAGTCTGCAACGGCCTGCAGCTTTCCGAATCAATGGTTAAACGTTCCATTGAATGTTTTCCCTGGAAAACATCTCAGTATACATGCTGGCCCCGGAAGATATCTTCGTTTTTAAAAGCGTTACCTCAAGAGACCGGGACCGTGAGGATATGTACACACTTTTTACCAGGGGCCTGGACTTTGACGTCATCAGGGATGAAATCCTCTGGCAAAATGAACAGGACCGAAGTTTTGCCTGGATAGCCTTTTTCTTCGACGGGCTGGAGGAGTTCGCAGACAGATACAAAATCTCTCACTCTGTCATTGGTGAACTGCACGACCTTGCTTATCAGGACATGCTGGCCCAGATGCTTATTGAAAGACTGAAGGGCGGAAATAAGACTTTTGAAGAGCTAAGTCAGGATATGGACTCCAGGGATGGAAAAAAAGCGATTAAAGTACTTGTCAAGAAAGGGCTTATTAAACAGGTTGCTGAAAGCCAATTTTTATTGAATGATTTGTCCTGATTTATGTTCAGGTAATTCTCTCAGCAGTGTTGAGACTTTTTCATCTAGCAGGCCGTGCCGATGGGTCTCATTTTTTTGGCTGATAGCTTCTACTACGTTTCAGGCAAAAAAAGGTAGATTATGCAGCAAGCTGCTGCACAATTTAGGAAGTCTTTCCTTGGCAGATGAACTGACCGAAGTTTTTGTAGTTCAATTGTCTATGCAGTGAGTAGACAATTTACTCATGATCCTCTAAAGCAGCTTAAAAACCTCAAGCAATTATTTGTTGCGAACCCGAGGAAACAAGTGCTGTTGCTGTTATCTGTTCCAGCGCTACAATCAACTCATCCACCTGAGCCGAGGTGAAAAGCCCATCTGGGCCCTGGGGCGTAAGGTCGGTAAATGGTGATTCGTAAAGTAATGAGGCGTCCATTGCCCCATGTTCGGTAAGATGGTCAATTATCAGGTTTATGAACTCTATCTGGTTTGCAATTAGAGTCTTACCTGCCAGGAATGTGGCAAACGACTGTTTTGCAGCTTCCCTATCCAGCCCTATCAGTGAGCGCACGAAGAGACCGAGTCCGTTTGATACCTCTTTGGCATGGGCAATTTCTTTCGGTCTTCCCAATCCGCTTTCAGAGAGTATCCGCTCCAGTTCTTCAAGATCTGCTGCAGTCAATGGCATGTTCATCCTTAGCTTATGGATGACGGCCTGGTCCTGATGTTCCAGGAGGAAGGTCCGGGTTTTGGCACGAAACTTTTCGAAATCCCCGGCTGCAGCAAAGCCAGGCAATTCAACATTGTTTTCACTGCCCATTTCGTCTTCGAAATCTGTGTAAATAGGCTTTCTGCGGTGTTTTTCAATCAGTTTCACAAGGTCACGGAGACGCCGTCTAAGCGTTTCCAGCATGGGAGTTGTAACATTTTCCCACCATTCGTCGGTCTGCACATCCAGAATCAGAGCCATTTGATCGCGTACCATCGGAATGGCTGATTTTTCTTCAAGGAGACCGGCAATATCTTTCACTTGCTTTTGCAGGCGTTCAAAGGCGGGTTCGGCACGCAGTAAAGCCAGCTGAAGGTTCAGGATAAGGAGGTCAAAACGTTTTGCTTCTTCCGCTTCCGGTTGAAGTTCCGAAGGCAGACCTGCTACTTCATGGGAAAGCTCGGAGAGGTCTTCCCCGGACAGCTTTAACCAGGCTTCGGATCTTGAGTATCTCTCGACCAGCCGCCGTTTGGGACGCACGACGAAATTGTCCAGATTCATCGAGGCAATTTCACTGTGCAGCGTTTCGGCAATTGAGTGGCGAACTTCGGCTTCTGTTCTCGGTTCGCCATAGATTTCACGGGTCTCTGTACCGACTTCACAATCGCTGTCAGCTTCCAGTTTTTTGTCCAGTTCAGAGAGTAATTCAAGTCGTGATTTGAACAGGCGTGTGCCAAGAGAATCGCCCAGTGCACCGTCAGTGGTTTCCGGGTTCTGGCTGAAGAACTCCAGGTTCTGGCAGTAATCGAAAAGATAAAAGAACCGTTTGTCTTCTCCCGGTTCGAAAAGGTCAGGACAGAGCCTGGTTCCGCGCCCTACCATCTGCCAGAACTTTGTCTTTGAACGCACCAGTTTGAAGAATACAAGATTCACTACTTCCGGCACATCGATCCCGGTATCAAGCATGTCTACCGAGAGGGCAATGTGGGGGTCTTTTTCCTTGATCGAAAAATTGTCTATCAGGCTCTGGGCATATTCGGTCTTGAAAGTGATAACGCGGGCGAATTCACCTTTGAAATGCGGATAGTTGACATTGAACCTTTCGGCAACATACTCAGCATGAGCTTGATTTTTGGCAAAGAGAATGGTCTTGCCCAGGCGGTCACCGCCAGCGACTTTCAGGCCCCTCTCCATCAGGTGTGCCAGCACTTTGTCCACGGTGTCCTTGTTAAACAGCCATTTGTTGACGGCTTCGGCTTCCACCCTTTCAGGGATTTCGCCGTCCTCGTCCCCCCAGTCCAGAGCTTCCCACTGCTCCTTATCCTCATCGGAGAGCTCATCGTAATTAATCCCCTGGCGCTGGAATTTCAGGGGCACTGAAACCGCTTTTGGAGGGACAAGGAAACCGTCTTTTACGGCTTCTTCGAGCTGGTAGGCGTCGGTAGGAACCCCGGGTTCGAGGTCAAAGAGGCTGTAGGTATTACGTTCGATTTCATTTTTGGGCGTTGCTGTAAGGCCCACAAGGAGGGAATCAAAGTAATCGAAAATTGCTCTGTATTTTTTGAAGACTGAGCGGTGGGCTTCGTCAATAATTACAATGTCGAAGTGCCCGACTCCAAAGCGTCGCTGTCCGTCGTTCATCTCTTCGATCTGTTTCATCATTGTAGGATAGGTCGAAACGAACACCCTGCCTTCCGTATCCTTTTCAGTGACAAGGTTTACAGGTGCGGAGTCGGGCAGGTGCCGTTTGAAGGCGTTTACTGCCTGATTGACCAGAGCCACCCTATCGGCAAGGAAGAGCACACGTTTAACCCAGTTGCAGCGCATCAGGAGGTCGCAGAGTGCAATGACCGTGCGTGTCTTGCCTGCGCCTGTTGCCATTACTATCAGAGCTTTTCTGTCGTTGTCCTGCTCGAAGGCTTCCCCGATGCGGCGGATGGCCCGGGTCTGATAGTAGCGTTCGACGATGGCGGAGTTAATCTCTGCTTCGGAGAGAGGCCTGCGGCTGCTGCGCCGCTGGATGAGGAGTTCCAGTTCGGCTTTTTTATAGAAACCCTGAACCTGCCTCGGAGGATATCTGGAATCGTCCCAGATCCAGGTTTCGTACCCGTTTGAGTAGAAGATAACCGGTCTTTGCCCGAACTGATTTTCGAGGCAGTCGGCATAGAGTTTTGCCTGCTGCTGGCCGACCCGCGGATCTCTTGTGGTGCGTTTTGCTTCCACGAGGGCAAGGGGCTTTCCGTCGTCGCCCCAGAGCACGTAGTCTACAAAGCCGATTCCGTTTTTGTTTGGCATACCTGAGACTTCAAATTCCCTGTCCTGAGCTCTGTCAAGGGGCCAGCCGGCTTCTTTAAGCAGGAGGTCAATCAGGCTTTTGCGGGTTTCGGCTTCGGAATAGTCGTGGGTGTCCGGTAGCAAGGCTGAAGCTTCTTTTGCTTTTGCAACCTCGGCCCGCAGGCGTTTGAGTTCTTCGTCCATTGCGGATTTGTCGGCGAGGAGTTCAGAGAGTTTTTCGTCTTTTTCCCGGAGGCTTGCTTCCAGCTTCTGGAGCTGCTCTATCGTCTGCTTCGGGACGGTTGTTTTCGGCAGGTCTTCAGGGTTGAAGCTCAACCCGGGTTCAGGCTTTTCTTTTCTGGCATAGGTGCGGGCAAGCCAGTAGCTGATGTGGAAAAGCTCACTCACGGCTGTTAATGAATCATGCAGCAGAACTGTGCTGTTGCTGTGCACGGCCTGGTTTCCAAGCCGGATAATGACCCGGGCTTTGTTGAAGATTGCCTCTCCCGCAGCTTTCTTGAATGTGGGCTCATGGATAAGAGCACTCAAATTATCCTGATACGGCAGGAGCAGTGTGTAATCGTGCTTATACATCCACTGCACAGCCAGTTCCAGAGCTCTGCGAGCGTAAAAACAGGCAGTGCGAGGGTCAGGATAGACTGCATTTGAGGCTTTTTCGGCTGCCTCATACAGAGAAGGCCATTCGGCTTCGAGAAAGGCAAAATTGGTCATTAATATCCTCCGTTACCCATCTGGTGTTCGAAAGATTGCCGCACCAGACCTATTACATAGGGCAGTTCGTTCAGTGATCCTAGGCCTACTTTTACGTCGCCATTACCCCAGCAACCAAAATCGGAAACATCCTTGCAGAGTCCTCTTGGGTCGTTTATATCAGAAAAAGGCAGATTGAGCGACAGGATCAGCCGTTTAGCTTGTGGTACCACATCCACAAAATTAGTCTCAGCTTTATAGGCGACATAAAGCTTGAGAAACTCCTCGGTTACACAGGGATCAAGAGCCAAGACTTCCTTGCGGAAGGCTTCGAAAAGCTCATGCACTGTTCCCGTTAACAGGTATGGATGGTCTTCAATTGTGTAACCAGATACTGTATCCTTTGGCCTGTACGCCTCAAGGGTATCGGTAGTCAGTTTTGGCATTGCCCATACATTAAGAGCTATTTCTGCCAGCCCGCTTGCCCTTTCTTTGATAGTCTCTTCATTCCACCGGTCGAGCTGACCAAGTCCTTTATTGAGTTTGAGCGGGCTTTCCTTAAAACCGCCAGGCATGTCACGTTTCTCTGCGAAAGCCCTGTCACTATATTCTGAATTGTAGCCAGTGAGTGTGAGGTTGCCAAGGGTATGCAGCCACGTTTCATGAATTCGTTTCCACTCTATGCCAAGTTCTGTTTCCCAGGCAGTGGGGAGATTCTCATTCTGAGGCATTATATGCTCGATAGTGTACTCATCTACCTGCACACGTTCTTTACGTTCGTAGTTTTCCAAACGTCTGATCCAATAGCTGCGACTTCGGAAGTTGTAGATGTCCCGGATTTTCAATTCACGCTTGAACTCCTCATCGTTTGGAAAGCGGCGATATGAAGGCAACTGAAAAAAGTGTACTTGGATGCTTTTGAGATAATGATCCTTTTTTAGATATCTGGAAAAGGTTGCAAAGGTCTTGTTCATCGAGTTTGTGGGAATAGAACAGATAGCACGCCGGAACACATAGGATTCGATCAGCCGAACTGCTGCAACAAAATCTTCCCTTGACAGCATTCCGGTTGCATAGTCATGATAAAGTTCGAGCAAGAATGGATAAGCTACATCTACTCTAAGCTCGCGTAAGTCGTTGAATGCAAGTTTCAAATTCGGATCTTTCTCTTTTCCGAGCGCCATAGCGCAGAAGTAGCGGGAAAAGGTCCGGATGTCGGCTACAAGCGCTTCTACTCCTGCATGTGCCGTTTTTGTGGAACTGGCGTGAACTTTAAACGCCTCATACACTTCCCCTATTCTGGGAATCTCTCCGGTTTTAACAGTCAAATAGTGGCGCATGAAACCGTCGAACTGGTCACTGTAGGCTTCCTGTCCAAAATCCACTTCCATTGGCCGCCAGAACTGTTCATAAAGCCTTGTCTGCAACTGCGGTTCCAGCCCCATCAAAATATAGTTGCGGATCAGGTCAGCCTGGCTGAGCTCTTTACCGGTTGAGTTCATGCTTTCAAAAATAAGCTGCGGGTTGTCCTGATCGCGGTTAAGTGCAATATCCACCACTACAAGCTTGGCCAGCCCTTTACACAGGGGCATGAGATCGTCTTTACACCCGGCAATCCATGATTCAAAAAGTTTGAAATTCTCCATCACCCTCAGAGAGTACTCTTTTGGCTGCTCTCTGCTGCCGACAATAGAGGTGAGTGAGTCTTTATCTGTCTGCGACAGGATAAGCTTGTAGTGCCTTTCTCCTTCTTCTTCCGGGTTGAGCAGATAATAATTGCGCAATTTGCGCGGAGAAAATCCATCCAGAGGCTCACGTTTTTCTTCATCCAATTGGTCAAGCGCTCTGGAAAGGGCAGCTATCAGCAGGGTTACTGTGGTCAAACGCTGCTGGCCGTCGATTACGAGCAGAGGAGACTGGCTGGATACCTGATAGATCCCTTTTTCTATGTAGACAATAGAGCCGACGAAGTGGGCTGAGATTTCGTCATTACTACCTGTACGCAGGATATCGTCCCACAGTTGCAGACACTCTTTTTCAGTCCATGAGTATGTGCGCTGATAGATTGGAATTACAAATTGGGGGGATTTCCTGAGAAAATCAAGTAATTTGGCTTCAGTAGCTTTCATAAAAATCAGTCTCCTTTTAGTTCTGTCACGGTAGACTCATCCAGTTTCCTATGCAGGAGTGAGATAAGAGAAAGATAATCAGCAGCATCATCTTCACCCTGCCAGAGTATTTTTGGTTCGTGAGCTAATGGATTACGAACAGCTGCAAAACAACCTTTTAAAAGTAGAGCAAAACCTTTGTGTTCAGATCTTTCGGTCTCAGTTCGCAATGAATTAATTGCCAAGATCGGCTTTTCTATTGAAAAAACCTTATCGATAAGAGCAGCGCCATCTGTCTGTACCCCAGAAAGATCTCTTATCCGCTGAGCTAATCCCTTAGAAGCTTCAAATACCGCATGGAAATAATTATCCTGCAAAAGCTCAGGTCGGCAATACTTCAAGACTTCCGAATGTATTTGTCTTCCCTGAAACTTTGCCCGGATAGTCCGTGCCCTTTTTTCAGCTTCATCGAGAGTTTTTGCAATCTTACACTGCCTGAATTTTCCATCCTTCCCGTATTCCAAACCTGAGAACGAAAGTATAGTGTTTAGATGCTGGCGATTTGCTTCAAACTCGTCATTGCGCCCTACGAAACGAGCGGGGGTTAGAAAAGATTGAATAAAGTCAACTATCAGATTCGCGCACTGGTGTTGTTTTTGGCATTCCAAGAATACCCAATAAAGCCGTTTCCATTTTGTAGACTCACCGGAATTATCCACCAAGCCCTTACGGATAAAAAATCGAGAAATATCGCTACCAGTTCCGCATTCTCCAAGCAATTGCGCAAGTGCTTCAATTTGACCTTCTGAGAATGGCGGAACTGCACTCATCTTATAGTTCACCCCTGAAAGCCCGATACTGAAGAGAGGCAAAAAGCTCATCAAGTTCTGTCAATGAGGCTTCGTGCTGTGTTTTTAGTTTCTGTAAGGCTACTACACGAAGAGCGAAGTCTTTCTGAAGGGAGATAGGGGGAAGGAACATTTTGATTTTAACCATCCGGGTTAAGCCCAGATCTCGATTCGCAATTCCGTGTGTCAATACCTGTGACTGTCGGTAGCAGAACTCGTTATTAAGCATCGATTCTAACCATATAGAGTCTACCTTCTGCGGGTCAGGCTTCAGGAGTGAAACATGAACCCAGATAGCAAATGGTTGGTCCGTCTGTACTGTCGCCGCAAGGCCCGTGGTTCCACCCTTCGTGTATAGAATGTCACCTCTTTCGGGTTTGCACTTTTTCCACTGAATTTCAGCATCTTCTTGGCTAATAAATTTCAAATCCTCCCATATTATCTCCCCTGCTCGTACATGCCGCGTTGAAAGGAAAGGTATTCCGGCTTCCGTATATGGTGGGCTAACGTGAGGCCCATCTGAGGCACTGAATATTAAGTCTCCAAGCTGCACCTGCTGCCACTCTTTTGGATTCTTGAGCGGATCGCCAAACATATCAATAAAAATAGATTGAACGAGTTCATCAAGCTGGGAAAGGGCTGCTCGACGTTTAGCTCGAAGAGCCTCCGCACGGTCCAGAATATCTGCAATTCTTTCTTGATCTGGTAAAGAGGGGAGAAACAGCTTTGTATTTAGAAATTCGCCTCGGTTTACATGTTGCATGGTTGCTCCATGTAAATGCCGCTGCATATCAAGAAGCGCGCCCTCAAGTGCATAGCGAAGATAACGCTTTTCTACTTTATTTTCATCAGGCAAAACACGAAATATGTGCTGATTTAGTAGAGCTTCGTCTGGTCCAAACCACTCAAAAACGCCAAGTGTTGCAGACCATGAAACAAGCAGATCGTGGGGCCTAACGTGATACTTATCAGATACAGTTCGGTTGGTTCTATTGAAGGGTTTGGTTGAATCCGTAAGATTCTGAATACGGATTATCTTTGTACCTGAATCTCCCCAATCCTCTGGCTTGAAAGCAACACCATTGATGAACTCTGCAACTGAACCAAGCTTGACGAAGGTTGCACTCATCCTAACATCCCTTCCAGTTCTTTCATCCCCTGCTGAATCTCAGCTTCCAGCTTTGCGAGGCTTTCGAGTATCTCTTTCGGGGCTCTGTATTCCACTTCCTCATGCACAACTTCCTTGTAGCGGTTGAGGGAAAGGTCGTAGCCCTGAGCTGCGATGTCGGCTTTTGGCACGCAGAAGCTCTGTTCGGTCCTGGCACGTTTGAGTTCGCCGGAATTGCGTTCCTGCCAGCGGGCAAGGACATCAGGAAGGTTATTTCTGGCGTGTTCCTCCTCGCTAAGCCCGGTTGAAGGGACAGGACCCAGTTTGTCCTCGCTCAGAAGCGGGCTCCGTTTATCGTCAAGGCTCCAGCCGTCGGCCTGCATATCGTAGAACCAGACGTGGTCCGTGCCTCCTGAATTTGTTTTCGTGAAAAGGAGGATGGCAGTAGAAACCCCTGCATAGGGCTTGAAAACGCCGCCCGGAAGGGAAACAATGGCATCAAGCTTCTGCTCCTCAACAAGCATGCGGCGAAGTTCCTTATGGGCTTTGCTTGAGCCGAAAAGCACGCCGTCAGGAACGATAACAGCAGCCCGTCCTCCGGGTTTGAGCAGGCGCATGAAAAGGGCAACGAAAAGCAGTTCGGTCTTTTTGGTCTTGACGACCTTCAGGAGTTCCTTTGATGTGCTCTCGTAGTCCAGTGAACCGGCAAAAGGAGGATTTGCAAGGACAAGCGTGTAGGCTTCTTCGTCGCTGGCATAGTCCTGGGCAAGGGAGTCGCGGTAGCGGATATCCGGGTTTTCCACGCCGTGCAGGAGCATATTCATGCTGCCTATGCGGAGCATGGTGTTGTCGAAATCGAAACCGTGGAACATCCCGTGGTGGAAGTGCTGTTTCAGCTTTTCGTCGTGCAGGATATTCGGGTGGTGTTCCCGCAGATGTTCGCCTGCACATACCAGAAAGCCGGCTGTCCCGCATGCGGGGTCGCATATGATGTCTGTCGGCTGCGGGGAAGTAAGTTCCACCATCAGGCGGATTATGTGGCGTGGGGTCCGGAACTGGCCGTTCTGGCCTGCAGATGCGATCTTGCCGAGCATGTATTCGTAGAGGTCGCCTTTGGTGTCTCGGTCTTCCATCGGCACGTCGTCGAGCAGGTCAACCACTCTTGAAAGCAGAGCAGGCGTGGGTATGGTGAAGCGGGCACCTTCCATGTGTTTGGCATAAGTGGAATCGTCTCCACCCAGAGTGCGCAGGAAGGGGAAGACGTGTTCGCTGACAACCGTATACATCTCTGCCGGGGCGAAGTTTTTGAAACGGGACCAGCGCAGGTCTTCGTAGGGGAGGTCTTTATCGTCCTTGCCTTCGGGAAAAATCCGGCGTTCCATTGGGCGTTTGAGGTGGACTGATTTGTTTTCTTCCAGCGTGTGGAGGTCGTCCAGCCTCCGTAAAAACAGCAGGTAGGTAATTTGTTCGATAACTTCGAGGGGGTTGGCTATCCCGCCGGACCAGAAAGTGTCCCATATGCGGTCTATTTTGTTTTTCAGTTCACCGGTGATCATTTTTTATTCCTCTGTAAGCCCGGCATGCAGCCTCGTAACTGTTCCACAAATGCGGTTCGATTAACGTTATTTTCACTCATTTTTTAGCCTGAGATCTGTTCTCGTTTAGTGTAATAATGAGGGTTTTGATCAGCTTCTAATTTTATAATTGAAAATTTTCTATGAAGGTATATCCACTAATCTTTTTAATTCTTGCTCTTTTTCACAATCTTTTCGAATTTAAGGATAGTTTCTTCTATCTTAAACTGTTCCTTTTCTTTCAGTTTCTATATCTGTAGCAGGTTACGTGTAAGCTCGAAAAATAATGTTTTCGCTTTTTAGTCTCTCTTTTTCATTCTCATTTTGAGAAGGCCGGCTGCTTCGCACCCGGTGAGAGCCCGGGGTCCTATGAAATTGAAAAAATAAAAACGGGTGTCGGAAAGAATCATGGAGTAATTTAAAGACTGTAAGGGTAAGAACTTTCAAAAAAGTTTAACTCGTTCCCGGATGATTTTGTGCATCATACTTTTGGATGTTGAGGGCACGGAGTGATCAATACAGGATGCTCGTTGTCTTCATAATCTGACTTTGACTTTACGATAAATGGATTTGAGTTTACGATTTCTTAACGATTAGCCTTGCCATCGGAAGATTACAGCGGAAAATTAGAAGATTATCGGAAGATTTTAGGTATTGAACTTTCGGATGTTTTGGGTCCGGGGTGATAGATTAGGGCTTTTTGGTGATAGATAAGTGATAGATTTGCCTGTCTAGTTAGATTTCTCCACGGTCTTGATGCTATCTGGACCGCTTTTCGGAAGAAACAGGTGAACTGAAAAGCCCTTAGGATCTTTCTCTATTACTCGTATACTTCCAATCTTGCCTGCGCAGTCTTAACAGCACGCTGCAGCCTTTCAGCCAGCAGTTCACGGGGTGGCAGTTCAGTCAGGTATTCAGCCACGTGGATACCGGAACTGTTCAGTTCCAGCAGTTCAATTTGTTCCTCTTTCTTTCCGGCGCAGAGAATGATTCCCAGAGGGGATTCTTCTCCCGGCTGCCTTTCGTATTTGTCCAGCCAGCGGAGGTATAGCTCCATCTGGCCTTTGTATTCGGCTTTGAAATTTCCGAGCTTCAGGTCGATAGCAATAAGCCTGTGCAGGGGACGGTGGTAGAAAAGGAGATCTATGTAAAAATCGTCGTCGTCGATTTGTATTCGCCGCTGCCTGGCTACAAAGGCGAAGCCGACACCGAGTTCCAGTAAAAATGACTCAAGTTCGCGCAGGATTGCATCTTCCAGGTCCTTTTCCAGATAACGGTCTTTCAAGCCGAGGAAGTCCAGGACATAAGGGTCGCGGAAAACAAGTTCGGGCGTCAATCTATCCTTGTCCCTCAGGTTGGCAAGTTCGTGACGGATCACTTCTTCAGGCTTGCGTGAAATTGCGGTGCGCTCATACAGCATGGAATCAATCTGCTTTCGCAGAGTGCGCACACTCCAGCGTTCTATTCGGCACATCTCAGCATAGAATTCGCGCTGAAGAGGGTCTTTTAATGGAACTAAAACTAAGAAGTGAGACCAGCTCAATTGTCGCAACAGTGTCACGACAATCTCTTCCGGGAATACCTCCGAAAACTGGATCATCCGACGCAGGTTTTTCACTGAGAATCCATTGCCGTACTCAGATGCCAATTCTCGACCCAGTGAAGCTACAATCTCCTGCCCGTACTCTGCTCGTTCACCTTTGAGGATCTCCTCATTGATGCGTTTGCCGATATTCCAGTAGAGCATCGTCAGGCCGGCGTTAACGGTAGCAGCCACTGCAGAGCGAGTTGCTTCGATCATATGACGAATATCTTCCAGTAACATAGAGTTGTTTGAAGCCGGTCCAAGTTCCTGTTTATCCCTGCGGCTCATTATACATTTCTCCAGAGATTTTTTCCAGCAATTTACTTTCTTTTTCCCCGTTTTTTTCGATGGCTAAGAGGCTGGGTATCAATGAATTTGTGCAAGAGATTCTTGCACAATTTCACACTTTGGCAAACTGAAATATATCTGGTTCACTCGTCTCTGCACCGCGACAATTCTCTCTTCGAATTGTCGTATCAGTGTCACGATAATTTCTTCTTAAATAACTGTGAAAGTAATACATAAATCTCTTTTCAACAAGCTATGTATTTGAATAAATCGTCTGAAAGTAAAAATCGCACCGTTCGTTTCTTTATTCAAGAGTGAATATCCACAATCATGCTTCTTCCTCTTTTATCAAGCTACGTTGTCAATTAAGGCGCTAATTAATAAGATTAATTTTTAATCAAACGATATTGGGATTTATCTTTCAACTAGATGATTTGACCATAAAAATTTAGTAAATTAAGTCCAATTTTCCTATGTTACATTGTAAAAATGGGTAGAGGGCTCAAGCTGAACTTGCAGAATCGGCTTGAACTCCAGAATTCCCGGAGTCGGGGCTGCAGTTGGTTTTAGGGATACCGAACCTTGTTTGAATCTTGCATCATGGAACAAGAAGAGGTGAAACAGGTGAAGATAAATATGAAATTAGGAACGGGTGTATTGCTTGTAACAATAATGATTTTAAGCGTAGTAGCCGTTCTATCAACTGCACCTGAAGCGGATGCCAATTCGGATATTCTAAATGATATTGACTTTGACAAAACGTCGCTTAAATTCAATGAGATACTGGATAATTTTGAAACTGTTACTACAAATTCAACAACTTTTCTAAATGATGTCTCTGATGGTCGGGTCACGCTTGAACTGCTGGGACAGGAATTCGACCTTGATCTTCAGGAAATGGACTCGGTAAGTAATGACGCAGTAATTATAACAGAAAATGGATCCATGATACCTGCTCCTGAAAGCTCTACGTACAAAGGAACAGTTGTTGGAGAAGCAAATAGCAACGCCATATTAACAGCGACGGATGATGTTATTCTCGGAGAAATAAACGTTGGAGATAAAAGTTATTTTATTGAACAGACTTCTCGGAAATATAAAGGAAAAGTTGTTCATGTAGTCTATTCTTCAGATGCGATTAAGGATAGAGAAATTTTGGAATATAACCCCTGCTGAAATGCGAATGCCGACGGCTTTTACAAATCATTTTTACAATTGCTTACGGCTGCTTCTTATATCATAAAACTTCCAGGACTGCGTCTCTGAAATACTGAAAGCTAAGAGAATGATTGTGCTGCCAATCGATTTGGTGCCCCAGCTGGCGTGCAGCTTCTATTTTGCGCAGGCCTCCCTGAAAATAGCCAGCCTTCTTCATCAGCCGCTCAAAGGCTTCCCAGGTGCCGCCGGAAATTGCGTCTGGATTGTGATAAGCTTCCTTTTGTGGGACATTCGCGTTCACTCTGGGGTAGGCGCGTTTAACGGCTCTCCAGTCCCCGAAATACCATGCTTCGAGTTCTTCGATTGCGATCCGGTTTACCACCTGCCAGTGGGCTGAGTCACTTGAGCGGGTGCGAAGACCTTCTCGGAGGACGATTTCATCCATTCTTTGCTTGAGTTTTCGGCAGTCATCATCGTCCCTGTCCACAACAACGATTACACGCCAGTCTGCCGGAAGCCATGATGAGTAGCCCCTCAGTCGGGAGGAAAGTTTGGAAAGAAGGTCATCTTTGCACTGGAAAGGATAAATCTCAAAGCTCACTTTATCTCCGAGCATCCGGGGGAGTAATTCTCGGAGAAATGCCTCCATGGAGGGTTCTTCAACCAGAATTTCCAGATGCCCGGTATTCATGACTTTCCACCTTTGCGTGAAGGAGCTCCTTGGTTTACCAGTGGGTCTCCAAAGCCAAAGCGCCCTTCAAGCCAAAGATATCCGAGAGAAGCCCCAGCTTCTATGAATTCCGGGATGCCCCGGATGTCTGCCGCCCGGACTGTCTGGGTGTAACCACGTTCATCGCGGTAGAGTATGCGAACCTCTTCAGGCCTCAGAGCATTGACGAAAAAAGGTGAATGAGTGGTGACAAGGAACTGTCCGCGGGCACTGGCTGCACGGCATTCTTCTGCCAGTTCTGGTAACAGGCGCGGGTGAAGGAAATTTTCAGGCTCTTCAATACCAATGAATGAAGGAGGTTCGGGATCATTAAGTAACACCAGATAGGCCAGCATCTTGAGCGTACCGTCAGATGCAAAGCGGGCAAGCACTGGGTGGTCAAAAGGAGCGTCCTTAATCTGGAGCAGGAGGCGGCCATCCGGCATAGCCTCAGCCAGCACCTTTTCTACATGAGGGACGCGGTTTCGTAATACTTCGAAGATATGCTCCAACCGCGAGGGGTGCTGCTCGGCCAGGTACTGTATGACATTGGCAAGGTTGTCGCCCGTGCGTGAAAGTCTTTCCTGTGGTCCTGCCTCCGGCTGGCCACGTGTATCATCCACCGAAAGATAAGATACATGCCAGCCTGTAATAAAATCGCGCAACGAAGCCACACGTGGGTGGTCGGCGAATTGTCCCAGAGCATTTACCGCAATAAGATCCGGAGATTTGAGTGGGATTTCAACCCGCTTGTCCTGCTCATCCGGTTTTTCGCCGCTAATTGCACGGCCTTTTCCTTCGCGGTATTCCATAAATCGGAAGGGTTTACCCCTTGTGCCTCGCCTCCACTGCAGCCACTCTTCCACCACTACAGGCGAACCCTTACGTTCGTCTACAGCCAGATGATAGGTTATTTTCGGGAATCCCGGTTCTTTGTATTTTATCTCTATGACCACAGGCCCTTCACAGCCGCGTGTCTTGAGTTCTTTTGCCCTTCCCCGACGATCCCAGGCCCGTCGCAGTCCTGATTCAAAGCACTCCGAAAGGAAAGCGAAAACATCAAACACCGTAGACTTTCCACTGCCGTTTGGACCTAAAAGCACTGTCATTGGTGTAAGGTTCTTAAATTCAACCTGGCTCAGTGCCCGATAGTTCTCCACCCTCAGATACTCGATACGTGCCGGCGTCTTTCTTTCCCTTTCACTCATGGCGTATAACTCCGGTTTTCTGGCCTTCATACTCTACCGTTTTTATGAATGTGTTAGGGTTCTACCCCCTAACTCTGCCTTTGATTAGCTTCAATTTTTTATTCATTGACAATTTACTGTTCAAGTATATCCGCTAATCCTTTTAACTCTTGCTCTTTTTTATATTTCTTTTAAGTTGTACATTTTTTCTGATTCCACATTTCAAACATGACTAGTAACAGTTTTTCAGTAGCAAATAACTGTGATAGTCTTCTTCAAAATAAAAAGTTTTAAAATTGATCTTAATAAAAAACGGCCGCCTTCACGCTTGATGAGAGCTCTATATCCTATGAAGCGATAAATTAAGCAAGTGCCTGAAAATCAATGAACTAATCAAAAATAGATCGGGGAATATTAACTTAAATTGAGCTTTCTCTCTTTTCCTGCACCTTCAGATCAGCAAATCCTCAATCCCTGCCCCTCTCACGATATCAATCGCATCTGTCTGTTCTTCCAGGGTCAGATGCCTTCCGAGGTCCGGGTATTCCATTGCCCGGTAGCAGGGCCTGTACTGGAACATCAGGTTGAACCTGGTATGCGGGGTGTGTTCTGAGACCCATTCGGCAATCGGCCTTGTGCAGCACTCGATATGGCCTGGGAGGGCGAGGTGGCGGAGGAGGATTTCGGCTGTTTCGTAGGCGAACTCGAAGTTGGGCCGGACGACTTCCAGGTAGTTTTTCACCTTTGAAAATTTCAGGGCACAGGCGTTGTTGCCGTATTTGAAATCTCCGAGGTAGACATCCACCACGCCTTCCAGGATTTCGGCGATTTCTTTTGAGTGGTACATGTTTGAATTCCAGATAACCGGCGTATTTGACGACATTTCCCGCACGATTTTCAGGACAGTATGTGGGTGCGGGGCAGGGGTTACGAAGTTTACGTTTTTTGCCCCGTGCAGCCTTCGGAAGTCAACAAGCTTTGCGAGTTTTCGGGGATCGATTTCGGTTCCGCATTCCGGGCATGTGGAGATGTCCCAGTTCTGGCAGTAGACGCAGGCAAAGAACGCAGCCCGGTAAAAAAGATCGTGTGGGAGGGGACAAGTTCGGGCTCCTCTCCCATGTGCAGGAACTCCGAAGCATAGCGTGAAACATCAGTCAGCCGGCAGAAACCCTTCTCACCCTCTTTCCTGTTAATCTCGCAACGGCGTTCACAGCAGGTGCAGTTTTCAAGCATCCTGTTCACAATTGCAACTTTGAGGTCCATGAGAGAGGAGATGGCTTTAGAGATATCAAGAAAACTTTCGGTATACAGCTTCAACCTGTCCGAAATATCCGGATAAGCAAGGGCTTCCATGGCTTCGATATCAAGACTTTCCTGCAGCTTCCTGTATTCCTGGATGCTTGCTTTATGGATATCCCTGAGTTCTTCAAGCTCCATTTCCGGATCGAATTCAACCGAAATTCTTTCCGTTATCCTGGAAAGGACAGGCATTTCATTTCCCTGCACCATAAGATAGCGTTTCAGGTACTTCGGAGCTGCCATATGGAAATATTTGTCTGCATTGGTTATAGGTTTATGGTAACCAGGTTTATGGTAACTGTTCCGGTTTTTACTTCTATTCCTTTCTTCTAACCTTTAAAATGGGCTAATAATTAATAGATTGCAGGACAATATTAATAATTAAGCTCGTGGGGTTGAATCACACATTCTGATTACTTTAGCAGCGCCCGCGGAAGGTTTAAGGGGGAGTTAAGGGGGAGTTTTTCTGGCTACTTTTGATGTTTCGACAATCAGTTTCTGGGATTTAATGTCTCTTTTTTTCATACTTTTCTTCCTGTACGCTGTAATCTATCCGCAGTCGCAACTCAAAAGAATTCGGATGCAGCGTATGGCAAAAATAAAAGCTATGGAAAAAAACCATGCCTATAAAGTGCTCACGATGATTCACAGGCGAGAAGCGATCTCTCTTTTCGGAATGCCTGCTTACCAGTATATAGACGAAGAGGATGCCGAACAGATTTTGCGCTGGATAAGGCGGTACAAAGACTACCCTCTTGAACTCATCCTGCACACCCCCGGAGGCCAGCTCCATGCCAGCATTCAGATTGCCCGCGCTCTCAGGAAGCACCCCAAAAAGACCAGGGTTATCATCCCTCACTACTCGATGTCAGGTGGCACAATAATCGCCCTTGCAGCTGACGAAATCGTGATGGATAAGGATGCGATTATTGGGCCCATAGAGCCACAGATAGGAGATTTCCTTCGCGTACTTACCCCGCTCCTTCCTGGATCTATGCTGCAGAAACGAAGAAAGAAAAAGCAGAAGACACCACTCTTGTAATGAGCGATATCTCCAGAAAAGCCCTCAAGCTTACCCGGAATGTCGCAAAAGAACTCCTTGAAGGCAAGGTAGAGGCAGGGCCTGAAGGGAAAAGAAGACTCGATGACGTGGTTGAAAAGCTGGTAAGTGGAGAAATGATCCACAGCACTCCCCTCTCATCCGCAGAGGCTAAAGAACTGGGGCTTCCCGTAAGCACGGATTTTCCCGAAGATGTGCACGAGTTCATGAAACTCTTCCGGCCTGTGAAAAGGAATGTGGAATACGTGGAATAAAGTCCCCTCCCGTGGAATAAACTTTCATCCAAGGCAAGTAAGGGCAGGAACTGGAAGAAAGACAGAAACTGGAAGAGGACAGGGACTGTAAAAAGGACAGGAATGGAAGGCTCTTGAATGGATGTAAGCAGAGTTACTCGCTCAAAAAAGGCAGCTAAAAGCAGTTATGACCGGTTGGGCAAATGGTATGATTTATTTGTCAGCCCCTTTGAGGGAGAGTTCATAGATACCGGACTTCATAAGGTGCAGGCTGCTCCCGGAGAAGTAATACTTGAAATCGGCTTCGGGACAGGTCAGGGTATCCTCAAACTCGCCAGAGCTGTCGGAAATTCCGGAAGAATCTATGGAATTGACATTTCTAATAAAATGTGTGAAATCACCCGATTGAAAGTAGAAAAAGCAGGATTTTCAAAATGGGTGCAGCTGATAAGTGGGGACGCCCTTAGTCTCCCTTTTCCAGGCTCTTCTTTTAACGCGATTTTTATGAGCTTCACACTTGAGCTTTTTGACACTCCTGAAATCCCTCTGGTTTTGAAGGAATGCCAGCGAGTGCTTAAAAAAGACGGAAGACTCTGTGTTGTAGCCATGAAACAGAAACATGATCCCACTCCAATGTTGAAGCTCTATGAATGGGCTCACAGAATTTTTCCGAATTATATTGACTGCAGGCCCATTTTTGTCAGGGAAATGCTGGAAGAAGCCAGTTTTCATATCCTGGACACAGCCGATTTTAGCAGCTGGGGGCTGCCAGTCGAAGTTGTTGTTTGCAGAAATGTGAAAAAATGACTAGTTTAAGCAGCCAGGCGGGAAGAGTGTCCGGAAAGAGAGTGTGGAAAGGGAGTGTATCCGGAAAGAGAGAGTAGCTGAAAATACTGGCTTGAAAACTCACCGAGCAATATTCCGAATTCGAATACTTGAGGTTTTGCCAATTTCTCTATTAATGCTTTAAAATTAAATTAAGAGCATTAAATTCCCTTTTTTAAGAACAAATTACTTTTACTTGCTCAGACATTCAACCTTCTAAAAGCTCCTGGCGCTCTTATCAGGTCATGTCTTCCAACCTCAAAAGCCGTAAGTGCCGTAAGTAACGCGGCAATATTACTTATCGACACATAAGTTTTGGCCCATAAACTCCCTCTTGTCGGTGTTTTTGATCTATTGTATCCAACGACATCGTTTGAGTTTTTCCTTTCAACAGTGGTTCTGATATTGTATAATTTTCCAAGTAATTTATGATAAATTCTTGGAATGTATTGTGCTCTGAAATGGGTTCCCTTTTCTGTTTTTAATATATTTCCAACACTATTAGCTCTTGCAGCTATGATTGGAATAATCCCCTTCTCAATTACGGTTTCATTGGAAAGATGACTATCCGGTCCTGCATCCGCGATCACAAAAACCGGTTTTTCTGTTGCTGATTTCATACACTGGTTTATTGTATCCTGAAATATAGTGTTGTCATTTTTACTAGCGTTTACTGCATCCCAATAAACAGGCAAACCCCACCAGCTATCAACAATACATGTATCAGTGTATCCTGTTCCTGATAATACACTATATTTGCCTGTTTTTTTGACATAATGTCCAGCATCTGGATCGGAAAGCTGTCCAGTCTCTTTATTTTTCAAACCACTGCAATTACACTCAAAAAATCTTCGATCCCAAATCCAGATTTTGTTACCAATAAGGTTAAGATTTTTACATTCTTGGATCAATAATTCTGCATATTTGTCCAGATAAGGATAAATCATTTTTAGGTTTCGTCGATAAGAAGAAAGAGTGATTTTTTCTCCGCTTTTGATTTTTAATTCGTTCCTTAGAGCTTGGTTCTGATTGTAATCTCTGATAAATGATTCAAGATTAGAATATCCAAGTTTGCACCTTGATACTTCTAACTTGAAAATGTTATTAAAAGCCAATACTTCAAGTTGAGGTGTATATCCCAATGAAACCTGAAGATTTGTGAAATATGAATCAAGTGAAGGGTTTAGTTCAAAAATGTTCCTCAAATATCCTCTAAATTTTTTAAGATTTTGAAAAGCGAGTATTTGATTCCAGGGAAGGACATTTTCCATATAGTCCTTACTCTTCACAATTAAAGGTTTAACCCTGTAAGGGATATTAATTTTCCTTTTAAGGACATTTATCATGTCTTCAAAGAAGTCGGAAAGTACTCTTTGAGATATAGATCTGACACAAAGTCTACTGTTTTCCGCTTTTTTCTTATTCTTTTTATCACTCCCTAGGAGTATTATTTTAAATTTTGAATTTTTAGAAAGAAAATGATCCTTGAAAGTGGCTAAACATATTGTTTTTTCGAAAAGATCTCCTATAAAGTTTGTAAGTGTTAACTGGTTAATGTGAATAGTAAGGATTCTTGAATTATCCTTTTTGTCTTCGAATTTTCTTCCAAATATCTTTTCATATTTTTTCCTGCCTTCAACACTCTTCAAGCTTACGACTATTGTTTTTGTAATCTCTAAAAAGTCACTCAATTGAAGCAAAAAATACTTATATCCCTTACCAACAATTTTTATCATGGGTTATACCTTTTTACGGTTTATTTTTGGATTGGTAACTTAAAATAGTCTTAATTAGGTATAATCCTTATTATCTACTTTGAAATTAGATTTTAAAGATAAATAAGTAATATTTTTACAAAATAATCTCTTTTGATTTTTTTTGGAAAAAAGAAGTAATTCAAAGGTAAATGGCAAAACCTCAACTGTGTATTATTATGCTAATATACTTATTTTCCAACCACATTATAGAAAACAAAAAAGGTATCATAATGCAAAAAAAATATCTGCTGTGGGATTTTGATAATACTTTAGCTTATCGGGATGGAATGTGGGGGCAGACAATATATTTCCTATTACAAGAATATGGATATCATAGCGTTGAACTTGAAGATATTAAAACACATCTTATCACGGGCTTTCCTTGGCATACCCCGGAAATATCTCATGAAGAATTTTTTGGTGGCATCCAATGGTGGGATTATATGACGTTGCATTTCTCAAAAATAATACATGAATTTGGGATTAATGAGATATTATCAACTGAAATTGCAAGTCAAATAAAAATGAAATATTTGGATATTACAAAATGGCATCTTTATGATGATACAATTCCTTGTTTAGAACGAGAAATAGATGAAAGTTATGAAAATATAATAGTTTCAAACCATGTACCTGAATTATCCCATTTGGTAAGAGATTTGAGAATAAGTAAATATTTCAGTCAAGTATATTCATCGGCACATTTAGGCTATGAAAAACCAAATCTCCAAATATACAGGAGGGTGCTTGACAAACTTGAAGATACCAGTGACGTAACAATGATTGGTGACAGTTATACTGCAGATGTTGAAGGGGCGAGAAATGCAGGAATCAAAGCAATATTGGTAAGAAAAGAGAACACTCACAATTATCAAAACTATTGTAAAGGTTTAGATGAAATTTATAATATCTTACTCTAGGGAAATACAAGAACTCGAAAAAGACGATCCAGGTTAGGATGTAGCTTGACTAAGTTATTATGTTTATCACAAATACCTTTACCGTTCATATATTTCCTAAAAATTAAGAATGCAGAAACATTTAAAAGAAATAGCTAATCCACCAACGCTTCTTACTTCATTCAACAATCAATCCCACACACTATTATGACAACTTGTTATTGTTTATCGATAGTTGAATTTGTATATAAATTTTCGTAAGGTTCAATCCTTGTTTTAGTGTCCATAGTATTCAGCCAACGAATTATTACAATCATAGTCAGCAAACATCGCTAATCAAAAATAATACTTACCTATCAGCTCTTTGCAAGCCCTGCAACGAGTTTGTATCGAAAACAGATAGATTTGCACTAATGAAAAGAAAATATTGAAAGACAGTTAGTAACAGGAAAATACGATTTTTCGGAAAAACATTGATGTATTTTACATTTCGACCCCCCTCTTAAAAATATGATGAATTTTTCAACAACTGATTCAACTTATTTAATCCGTTGCGAACACATAATCAATAAGTTTGATGAGTTTGACTTGAATTCTACATAGTTCTAAAAAACCAAGTCTAAATTTAAGGGATCTACTGAAAAATAAAACAAGATTTGCTAAAATTTTTCAAAATTATTCTTAAATGGATGAGTATAGGTATAATTAGCAATAAACTTTATGAATAAAAAAATTAAGTTGGTTTTTTTGAGGGGGGGTCGAAATGCAAAATGTACAAAAAATATATTTTTTGATGCTAGTAACACATCCGCTGAAATTTAAGGGAAAAATTGCCTGAAAGGCAGAAAAGCGTGTAAGTTCTGATTTTAGAAAAAGTGGATCAATGTTTATTCATTGCTTTACCAGAACTTACACTATCTTTTTCCTCGCACGCTTCAATCTCGTTCATTTCTTCTCTTTCCTGCCCTTCAAATGGATGTTCATTTGGAACGCAGTCCGTTAACGATTTCCTCAAGGAGGAGGAGAGAACCCGAAACTCCCAGATATGTTTTAGGAATTAGGTGGATATAGCCTTCTTCCGGAAGGGCGATTTCGATGCCGGTTTTACAACATCCCTTTGCTTTTAAAAGCTGAAGGGTAGGGCCGTCAGCAAAAGCGATATCAGCCGATTCGAGGGAAGGATCCCGGTTCCAGGCTTCGCAAAAGCCCTTTTCCTCCAGAAAAGTCCTGAGAGATTCTGCTATTTCGGGGTCGCTTCCGGGAAGTAGTTTTACTGCAAGGGGAGCCATTCCCAGATAGGAGTAAAGCCAGTGTGTAAGGGGAAAAGCAAGGGAGCTTTCAGCCCTGATTGAAAAACTGGCTCCTTTGGGAAGCCCTGAATAAGAATGAAAACGCGAAATCTGCCGGTAACTGACCTGTCTGGCTTTCCGCACTTCCGCAAGGGCAGGCGCAGGATCGATATCCAGGGCGATCGCAACTTCCCTCAGCAGGCTTTCAGTTGCATCAAATCCCAGGGGAGCCCCGAAAGAAGAAAACACGATAGGGGTCCCTAAGCGTTCCCTGTACCATTCTGCGATCCTTCGGCCGTATTCGGGGAAAAGAACGATATTACATACGGCATCGCCTGATTCCCGGATTTCGTCGAGGGAAGTGCCTGCAAGGAAAGCGGCCCCCACTTCCAGCCCCAGGAAAGCCAGAAGCCGCTTCATTTCTGCAACAGACCCTTCCCAGTATTTTTGGAGAAGGGAAAGCCCTATCAAGTTCACTTTTTTCTTTGAATTCTGGCGATGAAGGGGACCGTGGATGGAATGGGGTTTAAGGTGTTCGAGCAAGGCAATGGAAACATTTTCAAAACCCCGAGCTGCGGGAAGGGAAAAACCCGGGTTTTCCACCACAAAACAGCGGTCCTGCATTCCCGCCTTTTTGATCACACTCTCAAGATCGTCTCCCACAAGGCTTGCTCCTGGGGAATTAATCACCATCAGCAGGTCTTTTTCCTTTGCTGCTATTGCTGCAAGTGCCCTTTCAAACTTTTGAAGGGAACCACGGATGTAGTCTTCCCCGTCCAGGCAGGTGCAGGGAACCCTGGGCTGCCCGAAATAGAACTCGTCCTGGAACGCCAGGGGGTCATGGGAACTTTCCCTGGGAAACTGCCTATCCGAGAGAAAACTGTGGTATAACTTGCACCCTGTAGGCCCGTTCAGGATCACAGCCGCATCCCTGATTCCTTCTACTGCGAGGATAGAACCCGTAAAAGCGTCAGGGGAAAAAATCAACTTTCATCACCTCTGTCGTACTTCCACCCTTCCGTAACCGGTAGCCGCAGAAGTGTACTCCAGCGTTTTGCAAGTTCAAGTCCGCTCAGGAACCCGACCTGCGGGGAGAAGGGAATGGTATCGTAATGAACTCCGTCTTCAGGAACCGAAGGAGCATAATTCGAAAGGACAAGGTCCGGCATGAGAATCCTGACATCCCTGGCCCTTTTTTCATCCGTATAGTCCCTCTCCACATGGAAGGCGTCAGAGGATAGGAAACCCGGGCTTCCCCCCCCGAAAAACGAGACCGAAATCCCAACTTTGACGATTTCCATTCCCAGGTCCCGGATAGTGTCCAGAACCCAGCCGATATCCTCGGTGTAGCTCACCACAAGTACTCGTTTTCCCGAGAGCTGGGGTGCATATTTTTCAATCCCTGCCCTGTAATGCTCTTTTTGTTCCTCCAGCAGGGGAGAGGGATCTTCTCCGGGAATCAGGTGTGCTGTTAGGGCTTTTACCCAGAGGGAGCTTTCCCGGAAACCCACAGGAAAGGGAAGCTCAAAAAACTCAAGCCCGAAACGGTCGGAGAGGTATGCCTGCAGGGCCCGGGTATCGGGGTCGTCACAGGCCAGCATGTTGATTTCCGCTTTTTTAAAAGAGCGAAGGGAAAGGGTATCTGCCCCTTTTAAAAACCTGCAGTTGACTCCGTACCCTAACTTTTTGAGCAGCCCTTCGATCGTACGGAAGTGTTCCTCTTCTCGCAGGGAAAAACTCCTTTCTCCGATAATGTTGACCAGGCATTTTTCGGGCGTTACGGAAGGATCAATCAGGTCAGCAACCCGTTTGTACCCCTCAAGCAGCCCGGCAGAAAAGTCTCCCGTAAGTACCCCTTCTACGGGGACGGGGATGACCCTTGCTCTGGGAAAACGGGTTTTTACCCTTGAAGTTGCCCTTTTTACGTCATCTCCTATGATACCTCCCGGGCAGGTGCTCACCACAAAGACCGTTTGCCAGCCGGCTGAAAGGGCTTCTTCGATTTTTCTCTCAAGCTTTTCAAGCCCTCCGAAGATGATATCCTCTTCCTCCATATCTGTTGGCAGGAGGCCTGGGACCTGCTTTACTTCACCTGCATTTATTCCGCCCCCCCTTAAAAACGAGCACGTAAGGGCATCGGCCGTGATATGGGTACAGCTCCTCGGCCCGTGCAGGACCGTGGCGGCATCGCTAACTTGGAAAGTAGCAGTTACAGCCCCTGAAAACGCACAGCCGTAAAGAGGAGGCCTGGAAGGAAGGGGCGTAGGGGACTGTATGAGCACTTCTTCGGGAGTTTCTGCAGAATTTGTTTCGGGAATTCCGGACGGGATTTCTGCAGAAGGTCCTTTTTCCTGGCAGCGGGAACAGGACTCTGCACCGGTTTGTTCATAAGGTGCAGGATCTGTAGCGAATGGCTTCATGCAAACCCTTTCTCGTCTCCCCAGCACCAGAGCTTCAAGCTCAAGGTCACCGAGGGGGTTTGCAGGATGAAGCAGATTTCGATCCTTTTCAAGAGTTTCAACATACACTGCCAGATCCCTGAAGATTCCTGCAGAAGCAGAAGAAGGGAAGGCTTCTGCCAGGGTTTTTCCGGCTTTTTCAGCTTGAGAAAAGACCTCGTCCCTGGGGATGGAGGCAAGCACAGGCAGCCCTACTGCCCGGGAAAAGGTAAAGACCCTTTCTTCCCCGGAAAAAAGCCCCCGGCTGTTGAAGATGATGCCTGCAACCCTGGGTTTTGTGTCTTCAAAATTCCGAATACCCCGAAGTATGTTGTTGGCTGCGTACAGAGACATATATTCCCCGGAAGTTACCAGAAAAACCGCATCTGCATATTCTTTCCTGAGGGGGACTGCAAACCCGCCGCAGACTACGTCTCCGAGTACATCGTAGAGGACGACGTCAAAGGAAGAAGCCCTGAGTCCCAGGCGTTTCAAGACCTCAAAACTGCTCAGGATCCCGCGGCCTGCACAGCCGATCCCGGGTTTCGGGCCCCCTGCTTCCACGCAGGCGGTTCTTCCGTAGCCTTCAAAGACCAGGGCTTCAAGCTGCTGGGTTTCTCCGGGGGTTTCACGCATATAGTCCAGCACTGTGGGGATGGCAGTCCCACCGAGAAGCAGGCGGGTGGAGTCGTGTTTCGGGTCGCAGCCGACCTGCAGTACCCGCTTATTCAAATCGGCAAGGGCAGCCGAGAGGTTTGCAGAAACGGTTGACTTGCCTATACCTCCCTTGCCGTAGAGTGCAATCTGGATCACGTTTTTTCCCTCGATGAACTCCTGAACTTAAAAGGGAAAATATGCGGAAAGAGATAACTAATTGTTTTTCCTGTTTTGAAAGTCATATCTATATCCTTATTTACGATAAGCAATTAAATTTGTGCTTTACAACCCTGCCCGTATATTGTTATTATTTGCCATTATGTAATCAAAAATAATTCTGCCACTCCCCACTACACACAGAGTAATTTTATTGTTCTGCAGGCTGGGAGAGTTGTTGAAGTCGATGAACCTGAAGTTGAATGGTGTCCTATCTTTGCCAAGTTGCGTGGAATTCAGAAGATAACTTCGGAAGACTTCAGGAAGAACATGGAGTTCAGATCAGCGATTTCGGGATGTTTACTGAAAAACGCAAGCTGGAGCTCGAGGACTTTGTAAGCTTTGATGCTAGCGAAATTATGATGACGGATCTGAGCATGGGGTTACTTGACACAACAGTGACAGCCTGTGAAGGCAGCGACATCCCGTGAAGGCGCGGAACCGGCCACTTCCAACAACCTGATTGTCCAGGGAATGGGTGGAAGAATGTCCGAGCTTATCGAAACCGGACCTATCGATGGCATAATAAAATGAATCAAGGGACCCAGTAGAATCGTGCTTGACTCCCTCAACTGCAAAAATGGATCCAGTTGAAGGCGTGAAAAAGGCAGCCTAACTCGGGTACAAAAAGATCGCAGTAACCTCACCGTTTGGTGAAACTGCAAAAAAGTTAAGGAAACTTGAACCCTAACTCGGGCTTGATCTGATAGTAATCGGAGCCCATGTAACAGGTCTAAGTAAGGAAGATGTCCAGACACTTGTTGAAAATGCAGACATAGCTGTGCTTCAAAGTACATGAGAGAGCTTGTAAAGCCTCTTGCTCAGGGAGGAACTGCAGTACCACTTTTCGCCCTTACCCGGAAAGGAAAAGAACTTATTATCGAAAGGGCAAAGGATGTTACAAGCCCGACCAGGTTTTTCTATTGGGTCATAGCCCTTAAAAAGTAATTTGCCTGGATGAAACATGTCTATAAATATGAAGAAAGTAATATGTATCCTGTACTTATATAAAATCTCAAGCAACCTGGTTTCTGTGAAGAATTCCAATTTTGTTTGAAGAGATGTTTTTATGAACAGTAGCACAGCAATTAAAAATCTTGGTACCGGACTGGCAGTCATAGGCTTCATCTTGCTGCTGGGATGTGGTCTTTATAATTTTTTTACTACAGATTTCGGCCTGGTACTTAAAGTATCTATTGGAGCAATCATAACAGGCATAGTACTGGTTTTGTTGACCTTGATAAAGGAAAAAACGAGTGTTGGGGATAAGGAAACCGAAAGAAGATACTAGGTGAAAAAATGATAATCGCAACCACGGATACAGTAGCAGGAAAGGAGATTACACAAACCCTTGGAATGGCTCGCGGCAGTACCATTCAGGCCAAGCATCTTGGAAAGGATATCATGTCAGGACTGCGCAGTGTCGTAGGGGGTGAACTGACAGAATACTCCGAGATGCTTGAAGAGGCGAGGGAAAAGGCGATCAACCGTATGGTAGTAGATGCCGAAAAGATGGGGGCCGATGCAGTGGTAAACGTCAGGTTCATGACCTCAATGGTAATGGCAGGAGCAGCCGAAATACTTGCATACGGGACAGCTGTTAAAATATTGAATAAATGATAAAAGAAAGGGGATGAGGGATGGTCGTTTTCTCTCAGATTTAAATCCTTATAATCTAATTTAATAGTACTATCGAGGTTTTTCGTTCTCTTTTAATTTTTTTCTCTTAATTTTTCTTTCTCTTTTAATTTTCAACCCGGCGGTAGTTTTCTGTAAGTAAAAGAAGCCTCCGATTTCTTAAGGTATTCCGGGAAGAAGCTCAAATGGAAGAAGCTCAAATACAATCAGCGTGCGGAAAAAATCACAAAAAACAGGGAGAAAAGCGGATTTTTACAGGGCTCTGCCGTGGCAAGCATGAGCCCTGCATTTTTATGGGGATAAAGTTACCGGTTTGTTTTAAGATCCTGTCGGACTCAGGCAATATGGACGTAAGAGTCCACAAGTTTCTTGATTTCTTCGTTCTTGCCGTAAAGCCTCTCACTGAGCTGGTAGTCGTCGAATGATTCAAGGAATTTTACAGTGTCGTTGATCATGCCTTCAGTGAAGACATCGTACTGGGTGAAGACGTCCTTACATTTCTTCAGGGCCTGGGCGGACTCGTAGCAGGAAGCCGGAAGGTGCTCAAGCTGAGCAAGTCTGTCTTTGTGTTCGTCCTTGAAGATGTTCACGTCGATGTAGAGGTTCTTTGCAACCTCAAGGGCGTTGTCCATTTCAAATCCGTGGCGGATACCTACAGCAAAGGCTGCAAGGAGGAGGTAAAGGTCAGCTGAGGGGTCTGCAGCGCGGAATTCGAAGGTAGACTTATAGCTGTGGCTCTTGAAATCCTCGCTGTAGTTAGGGTTGACCTGAGCAATCATCTTGCTGCAGTTGTCGGAGAACCAGCCGAGAGGGACACGGATCAGAGCAGAACGGTTCCTGTCTCCCCAGCAAATGTTGGTTGGGGCTTCCTGGTGAGGAACGAGACGCAGGTAGGATGTTGGGACCCTGTTTCCAAAAGCGGTGATTCCTGCTGAAATATCAAGAAGGCCGGCCATTGCACGCTTTGCAGTGTCACTGACATCGCCATTCTCGACCATTACACTCTTTCCGTCCTTCAGAAGCTTCATGTGGACGTGCAGTCCGCTTCCTGCTTTTCCTACAGTGATCTTAGGGGCAAAGCTGATAACCACACCGTACTGGTCCGCAAGCATCCTGAGCATCCACTTTGCAATAAGCAGGCGGTCAGCACTGTTTTCAAGAGTGTCGGTTTCGAATTCGATTTCGTTCTGCTCATAGTAGTAGTTGCCATCAGTGAAGTTCCCTACTTCGGAGTGGCCATACTTGATTTTTCCGCCAGCTTCGGAGATGTACATCATTGCTTCTTTCCTGAGCTGGTCGTATTTGGTAAAGGGATTGGACTCGTGGTACCCTCTCTGGTCAACAGCCGGGAAACCCATGTTGACTTCCTCTCTGTTGGCAATGATGTAGTATTCCAGCTCGCCCATTGCCTGAAGTTCGTAGCCCGTCTTCTCAGTCAGGACCCGGGAAGCCTTCTTCATGACGGTTTCTGAAGCGCTTACGAGAGGGGTTCCATCCTTGTCGAAGTAAGAACAGAGGATGTCCACAGTGGGGATTTCCTCAAAAGGATTCACGAAAGCAGTCCTGTATTTGGGGAGCACATAGAGGTCGCTTGTGTCTGCCTCGATGTATGAAAAAAGACTTGAACCGTCTACCCTCTCACCGGCAGAAAGTAAGTTGTCAAGGTGCTCTTCATCTCTGATCACAAAGGTAAGGGCTTTAAGTCTCCCATCGCCACCGACATAGCGGAAATTCAGCATTTTAATTCCGTTTTCCTTGATGAACCTTATAATGTCATCCTTGGTGAACTCGCTTGCTGGCTTATTGAGGTACTGTACCAGTTTGTTCGGATTCAGTTCTACGTTTGATGTTTTCATAAAGTATCCCTTCTTAGTTGATTGATGAAATATTCGAGTATTCAAAGCCTCATTTCAATACCGAATAATTTCAGGCTTAATGGTTGCCTTATCAAGCATGATAATGTAAATTTTGCCTGAATAGGAAAGTGATAACTTACTGCTGTCTATATAAGGTTTTTCATTTTTTTATTTTTTTTGAAAAATATTGGGTGTTAAAAAGCATTATGAGCTTATGCCTTCTAACTATTTTTCCGATAGAAAGAACAGGTAAAAAATAGAGGGAGTTTCTTGCCAAATATATTTAATTGGAATAATAAATATAGGAAAATATAGTAAATTAACATAGCTCCAACAAATTATGTTTTGAGCTTCGGGGGAACAGTTAAAAATTTCTGTGTATTGAATTTTAGTATATTTTATTTTGGGAGTTAATGATTCAGAAGAGAGATGGAGGTAAAGTATGGAAACCTACAATATCCCGGAGATTACAAGGAATGTTTTCGCGGTTGGGTCAAAAGACTGGAACCGCAGGATCTTCGATTCTTTAATCCCGCTGCCAGAGGGTACAAGCTACAATGCCTATCTCGTAAAAGGCGAGAAAAAGACAGCACTTATAGATACCGTTAATCCGGGATTTGAAGAAGAATTGGAAACAAAAATTAACGTGGTTTCGGACCTGGAAAAACTAGATTACCTGATAATGAACCATGCCGAACCTGACCATGCCAATGCGATTAGATTTGTCCTTGAAAAAGCTCCTGAGGCCCTGTTTGTCACGACCGAGAAAGGAGTAAAGATGGCAAAGCTTTATCACGAGCTGCCTGAAGCCCGGATCAAAGTCGTTGCCGAAGGGGACAGCCTTGACCTTGGAGGAAAGACCCTTCATTTCATAGAAGCTCCCTGGCTCCACTGGCCAGAAACCATGTTCACATACATTCCCGATGATAAGGTCCTTTTCTCATGCGACTTTTTCGGGGCACATACAGCACAGGGAGTATACGACGAAGATATCGAGGAACTCGTTTCTCTTGCAAAGCGCTACTACGGGGAGATCATGATGCCCTTTGCGAAAATGGGAGCCAGAGCCCTTGAGAAAATTAAGGACTTTGGGATCGAAATAATTGCCCCAAGCCACGGGCCGATATACAAAAACCCGAAGCGAATCCTGGACCCGTATGAAAAATGGACTCAAGGAAAAACCGAGAACAAAGCCCTTATTGTTTATGTAAGTATGTGGGGTTCCACCCGGGAGATGGTCCGTACAATTGCAGAAACCCTGCTAAAAGAAGGAGTCGATGTCAGAATGTATGACCTTGCGGCCTCGGATATAGGAGATGTTGCAAGGGAACTGGTTGATTCCCGAGCTGTAGTCTTTGGAACGCCGACAGTCCTGGGAGGTATGCACCCGCTTGCCCTTTACGGCACTTACCTGGTAAAGGCCCTCAACCCCCCGGCAAAGTACGGGGTTGTGCTCGGGTCCTTTGGCTGGGGAGGAGGGGCACTGAAGCAGGCAGGTGAACTCCTGGGCCCTTCTAAAATGGAGATTATGGGCACCCTTCAGGTACAGGGCAGGGCCAGCAAGGAAGACTTAAAAAAAGTTGAGGAAATAGGGCGAGAACTGGCTCGAAAAATGAAGACATAAATATTGAAATAGGATACAAATATTTAAATTAATGATTTAAGTTTTCTGGCCGAAAAAACCTATTTTACCGATTTCCCAGGTTTCTCCCGGGTAATCCGGCTGAGGAGCCATTCTTAACCTTTTGAATAGCATTTTTGAATATCCGTAAAGGGAAACACCCAGAATTGCTCCCCATAAATGTATAGGACTTTCGACTCCTGCCCATCCTCTACAAGCTGAAAATGCTTAGTTTTTGCGCATTTTATCCAAATTCATAGTACAATTTTTCATTAACTTTTGTGTCATTTACCCGAATTTAGAAATATAATTTCATCTGGTATATAATGTTTGAAGCTAAATATAATTCTGAAAATCTTATGGAAAGGAAATCGGAACTAAAAAGAAACCTGAGTTTACTCGAAATTACTCTGGTCGGAATTGGAGATATTCTTGGAGCAGGGATCTATGTGCTTATGGGAAAAGCTGCGGGTCTCGCTGGCAACATGGTCTGGGCTTCCTTTCTGTTTGCAGGATTTACCGCTTCACTTTCCGCTCTAAGCTATATGGAACTTTCTTCCATGTACCCTCGAGCAGGAGCAGAGTATGTGTTTGCGAGGAAGGCTTTTGGAGAACGTACAGGTCTATTTGTAGGGCTGCTGGTCATCTATTATGTAGCAATTACCGCTTCTGCGGTTGCTCTCGGCTTTGGGAGGTACTTCAGTACTATTTTCGGAGGTGGAATTCTAATAGGGGCGATAAGCCTGTATATACTCCTGAGCCTTGTAATGGTTTACGGGATCAAGGAGTCAGCCCGACTGGCTATTCTCATGACCTTTATAGAACTCTCAGGTCTCCTGATAATTATTTACGTAGGGATTCCCTATCTTGGTACGGTAAATTATTCTGAAACCCCGAGCCTCTCAGGAGTTTTTGAGGCTTCTGCCCTGATTATCTTTGCATTCCTGGGGTTTGAAGATATTGTAAGGTTATCCCAGGAAACAAAAGATGCGGAGAAAGCAACTCCAAAAGCTTTGTTTATTTCCATCTTCGTCACCATTTTCCTCTATATCTGTGTGGCAGTAACTTCTGTGAGTGTGCTTGATTTTCAGGTTCTCGGAATTTCGGATATCCCGCTTGCTGAAGTTGCAGCTGTCGCTTTTGGGGAAAAGGCTTTTGTCCTTCTTTCCTGGATCGCGCTTTTTTCCACAATGAATACAGTACTTGTGGTTATGCTCGGAGGGTCAAGAATTGTCTACGGCATGGCAAATTCGGGTTCGCTTCCGAAAATCCTCGCACGGGTACACCCAAAGCTCAAGACCCCCTGGACTGCAATTTTCGGAATTGCATTATTTTCAAGTCTGTTTGTCTTCCTTGGAGACATAGCAACGGTAGCAAATATTGCGAATTTTATGATTTTTATTGTCTTTTTTATAGTCAACGTCTCCCTAATAAAACTCCGATACACCGACCCGGAGAGAAGGCGCCCTTTCAGGGTCCCTGTCAGTATAGGCCGTTTTCCCATAATTCCAACTCTTGGGGCTCTATCCGCTGTTTTCCTTTTTTCCCAGATCAGTAAAGAAGTCATGCTTTACGGATTTTTCCTTGCAGGAATAAGTGCAATACTAGTGTTACTTAAAACCGGAAAAAGGAAGGATAAGCTCTTAACTGGCTGATACATCCAATTTCAGTTAAATCTCTTTCTTCTCACCTTATTTTGCTTATCTCATTTTGCTTATCTCATTTTTCAAATTATAATTACTTACGTTAAACAGATCGAAAGATAAATATTATAAAATAGTTAAGTGCATAAAGGCATTTCAGCCAGGAAAATTAAAAGGAAAATAAAGAACTATTTAGTCAAATAAAAGTTCATATAAGCTTTAATACAAAATTATTCCCATAAAAAGGAGTTTTTCACCTTGTTTATTCGGTTAAATTCTTATTTTACATTTAAACAGCAAGCATATATTTCCGAAAAATACAGGCTTTTATGGAGAATTTCAACATATAAGCAGGATTATACTGCTTTTAATAGGTGAAAAAAGAATATAGAGGGATTTAATTTCTTAAAAAAGGCAAATAAAGGATTTTTCACTAATTTGACTATTTATGGTGAATATTATTTGATTTTAGCTCTTTTTGAGTCTTGATATTCAACAAGAATTAGTTTTATATACATAAACTCCAATTTGATTCGTTTTATTTCAGGGATTATCTGCATTATTAATTATAAATCTCAAAACCGAAATAAATCCATAATTTACTAAAAATTTATAAACAGAATTGCTCAAATATAACCCAACGGACTATTACTCGGTCCGTAATAAAATTTCAACCCCGCTTACAAAAAATTTAAGGTTAAAAAAGGGAGTAGATATGAGAAAAGAGCTTTATGAGTTCCCGCTGGAGGACTTCATTCCCAGAGAAGAATTTAACAAAATCAAGAAATTCTCCCGGGCTAAAGAAACACCGTTCCTGGTCATTGATCTTCAGAAAGTAGAAAGAAGTTATGACGAACTTGTAGAGCACATGCCTTTTGCAAAAATTCACTATGCTGTAAAGGCCAATCCTATGGATAAGATAGTGCTTGCTCTGAAGAATAAAGGTTCCAACTTTGATGTGGCAACGGTTTACGAACTTGATCAGGTGCTGAGGCTCGGAGTGGGGCCTGAGAGGATAAGCTACGGAAACACTATCAAAAAAGAAAAGGATATAGCTTATGCCTATGAGAAAGGGGTAAGGCTCTTTGTTACTGATTCAGAAAATGATCTGAAAAAATTATCCAGAAAAGCTCCTGGCTCAAGGGTTTTTTTCAGGGTTCTTACCGAAAGTGACGGGGCAGATTGGCCTCTTTCCAGGAAATTCGGCTCCCATCCTGACCTTATATACAAACTGATTCTGAAAGCTGAAAAACTCGGGCTTGAACCCTACGGACTCTCTTTCCATGTAGGTTCCCAGCAAAGAGATATCGGACAGTGGGATAATGCAATCTCCAAGTGCAAATACCTTTTTGAAGCAGTAGCCGAAAAAGGGATTCAGCTGAAAATGATTAACCTCGGGGGAGGCTTCCCCGCAAAATACCAGGCTCAGGCAAATGACCTTGAGACCTATGCCAGGGAAATCCGCCGCTTTTTACACGACGACTTCGGAGAAGAGCTTCCCGAAATCCTTATCGAACCCGGAAGATCTCTGGTTGCCGATGCCGGCATAATTGTAAGTGAAGTCGTTATGATCTCTAAAAAAGCCAGGTTCAACCAGTACAAATGGGTTTATCTTGATATCGGAAAGTTTGGCGGCCTTATTGAGACCCTTGACGAATGCATCAAATACCCGATTTTTTGTGACAAAAAAGGTTGTGCAGAAGAGGTCATCCTTGCAGGTCCAACCTGCGATAGCATGGACATCCTCTATGAGCAACATAAATATTCCTTTCCCCATACTATGAGAGAAGGAAACCGCGTCTACATATTCACAACAGGAGCCTATACCCAGAGTTACTCTTCTATAAATTTTAACGGCTTTCCCCCTCTCGAAGCTCATCTTATCTGAAGGGCAGCCGCCCTCATATTTTAAGCAACCTGCTGTGCTCCTGATTAAGCAAAGGAAAATTGTAAGTCAGAAAAGTCCCGATATCTTTTAAAAAATCCTCTTATTCAAGAGATTGCAAAAGGTTTATCAAGTGAGTAATACTATATAATTAATCGTTATAATAGATCGTAGATTGAGAGTAATAGGGTTTCCTCTCAATCCAGGGTTGGATCGCAGGAAAGGACATCGAGGATAGGGACTCGAATCCTACCTGCGCTAAACTAAGAATTAATTATAACTAAGATTTTTTTAGGCTATTATAATTAAATTACGGATTTTCAAGCAAAATTCCCAGATGAAATATACTTCTAAATTAAATTTTATACTGGCTTACTCTTTTTTAGGATGTATTTATTTTAAATAAACCTTATAACCGTTCCTAAATTTCTAAATTTATTATGTCTTTAATTTAGCTGACATAGACAAGAGAAACATAAATAATTTTTTAGAAGTTATTAAAAATCACTTTTTTGATGTATACAATATTTACTTTTATCCATCAGAATTGAAAAATCAGCTAGCTCTAACAGGCTGTGAGACCAACAAGATAAATTTCTACACTCAATTATTGTAGTTATTGTTAGAGTAGGAATAAATCAATATGATAGAATAAGTATCAATAAGATAGAATATTGTATCTTTAGCATGAGATTCTTATCCATATTTAGTGGCATTGAAAATTTGTTTGCTGTAATAATTTTTAATAGCCTCAAAAAAAAAGATATTCATTGGTTTTTTTAAGCGGTTATGATATATATGTCCACATGATTATAAAATAGATGTAGATTGAGGGTTAAAGGGTTTCCTCTCAATCTAGGGTTGGATCGCAGGTAGGGACCCCGAGAATAGGGACTCGGCCCCTACCATCTACTTCTAAGCTAATAGCCATCTTTTAAATCTTTATACTGAAGCTTATTTTAAATGAGATCCATGCAAGCAAATATAATTACTTTCAATTACTTTCATATTATTTTTTACAGTACTTTTTTCTTTTTCATAATGTTGTTACCATAAATAAGCTTTATGATTGTTCTCATTATTATTGATCCTTATTATTTAATTAGTGAGAGGAAATACGACTGGAAAAATGAAAAATAATTAGATAGTTTAAAATAATTAGATAGTTTAGACAGTAGATAGTTTAGACAGCTGGATTAATAAGATTATTATAATTATATTAAAACTTTCATAAAACTTTCAATGGCATTAAAAGTTCAAGTCAGACAAAAAAATATATCCAATTTAAAAATTTGAATTAAAAAAAGTTTTTTGGAGCGGTTATGATATATATTACAGGATCGTTATAAAATATAGGAGATTGAGAGTAAGGGTTTCCTCTCAATCCAGGGTTGGATCGCAGGTAGGGACCCCGAGAATAGGGACTCGGCCCCTACCATCTACTTCTAAACTACTATTTAATGGTACTACGATTTCTATGATAGCTAATTTTCAGTCAAATTCCTGGTTTCAACTTAGTTTATTAAATTCATTTACTTTCAAAGTAATTTTTATGAACGCTTACTCTTTTTTATAATGTGTTTATTTTTAATAAACCTTATGACCGTTCCTAAATTTTTAAGATTCTTTCGTCAGTATGCCTACAGGCTGTGAACATTTCATTTCTTCAGCTACGTTCCGTTGAGTATAGACCCTAAATAAAAATCTTGAAAAAAAGTGTGCTATAATAAGGAATTTAAAGAACGGCAAAATAAAGCTGGAGAGGTGATGAATTTGGTTTTGCCGTTCTATATTAACTACGACTTCCCTCAACTATTTTAATGTTTCCTTTAGTCCTGTTGCCGCGAGGAAGATTAAAAGCAAAAGAGAAAATCGAAATTTTCAATTTTAATGACCAAACCTCTTTATAAGGACAAACAGGAAATACAGGGGGTAACAGAGAAAATTAAACAACAATGTATTTTAAATCAACAAGGCTTTTTTCCTGTTAGATGTATTTTGCCTGAAAGTGCTTCAATTACTTTCAAAGAGAAATGATAAAGAGTCACCGTGAGTGAAACTCTCCACCTCACTAGCAAATTAGAGACCCGAGATTAATAAAAATAAGAATTAGCCTAAAAAGAGTGTTTACAGGCGGATCTGGCTCTTTTCTCCGCCTGCTTGGTTGTAAGACATTTTCTTATATCAACGTATTTTACCTTCACATACACCTGAACCTTATACTTTTTTTATACTTTAACAGACTCTCTTACCCATGCTGCACCGGCTTCGAGCATCTGCTGGTTAAACTCGATAACTTTGGGTTTGCCTGCGAAGTTTTCGGCAAGGGCTTCTTTGAAGGCATCTTCTTCAAGGCCGGTTGCGTTCAGGCCCATAAGGACTCCGAGCATGAAGGAGTTTGCAGCTCTCTCATCGCCTGCTCCCTTAGCTTTTTCGGTTGCAGGGACTGCAATTGCTTTTACGCCTGTAGGGGTCGCGGCTTCCCCGATTGTTGAGTCATAGAGGATAAAGCCTCCTTCTTTTACTGCCCCTTCGAATCTCTCGAGGGAGGGACGGTTCATGGCTATAAGGATATCAGGGGTGTAGACCGTAGGCGAGCCTATATCCTGGCCAGAAATCACGACCGAGCAGTTTGAGGTTCCTCCGCGCTGTTCAGGGCCATAAGAAGGGAACCAGGAAGCATTGAGATTCGCTTTGACTCCTGCCTGGGCAAGGATAAGTCCCATGCTAAGGACACCCTGTCCTCCGAAACCTGCAATCTTGGTCTGGATCGGGGAAAAGTCAGCCCTTGAGGGTTTTTCTCCGGCTTCCGCTTCAATTCCGTAAAGCTTCTCAAGGGACTCTGTTGTAAAATCGCTGATCCCGCGGTGAAGGGGTTCGGCAGATTCGAAATTGTCCCTGAAGTTCCTGAGCGGGAATTCCTTTTCCATCTGCTCATTAATGAACTGGATAGCCTGCTCCGCATCCATCCTAAGATTGGTCGGGCAGGCTGCAAGGACTTCCACAAAAGCATAGCCTTTGCCATCACGCTGAACTTCAAGCGCCTTTCGAACGGCTTTTCGGGCCTTCCGGATATGAGAAATATCGGAAACCGAGACTCTTTCGATAAAGACCGGAGCCTTCAGGTTGTCCAGGAGCTCACACATATGAAGCGGGTAGCCTGCAAAGCGGGGATCGCGGCCCTGAGGAGTTGTAGTTGTCTTTTCCCCGATAAGGGTTGTTGGAGCCATCTGTCCGCCAGTCATGCCATACACGGTGTTGTTTACGAAAAAGACTGCAAGCTTTTCCCCTCTGTTTGCCGCTTGCAGTGTCTCGTTAAGACCGATCGAAGCAAGGTCTCCGTCACCCTGGTAGGAGACAACCACCGCATTTTCTTCAGCCCTTGAGACGCCTGTCCCAACAGCAGGAGCCCGGCCGTGGGCAACCTGGATATTGCCTGTGTCAAAGTAATAGTAAGCAAAAACTGCACAGCCCACAGGGCTGATCATAACTGTCCGGTCCTGGATTCCCAGGTCATCAATTGCCTCGGCGATGAGTTTATGCAAAACCCCATGTCCGCATCCAGGGCAATAGTGAGTGGCTGTCGGAGCTGCTCCTCCCTTGCGGGGATATTCCGCGTACAGAGCTTTCGGCTTTCTAATAACCTTTTCTCCATCAATGATTTCTGCTGCCATATTCATGCCTCCCCTGCAACCTTTCTTATTTTATCCATAATCTGGTCCAGGGTCATCAGGTTTCCTCCCATGCGGTTTACCAGCTCCACAGGCTGCGAGCAGCCGATTGCAAGTCTGATATCGTCTATCATCTGCCCATTGCTCATTTCCACTGAGATGAAAGAAGCTCCCTTATCTGCAAGGGCTTTTAACTGCGCTTCCGGGAACGGGAAGAGGGTTTTTGGCCTGAAAAGCCCTACTTTTATTCCTTCCTTTCTGGCAAGGTCTACGGCAGACCTGCAGATCCTGCTGCTTATGCCGTAAGAAACGAGTACGATTGAGGCGTTTTCGGTCATGTATTCATCGTAGTCAACCTCATTCTGTTTAATCAGCTCGTACTTTGCCTGCAGCTTCTCGTTGAACTGCCCGAGTTCATTGAAGTCAAGGAAGATAGAGGTTATCAGGTTAGGCCTGGTTTCGGCTGTGCCGTTGACTGCCCAGCTTGTATTGATTTCAGGAGCAAGCGCTTTTTTCGGAAACTCAAGGGACTCAATCATCTGCCCGAGCACTCCGTCAGCAAGTACGACTGCAGGGTTCCCGTATTTGAACGCCAGCTCAAAAGCTTTCATGGTAAAGTCACACATCTCCTGCACGGAGTTGGGAGCAAGTACGATATTCTTGTAGTTCCCGTGCCCCCCGCCTTTTACTACCTGGTTGTAATCTCCCTGTTCAGGTCCGATGTTCCCGAGTCCGGGGCCTGCCCTCATGATGTCGACAATCACACAGGGAAGTTCTGCGCCTGCAAGATAAGAAATTCCTTCCTGCATCAGGCTGATTCCGGGGCCTGACGAGGATGTCATTACCCTGTGTCCGGCTGATGCTCCCCCGAAGACCATGTTAATTGCAGCTTCTTCGGACTCGGCCTGCACGAATTTCCTTCCTATCATGGGTAAGTATTTGGAGGCATCATGCAGAATTTCACTTGCCGGAGTAATGGGATATCCGAAGAAACAGTCACATCCGGCATAAAGTGCACCAATGACTATTGCGGAGTTGCCTTTTACGAGTTGTGTTGCCATCTTTTTCCCTCCTGACCCTGCCTTATTCGGCTTCCTCCTTTTTAAGGGGAATATGGATTTCCAGTGCAAGGGGTTCAGGGCAGGTATAATAGCAGCTCGCACAGCCTGAACAGCCTTCTCCTTTATACTCTACGTAGTGGTAACCCCGGGCGTTCAGGTTATCACTCATGAAAAGCACGTTCTTCGGGCAGGCAAGAAGGCAGCGCCCACAGGCCTTGCACTCCAGAATGTTGATAACAGGGTACGGTTCTTTTTCATCATTTTTTGCCATATAGAATCCTCACGCTATTCTTCCAGTCCCTGTTTTTCTCCAGCCGGTATTATGGCAGACAGGAGAGGCTATCATTTTTAAGGGGCTTTCTGAATTCTAATCTTCTTGAATCTCTTTTATTCGTAAATTATAATCCTATTGAATTACAGCATCTATTAAAAAGTAAATCCGAATTATCTCTTCCTTGAGCAAACTTTTCAGGAAAAGTTTAAAGTACTTATTTCTTTTCTTTCTTTTCCTTTTTCTGATTTGATCAGGATTCCCTCCTTATACGAAGGAAAAAGAAAAACTGTAGCTTTGTTATTCACTTTTCAACAAAGCTCACGGCCATAACTGCAAATTAGCCCTTCTGCACGGAGCTCATAGGCTCTGGTCCTTATCACGGATTTCAACCCTGCGGATTTTTCCGCTGATGGTCTTCGGGAGTTCGGGGACGAATTCCACAATCCGGGGATACTTATAAGGAGCCGTGACATTTTTTACGTGATTCTGAAGCTCTTTCTTAAGAGCATCACTCGGAGTGTAATCCTTTGTAAGCACAATAGTCGCCTTGATGACCTGACCTCTGATAAGGTCCGGAACTCCCGTGATTGCACACTCGAGTACAGCCGGGTGCTGGATAAGAGCACTTTCTACTTCAAAGGGCCCGACTTTATATCCCGAGGTCTTGATTATGTCGTCGGCCCTTCCCACAAACCACAGGTATCCGTCTTCATCCATCCAGGCCATATCTCCGGTATGGTAGTAGCCGTCATGCCAGGCTTCCGCTGTCCTTTTAGGATCCTTTCCATAGTGGGCAAAGAGCCCTATCGGTTTTCTTTTTGTCGTGTTGATGACGATTTCCCCTTCTTCTCCAACCTCGCAGAGCCTTCCGTCCCTGTCCATAAGCTCAATCTTATATCCGGGAGTGGGCTTTCCGATAGACCCGGGTTTTGGTTCCATCCACGGGAAGGTCGCAATCGTGACAACGGTTTCAGTCTGCCCGAAACCTTCCATGAGTTTGATTCCGGTGAACTCAAGGAAGCGGTTAAATACTTCAGGGTTGAGGGGTTCACCTGCAACGACTGCATATTTCAGCGTACTGAAGTTGTAGTGGGACAGGTCTTCTTTAATCAGAAAACGATAGATCGTGGGCGGAGCGCAGAAGGTGGTGACCCCATATTTTGTGGCTTTCTCAAGCATGTTTCTGGCTTCGAACCGATCATAATCATAGACAAAAACCGCACAGCCGGCTATCCACTGCCCGTAGAGCTTGCCCCAGACACATTTACCCCAGCCGCTGTCCGCAACGGTATAGTGCAGCCCGTCTTCCTCCACGTTCTGCCAGTATTTTGCGGTCAGGATATGGCCAAGGGGATAGGTGTTGTCATGTTCTACCATTTTCGGGAAACCGGCGGTTCCGGAAGAGAAGTAGACAAGGCAGATGTCTTCGTTCTTTGTCGCAGCCTCACCTGCAGGACGTTCGAAGACCGGAGAACTTTCCTCAAGTTCTTTTCTGAAATCAATCCAGCCTTCCCGGGCTTCTCCTCCTACCTTGGCTTTTTTAAGAGGCACATCCCCACATTCGGCATGGGCTTCGTCTACCTGTTCCGGGACATCATCTTCGGCGATGCAGACGATCATTTTCAGCCCGGCTCTTTCGATTCTGTATACAATATCCCTGGTTTTTAGCATGTGGGTTGCAGGCACGGCTATTGCTCCGAGCTTGTGAAGCCCCAGGATGCAGAACCAGAAATCGTAGCGGCTCTTTAAGGTAAGCATTACATAGTCGCCTTTGCCTATGCCGTGCTTTACAAAGAAATTTGCAGCTTTGTCACTGTAATACTTCAGGTCTTTGAAAGTAAAAATTCTCTCATTTCCGAAATCGTCACACCAGATCATGGCAAGCTTCTCAGGAAAATTTCTTGCATAGGCATCGACCACATCATAGGCAAAGTTGAAGTTTTCAGGAACCAGTATTTTGAAGTTTTCCTGGAAATCCTCATAGGATTCGAAATCGGTTTTGGAAACAAATTGGCTCAGCAAGGAAGTCATTCTGGACACCCGTTTTAATTGATATTCTCTACAAATTTTATAGTTATCAGGCTTCTGGAGGCTGTATTTATATTTCAAAAAAACTCCAGGACTTTTCCCTTTATCTTGAAATTCTGCAGATCTTATAAAGTATTTATAAAGTATTCAGAGCTTTGAAACATGGTTACATTATGAGTAAGGTTATATTGTGAGTACAGTCCCCTTTTAAATGAAGTTACATTATACGGTTACATTATAACGGCCAGGAACCTGGCGGGTTCTCCTCCGATAGCTTCCATAGCGTGTTCAAAGTTGGAATCGAAATAAATAGAGTCCCCTTCATTAAGAATTATCTCATTATGGTGGATGTAGACCTTCAGGCTTCCCTCAAGCACATAATTGAATTCCTGTCCCGGATGGGAATTGGTTTCAGGTTTTGTTCCCTGGGGTTTGGGCTCGACCGTCACAATGAAGAACTCCGCTTTTTTGTGGATGAATTTTTCAGCCAGGTTCTGATATTTGTACTGTTTTCTCCTCTCGACACTTACCCCTTTTCCGTTCCTTGTGACGGTAAAAATATTCATGCGAGGCTCTTCTCCTGTCAGAAGAGTAGCCATGTCCACCTGCAACCTGTGTGCAATTTCAAAAAGTATGCTTGCCGGAATGTCCTCTGTTCCGCTTTCGTATTTCTCGTAGGTCTCAACTGAGACCTGAAGATACTCTGCCATTTTTTCGACAGAAATTTCAGACAGTTCCCGCAGTTCACGGACTCGAGCTGCAATTTCTTTTATTTTTTCCTGCATAGTGAAATCTTCTCCGGCTGGATTTTTTAAGAAACCTAACTTGAATATTTACATAAAAACCTTTGCGCTCTACCCAGGTTTACCTGAACCTTTCGGAAAAAATTCTTCCAGAACCATTGAAAATTATCATTAATATACATTACCATTTGTGATTGCAGTTCAAGAACTTTGAATTATTTTTGCCTGGAAAAGAAAAAAAAGTTTATAACGGAAACGGGGATGCGTACAAAGAATTAGGGAAGAGTTGAAAATAAAACGATGCGAGTGAGCTGCTGAGTAGACAGTGGATCTAAGTAGATAGTGGATAACTGACCATTTAGTTGATAGTGGGTTACTTAGCGGACGAATGCTCTGCCCAATAAATAAAACAATAAATAAAACCATCAACCACGTGTGGAACTATTAACCACCAAGGAAACTTTGATCCCGGGAAGATAAGAACCAATAGTCTACGAAGCCATATACATACAGTTTGCAGCCCATGACACATTTGTATAAAACACAATAGCCTAACAAATATATAATTAACAAATATATAATATATAACCTGCAACCCTAACAAATTTATGCATATACAATCTGTAACCTAACAAATCTATGCTTATACAACCGTAGTCAAATAATCAATTAACCTGTCCAATCATTTAATCAATAGAGTTTTCCAGCCCAATAACTCCGCAACTTATACAACCAGTAGTCTGAATAACCCTGCAACCTGTACAACAGCATAGTCAAAAAACAGGTTATTCTTTTCATACTTTATTGATTACTATTTTTCACCCTATTTAATTTTTAATTCTGTTTAATTTTTTATTAATTTAAATTTTAATATCTTTTTATTAATATTTATTTAAACCAACAATTTTATATCCTTTCCTTATAAAAACTTGTTAAGTAAATTTCCGGATATTTGTGGGGGCTAAAATGGCACAAACACAAACTTTCAGACGAACCTGCTTTTTAATGGCAATTTTTATTTTGATTTCAGTTTCAGAGATTGGAACGGCGTCAGAATTTCGTGTTTGGCCTGGAGAATCTATTCAGGATGCAGTAGATTCAGCATCTCCTGGGGATATCATCTTCATAGAGTCCGGAAAATATAACGAAAGTGTCCACGTTAACAAGAAAAATTTAACTATTGAGTCAGCTTCCGGAAATCCCGATGATACCTTTATTGCGGGAGATACTCCCGTAAGTTACGTTTTTGAAGTTGTTGCCAATGATGTAAAGATAAACTTTTTTTCAATAACTGATGGTCGCTGTGGAATTTTCCTGAACAATGTTGAAAACTGTGTAATAAACGGCAACAAAATTTCAAATCAGGAAGCGGGGATTTATCTGCTCAATTCCAGAAATAATCTGTTAACCAATAATATGGTATATGCAAACGAGGACTGTGGGCTCAAACTGCTGGCTTCTTCTGAGAACATCATATACGGCAACTACTTCGACAACGCAGAAAATGCCAGGGATAATAAGTTCAATATCTGGAATAAGAGCAAAGGCAACTACTGGAGTGATTATGGAAGTAAGGATGAAAACGAAGACGGGATAGGAGATACTCCATATGCTATTAACCCTAAAGACGGAAGTATGGACTACAGACCTTTAATAGAATATAGTCAGGAAACTCCGGTACTTCCCAAAGCCCTTTTCACATCAGATGTGACCGAAGGTTATACCCCCCTCGTAGTCAGGTTCAAGGATTTTTCGGAAAATGCTGCCTCACGGCTTTGGGACTTTGGAGACGGAAATTCCTCAAGTTATCCGAATCCTCAGCACACTTATTTAAGCGAAGGAACTTATAGTGTCACCCTTAACGCCAGCAATGAGAACGGGAGTGACTCGGCATCTGTAACGATAAATGTTCGAGATGCTTCCGAACTGGAAGGTCCCATACTTCCGAAAGCACAATTCATATATAACACCACAAGCGGACATATCCCTCTTGTTATAAAATTTGTTGATATTTCCGAGAATGCAGACTGCATTATCTGGTACTTCGGGGATGGCAAGACTTCCTGCTGCCCGGTACCCATGCATACTTTCTGCTCCCCCGGGAGTTATACGGTTTCCATTGCAGCTACAAATGAAAACGGAACATCTTCGGCATCTATAGTCGTAAACGCCCTGCCTGCCGAGAGTATAGAAAGTTCGGATGATGCTGCAAACAAGGGCAACTCTGATGAAAACGACGGATGTAGCGTCGTTAATGAAACTGGTAAGGATGCATTAGAAGACGCAGGGAACCCCGAACCTATCACAAGGTCAGAAAACACAGATAACCCGAGAAATTCTATTGCAGAATATGCCAGCGATACTGTAGATAAACTCGCCGATGCTGAGAAAATAATTAATGAAGAAGTAACTGAAAACTCCGAATCAGATTCTAACGGCGGAGGCGAGGAAACGGGAATTGCCAGAATTATCCACAGGGAAGAATTCGAAGCTATAAAAGATTCGGTTATCTCTACTGCCAGCTCGAACACTCTTACGGAAACTAAACTGGCTCTGGAAAATGAAACACTCAAAGTTCGGAAAAACGTCGAAGATTTTGTTGACGATTCCTTACCAGAATCCATAGGGGATTCCTTACCCGAGGTGGAGCAGAGAATCTCCCCCTGGATCCCTTCCTTCCTCGGGCTTGCAGGAGTAGTTTTCATTGTTTCGTTAATGAAAAGAGGCAAAAGAAGAAAGTGATATCACCGCAAAAGTGATATCATCCGGGAAAAGGATAACATTTTTAGTAACAGCCCACAATCAGGGCAACATAATTATCCTCATGGTTTTTGATTTCTTCATGCGTGGCATTTTTTAACCATTTTTTTCCCCCGTGAACAGCATGATCCCCGCAGATGAAGAAAATGGTTCCTTTTTCGGCTTTCCGAAAGATTGCTTCAAGATTTCCATCTATGGCCTTTGCGGCTTTTTTCATTTCCTTCCAGGTCTCTGCCCTGTGGGAGTAACGGTCAAGAGTCCTGAGATGGACAGCCAGGATATCGGGGTTTTCCCTGAGGGACTGCAATGCATATTCCGTTATTCGGCTGTCATAGTCAAGGATATCTTCGGAGTTAGGGACCCCGTAAAAATCCTTAATTCTGCCCCTGAAACTCTCGGCTCCTTCGGTCTCGATCACGGTTGCAACCTTCATCCCCGCCCTGTAAGCCCATTCCATGATGCTTCTAAGCTTCGGATTGTCGGAATTTTTTGCAGTCTCAGTGTAAATGTCCGCGGTCGAGTAGATGTGATGCTCCTCAGGAAGGTACCCTGTGAAGATTGAGGCGATTGCAGGAGATGTGATGTTTGCCGGGGACCTGCACCTAAACAGGAGTCCATTTACGGCAAACTCATTCAAGTTTTTCATTACAGGAGAGAGGTACCTGTAAAGGGAATATCCAAGGCTGTCAATTACGATAATTACTGCCCTCTTGCAATCTCTCTTGCTCGCATAATTTTCAACTTCAGGAATCGGTCTTCCCGAAGGAGGAACCATAGGAATTTTCAGCAATCTCGAGATTGTAGGTGCAATGTCAATGGTACTGCATTCCAGAACGTTCATGTATCTTCTCTATATGATATGACATGACATTTATATTCATTTTCCGAACTAACACTCCGAATAGAAGGAAAAGAAGTTTGAGATGGGGATTAAATGGGCGCAACAACGGAAGAGTTATCTGAAGAATCGACTAAGAAAGGACTTTCTGCTGAAGAATATCCCGAAGAGGAATTGAATGGAGAAGAATTCTCCGAACTGATAAAATATACAGTTCCGGGCTATATTTTAGGGCTTCTTGCAGGAATTTTCCTGGATTTTCAGGGTTACCAGCGGAGCGCTGCAGGGCAGTGGCTTGTCAGGACTCTTGCAGGTGAAGGAGAAAGCATTTTTGAGGGAATCTTTTCCATCCGCCAGAGGCTCAGAAAAGCTGAAGGAAGCATGGCAGAAGCCTACGGCTGGGGGAAATTATTCGGGATTTCGATCCCCTGGATAATTGACTTTGGGAGCAGGCTTGCAGGAGTGGATGTTTACGGAATCGAAGGCTTTTATATTCCGTATTTCTATGCCCTCAGCGACCAGATAGGAGCCAATATTTCAGGCATTCTCTTCCTCAAACGTACCGAAGGGTCATGGAGGGCTGGCTTTTCCAGATATATCCGTCATCCGGTAATGCTTGCAAGTCTTTTTGTAATCATAATTGTCCCCGTAGGGCTGCTTGGAGCAAGAATTACGGGATTCAGCCCGACAACCCAGACCTTCACAGCCCTTGAGACCATTGCTGCAAATCTCTGCTGGGTCCCACCCCTTGTTGGGTGGTTGAACGAACGGTACCGCTGAATTTTGAGCAAAAACAGCAGTAGTGACCAGAAGGTATATATCGCATTACCCCCACATATGTAGTATAACCACTACATATGGTGTGAAGAATTATCCATAGGAAAAAAGCAAACAAAACGTAGACAAAAAAGCAAAAATCGAAGGTGAAAAAAATGAAGAAAGGTATAACCACAATTCTCCTGGCCATACTGCTGATAGGAGCTTTCGGAGCAGCAGTTGTCAGTGCGGTTGCTTCGGATGATACAGGAGCAAACTACGGGTCCGGCTTAATGAACAGATGGGCTGCCAGAAATACGGACTCGGGATATGGTGCAGGCAATTACGCCTCCTGCCCTTACTACGATGCAGATGGGGCCGTAGAGCTTGAAGTTGAAACCATAGATGAGGCTCTTGAAATCGCCCAGGCCGAAATTGATGAAGATATCACCGAAGACGACATATATCAGATGAACCGCTGGTGGATTGTCTCCTATGAGGATGAAGACGGAGTCTACACACAGGCAAGAATCGACTCAGTCACCGGTGAAGTATATACAGGATATGATGTCCCGGCAGGATATCAGACAGGCAGCAGGTTTGGCCGAGGATCCGGATACGGGCGTGGTTCCGGATCCTGCATGGGGTATGGCAACTAATTTTGACTATAACCCATCCCCTTTTTACTTGTTTTAATTTTTCAGGTTGATTTTACAGGTTTTATTCTTATGTTTTATTCTCGTAATAGACTCCCTATACCGGGTATTTTTTATATTTATGGTTGAAATGAGTATCTAAGGAAAAATAAGAAAAAAACGGGAAAAAAACTGCAAAACAAGAAAAAAGATAAAGAAGGAAAGTCTGACTCTTTTCGAGGTGTATATTTTGAACGGTATGGGTTACAGCATGTATGGTTCGGTATGGGGTTTCTTGCTGAATATCCTCATCATCCTTATCATAGTGGGGGCTGTGGTGGTGCTTCTGAACAGGTCAGGGTACTCAGCAGCCCCGGGTAATGAAAGGCTTGTGAAAATCGAAAAGGATATTGAAGATATAAAGAAAACGGTGGAAGAAATAAAGTCCAAGCTGGAAGAAATCTAAACTTTAATACGGGAAGAGAAATTAAGGAATGTTTCAGGTCCTTACTCCTAAAATACGAAGGTATACCGGATGACAAAATCACTTCAACAGATTGTGGATATAGGCGAGGCCCTGTCCCACCCGATCCGATTAAAGCTCCTCTACCTGCTTGCCGAAAGGGAGAGGTACGTGTACGAGCTTGCCAAGGATCTGGAACTCTCAAGGCAGGTGGTTAACCTTCACCTGAAGCGCCTTGAAAAAGCCGGATTTGTTGAGAGTGATCTGCGGCTCGAAGATGATGACATGCGGGCCAAGAAATTCTATCGATTAAAAGAGTTTGAGGTCTCCCTTGGCATGGAAGACCTGGATAAGATTTTTGGATGATTGGGTTTTCCCCGGATGCCACATTTGACCTCAAGGTTACCGGCACGAAACATAGATATTTATTTCATTTTGTTGGGGAGCTGTGTCCGAAAAAAGCTGGAAGGGATTGAAACTTCCTATTCTTCACACGTGACCTCCGGCTTCAAACGAGTTCTTAAAACTCTAGCGGGTCACTCGAGGATTTCCTCGTTTTCCACTCTCCAGGCCGGCTCGTTTATTGCAAGGAAGGTAAGGTTCACGCTGCCGGTATTATGGGTAGACTGGGTTGCGTTTGCAGGGATGTATACCATCTGCCCGGGCCTGAGGTCGACAGGCAGGTCTTCAATATAGATCACTCCTTCTCCTTCAAGGAGGTAGTGGATTTCAGGGTTTTTCATCCTGTGAGGCGCAAGAGCTTCCCCAGGCGCGAGGATAGTGTGGGCGATGCTGTAATTGAGATACACATCCCTATCATACAGATCCGGGTGAAAGAGATTGGTAATGTAAATGTTTCCTTCCCGGCTGAAGTGCTCACATTCATCAAGGTTTTTTGTCAGGATGTAGTCATCGGCATAGAACCCTGAGCCTACAAGGCAGTCCTCGCCGTTCAGCGAAACACCCTTGATGAATGTGTATTTAAGGGAAAGTTCGTTTTCTCTGGGTTTTGGCCAGTAGTATGACACCCAGCCCTCTCCCTCGGCACTGAGAGCTGTCTCTATGAAGAGCTTGCCAATGGGTTTTCCCATGGAGTCCTGAAGCTCGCTCATGTTTTCTCCTTCCCCGCTCAGGTCAGGAGGATATACGAGGCGTGTGCCGTCTGTTTTCCAGACGAAAACATAAAAATCATCTATGAACCACTCACTCTCAGGTTGCCTGAATTTCGGGAAGGATTCTTCTCCCGTTTCTTCGATACGGGCAGCAGCAGCCCGGACCTTAGAAGTGATGTTTTCTTTCTGAAGCAGAACTTCACTTGGGGCATCCCGGAGGCTTCCTACCTGTTCTTCGGCAGCTTCCCCGTTTACATCCTCAGCCAGCAAGCTGTTCTCCTCATTTGCTGCAGGTTCCTCTGAAACGCATCCTGCAGATACCAGTACACAGACAAGTAAAAAAAGAACAAAAATTATTTTTTTTAGCGGATTCATGGGTACACCTCTTTAAGAACTGAAATCACTAATAGTCCAACAGTTTAATTTTTTTATATATAAACGTTAAGTGAAACGGTTTGGCTGTATATTCCAGGATCTCAAAAAAATAGGCTTTCCGAACCTCATATTATTTAACGGCCCGGGTCCCTGAAGCCTTCAAATCTCTATATATAAATAATTATTAAATAGGCATATATCATAGGATGTCCAGATATTGATGGGGTTGTTATGGTCGGTGAAGTCAGTAAGAAACTTGAGCTTTCGCCAGAGTACATTGTTAAAGAAATTCTCGGTCTGTATCGGGATATCAGGAAACTGTCCGAGGAAGAAATACTTTACGGGACCTCGGACCTGAACAGAGAACTTTTTCGGAAACTTGATTTTCTGGTTAACCTGGAAATTGAAGATGTTATTGCATGGAATATCCTTCAAAAAAAAGAACTGGAACCTGTATTTGCCGAGATCAACAGGTTCAGGAATCTCTATACCGTGAAACTCGAAACCGAGCACGCAAACGAAATCCTTGTGAGCGACTCACCCTGGGCTGTCCTGAAAAACTTTCCCTTTTACGGGAATTATCTCAAACTGGTTCGCACGGAATATGAAGGCCTCGGGCTTTCCCCGGGGGACAGGGTTTTCTTTCTCGGAAGCGGGCCGCTTCCTCTGACCCTGATCGTCTTTTTCCAGCAGCATGGAGTGAAAAGCACAGGGGTCGAACAGGACACTGTCCGGGCAAACCTGTCAAAAAAAGTGCTGGGAAAACTCAGGCTTTCCGAAGTCATCAAAATAATTAACGGAAATCATTTTTCGCTGAATGGAGAGGGCTTTGCACTGAATCCGGATGCAGAGATTAAAGCCCTGATGATAGCAGCCCAGGCTGAACCCAAGAAAGAGATTTTCGAGCACCTCCTGGAGGTCATGCCTGCAGGAAGCAGGATTTCTTGCAGGATTTACGAAAAAGGGTTACGCAGGATGCTAAATGGGGACTGCCTTTTTGACCTTCCTGAGGGTTTTGATGAACAGGCAAGAGTAGACCCCGAACCTCCGGTCTACAATACTGTTGTTTTCCTTGAGAAAGAAAGATAAAAGCTTTAGCAGCCCGCGCTTTTTACACTTTTAGTTTTTTGTATATTGTTTTCTGAACTTATTTAACAAAACCTGTGCTAAAAATGACACCAGATTTTTATATTTATATGCTCATTTTTCAATAATATTCAGAAGGCAATAACGTTTGTTTTTTCTTTGGCTAATATCTCCTATTATATATTTTAAATCATACAACAGGAATGTTTTTATTAATACAGTCCATATATAATGTACAAATTTCGCAAAAGTATCTTGTGGAATTCTTTGCCGGGGATGATGGTTGGTGGCGTCTTTACTCAACAGTTTGCATCATCTGATTTTTCCGGGATAAACCAGAATAACAAGGGGGATTTGTTTGACAAAAATAAAGTTATGGACACTTTTACTGGTTCTGATCCTGACTATTCTTGTTGAGTCAGCTTCTGCAGAATTAAATGACGAGGAACAGCTTGGGAAAGAAATATTTTTTGACAAAATTTCAGATCCTGACAGTATGGCCTGTGCCGACTGTCATGCTCCACAATACGGATATACCGGACCGATTGCCGGTATTAACGTCAAAGGTTCCGTATATCGCGGCGCTGTGCCTCAGCGCTTTGGAAACCGTAAACCGCCAAGTGCAGCCTATGCCACTTTAAGCCCTATTTTCCACTATGATGAAGCTGAAGGACTGTTCGTAGGAGGGAATTTCTGGGACGGAAGAGCCACAGGTGAAATTCTCGGCAACCCTGCCGCCGACCAGGCTATGGGTCCGTTTCTGAATCCTGTGGAACAGAACAATCCAAGTAAGGAAGCTGTCCTGGAACAGATAGCCACATCGAAATATGCCGGGCTCTGGGAAAGTGTCTGGGGTGAACCTATAAGCTATGCGACCCAGGAAGAGATAGATATGAATTATGGTAGGGCTGCTCTGGCTATTGCAGCTTATGAGAATTCGAGTGAGGTAAACCAGTTTTCCTCCAAATATGACGCCTACCTGGAAGATGAGGCCGATTTGACTGATGAGGAGCTATGGGGGCTTGAGCTGTTTAACGGTGAAGCTATGTGTAGTAACTGCCATCCAAGTGCTCCCGGGCCTAATGGGGAGTCTCCTCTGTTTACGGATTTCACCTACGATAACCTTGGTATTCCCAAGAATCCGGATAATCCTTTCTACGATATGGATACGGTCTACCTTGATGACGGTTCTCCGATCAACCCTGACGGAGCGAACTGGGTTGACCCTGGACTCGGAGGTTTCCTGGCAACAGTGCCGGAATGGGAAGAACTTGCCGATGAGAATAAGGGCAAACACAAAGTTCCAACGCTTCGGAACGTAAACCAGCAGCCTGGGAATTATTTCCCCAAAGCATACGGGCATAACGGATATTTCAAGAGCCTGGAAGACATTGTCCACTTCTATAATACGAGGGATAACGAGTCAGTGGAATGGCCAGAGCCTGAAGTTCCAGAAAATATAAATACTGAAGAAATGGGCAACCTGGGCCTGAACGATTCGGAAGAAAAGGCAATTGTTGCTTTCCTGAAAACCCTCTCGGACGGCTACTACGTCCCTGAATAAACGAAGCCTAAGTGTCGTGCTTCATAATGCATACACTTAATTTTTTGGTTTGAGGAAAAAATAATGCTGGACGGGTATTTTACCCTTCCAGCTTTCCTGTGTTCTACTCATTTTTTACTCGCACCTGAATCATCCTGAGTTCCCTCGAACCCGGAGATTGAGAATGCTGGATTCTTTTTTTACCCTGTCTTTTTTATGTTATCCTTTGTTGTTCCAATACTTTCAGGTGCAGACTTTGACTATATAAGTTTTTGAACTTGCACCGTATTTGTTGAATACTTTTAGTTTAACGGTGTATTTGCCTGCTTTTTTGTATACGTGCAGTGGGTTCTGCTTTGTTGAATATGTTCCATCTCCAAAGCTCCAGTACCATTTAGTTGCATATTTCGAGCGGTCTGTGAACTGCACAGTATAAACGACCTTGCTGGCGAAGTTTGCAACAGGGCGTGGTTTAGGTTTAATTATTGGAAGCGGACACACACATTTCCCAACCGAGACGGGGGTGCTCTCCACAGGCACCGTGTCTGTTACGATGTTTGTGGTTGTGTCAATTATGGTGACAGTATTGCTGATAACATTCGTCACATATACATTTGTTCCCACGGCTTCAATTCCAGCAGGATACTTGCCAACATCAACCGTGGATACAACGGTGTTTGTAGCTACGTTAATTATGGTGACGGTGTTGCTGATAACATTCGTCACATACACGTACTTCCCATCAGGGTGCATTGCAATTCCAGCAGGATAATCACCAACATCAACCGTGGATGCAACAGTGTTTGTAGCTGCGTTAATCACAGTGACGGTATTGCTGACAATATTAGTCACATACACGTATGTTCCAGCAGGATGCACTACAATTCCGGAAGGATTCTGGCCAACATCAACCGTGGCTGCAACAGTGTTTGTAGCTGCGTTAATCACAGTAACGGTATTGCTGACAATATTAGTCACATACACGTATGTCCCAGCAGGGTTCACGGCTATTCCGGAAGGATTCTGGCCAACATCAACCGTGGCTGCAACAGTGTTTGTAGCTGCGTTAATCACAGTGACAGTATTGCTGACAATATTAGTCACATACACGTATGTCCCAGCAGGGTTCACGGCTATTCCGGAAGGATGATCACCGACATCAACTTTGGCTTTAACTTCGTTTGTAGCTGCATCAATTACGGATACCGTGTTGTTATTAACATTCGCCACATACACATTTGTTCCCGCAGGATTTACCGCAACTCCCCCGGCATCGGGACCTACATCCACCTTGGTAGTAGTGTTTGTGGATTCATTAAGTACAGAGACCTCGTTATTGGTCCCGATTGTCGGTGATACCATGGCAACTGATATTGTTTCGTTAGTTTCGGGTTCTGTTAAATTGATTTCTGATAGCGTATTATTATCCAGTTCTGTTATGTTCTCCAGTTCTGTTATATTCTCCAGTTCTGTTATGTTGCCAAGTTCAGTTTCATTAACTTCCGGTTCAGTTTCAGCAAGTTCTGTTATGTTCTCCAGTTCTGTTCTGTTGCCAAGTTCAGTTTCATTAGCTTCCGGTGCAGTTTCAACAGCTTCTGTCTCAGTTACATCTGCTTCTGTCTCTGTTTCATCTGCTTCAGTCTCGGTTACTTCAGCTTCTGTCTCTGTTTCATCCGCTTCAGTCTCGGTTACTTCAGCTTCAGTCTCGGTCACTTCAGCTTCTGTCTCGGTTACTTCAGCTTCAGTCTCGGTCACTTCAGCTTCAGTCTCGGTCACTTCAGCTTCTGTCTCGGTTACTTCAGCTTCTGTCTCGGTTACTTCAGCTTCTGTCTCGGTTACTTCAGCTTCTGTCTCGGTTACTTCAGCTTCTGTCTCGGTTACTTCAGCTTCTGTCTCGGTTACTTCAGCTTCTGTCTCTGTTTCATCCGCTTCAGTCTCGGTTACTTCAGCTTCAGTCTCGGTTACTTCAGCTTCAGTCTCTGTTTCATCTGCTTCAGTCTCGGTTACTTCAGCTTCAGTCTCGGTCACTTCAGCTTCTGTCTCGGTTACTTCAGCTTCAGTCTCTGTTCCGTTATTTGCTGATTCAGTTAGGCTATCTGTTTCTGTTACGTTTTCACCCGGTGTATCTCCGTTAGCTGCACTTACTGCTACGGATATTGCTGAGATTACAAAAATTAATGTGAAAACACAAAGTATCTTTTGTTTTATGCCAGATGTTTGTTCTCCCATTGTATACCCCCAGACTCTTGCTTATTTCAATACGATTTAGATCTGGTTCTCGATCCATCCCGTTGACAGAGTCACTATGTAAATATTATTTTACCAATCAATCATCTGAATTAATTTTTAAAAAAGACATAATTGGCAAAATTTTGTACTCACTTTGTATGGTCAACGAAAGTGATTTCAAATTGTATCGGTAAAACACTATTATTCATACAAATATAATATTTGTAGAAATATAACTACGGATTTCATAATAATGCGAGTCTTGAATTGTATAGCCGGATTCCTGCAGATATATCTGAAATAAAAATATTCTTTACAGGCTTTCCCTCTTTACGCAAAACTAAACTAAATATCAGATATCCATTCAATCAAACAGGATACTGAAGATTCACATCAACTTGGACGAAACAAATTAGACAAATAAAAAAATAGATTCTACAAATGCGCACATTTCATGGAAACCGGGCTTTTTTTCACCAATGAATATTCTCTATTCCTTAACTTAGATACTGATTTCCTTATAACTTTGATACTTACAATACATTTTAAAAATTAGACAAAAAACTGTTCCAGAAATCTGAAGCTGCATAGGAACTATGAAAATAGGTATTGTACTACAGAAGAGTTATACTATAGGAAAAATATACTTCAGAAGAATTTATACCGAAAGGGTTTATTTTTCTCTAACTGGAATTTGAACCTCTGTCATCAGCTCTTTTTCCGGGACTCTCGCAGTTAAGGGATCTCTTTGATAACAGATTCTGTAACTGACATTTTGGATACACCAGTAACTTTTTCGCTATGTTTGCAGGCGGCCGGTCATCGGCCTTTTCCCGGAACACAGAGTGGAAAACGTTGATGCGAGAAAAGAGGTGATGACGCTTGAAGGCCTTCTTACCATGAGGTCAGGCTTTGAGTGCGTCAACGATGAAGCCTCTTTGAGCCTCTTGGAATCTCCAATGTCATCTGGCCCACCGGACCCTCAGGGAAACAACCACGGATGGGGAGATCTGCGTTTGACTCCTTAACATGGAAAAACTGGACTACCTCTATCTGAATAACGGTACATGGGAAGGAAAACAGGTCGTTCCGACTGAATGAATGGCTGCATCAACTCAAAAGCACGTCTCTCTGGAAGAGAATGATGGATACGGTTACCAGTGGTGGATTTCTGATAGTGTACCGGGAATTTACGAAGCAGTAGGGCGTGGAGGTCAACGCATAACTGTCTGGCCTGAAAAAAAATATTATACTTGTGACCACTGATGGAGGTTTTGAGCCCGATGAGCTTGCTCCCCTTCTGCTCGCATCCCGAAGTTGGAAGAAGCCCTGTCGGAAAATCCGGAAGCCTATGAACAGCTTCAGGAGAAAAATAACGGCGGCTTCAAAACCCTCCTGAACCGGAACCGGTGCCCTCTCTTCCGGATATGGCAGAGAAGATCTCAGGCAAAACATATGTTTTTGAGCCGAATCCTTACAACATCAAAAGTATCTCCCTGAGTTTTTCGGGACGGGAGGAAGCAATCCTCAACCTTAGCCTGGAAGAGGAACAGCATGTGCTGCCGGTCGGGCTTGATAATATTTATCGCATATCGCCTGGGGGGGAGTTCGGATCTCTGGCCTTTAAAGGGTTCTGGAGAACAGATAATGAATTTGTTTTCTATTACAATGAAGTCTCCAATATTAACAACTACCAGAAAAGCCGCAGACAACGAAAAAGCTGCAGCAATGGACAGGTTAAAGCCCCACCCACCTAACATTAGCATCTAGGTGGGCGATAGCCTGCTTTTGAGTAAGAGCAAACAAAACTCATTGGCTCTCACAAATACATCTGTTAAGGTGGGATTGAAAAAAACGTAACAAAAACTTAGAGAGATATCCCCTGTTAAATTATAAAAATATTTACTTAGTAGATGATCCAAAAAGATTTAACTTTAGTTTAAAACTTCATTTAATCAGTGCCAGGAAAAAAAAGTAAAATTGAGGCAGATTCCGAAAAACCCCGGATTTTATCGAAAAGTTACATGCTATTTACATGCAGGATCATGCGGGGTTTTTCGGAACTTCCAATTTTATTTTCATCAGGCTTACTCAAGACAGGTTCTATCTCTAGCGGGATCTCTAACCTGATCCTGGGCTTTATCTTTGTCCTGGTCCCGATCCTGGGTCTGGTCACAGTCACCGGTACAGGTGGAAACCGCACCGGACTGACAGGATTTATCCTGATCGCAGTCCTTAAGTTGGGTCTGATTCTTATCCTGGTCCCTATCCTGAGTCTGGTCACAGTCGCCGGCGCAGGTGGAAACAGCGCTGGATTGACAGGATTCATCTTGATCGCAGTCTTTAAGTTGGGTCTGATCTCTGTCCCTCAGCTGGTCGGCTGCAGAAGCACCTGTTGCGAACAGAGCCAACAGCATCAAGACAACTAAACCGGATACTACAATTTTTTTGCTTGACTTTTTTCTAAAATCCATATATTTTCCTCCTCTTTTTTACGTTGATATGAAAATATTCGTGACCAAAAAATATAGAGTGTCTAAAAATGTAAATATACTTATAATAAGGATTTAAGATAAGGTGGAAAAAAGGATTAAAGCTTGACCAGACTTTAGTTTCTGCCATAAAACGTTATAATACTCTAAATTCAAAATTAACGTAGATTATGTTAGAGATCATGTTATATCCCCTCCAGAAACAACAGCTATTTCATCTGTCACTTCAGGGGTTATATTTTTGAAAAAAAGAATTGATCAGGTTAGAAATTCCGGAACCTAACCCCCTGACAACCAGACTTCACAATCTATGGGCGTTTTTCATCTCCTCAGGGCATTTGTTCAAGCCTGGGCTTTCCATCTTCAATCACCACGTAGGTAAGGCTATCAATCATATCCCCGCAGTCAAAGAGTTTGCCGTCATCTCCTACAGGCTCATGAGTATGTCCCATAATCAGGTAATCCAGCCTTTCTTTGTCGATGAACTCTCTTGCTTTCTCATGGATCTTTTCAATGCGAAGGTGATAATTTTTGTCCTCTATTTTTAGTTCAAAAGGTGTTTTGATGAATTTTTGATACAGGTACGGGAAGCGGTCCACGAGCCAGCCGTACAGCCAGTGCCCGAACATCTGCTGTAAATCAAATAAAGGAAAAATGAGGAAAAATGAGGAAAAATGAGGAAAAATAAGGATAAAGGAAAGGAGAAATAAGGAAAAGGAGAGGAGAAGGAAGGATACAGGGAAAAATACTGAAAGAAAATGACATTTCGTGGCAATAAAATGTCTTCATTTCCTCCTGTACACTAATACTCTCCCACCCTCCTAAAACACTCTTTTCCCGGTGGTTACCTGTCGGATCACTTTTCCTGCGTGTGCTCCGAAATCCAGTCCCCTATCACTTCCAAAGCAGTCGGAGAGATTGTTTCTTCAATAGTCGCGTACTCGGAAGGAGACCCTGTCTGAGCGGTCTGGAATAAATGATTGAGCCCTGGCAGTTCCTTTACCGTGTAGTCCTCATTCCCTCCTGCTTTGAGGGCTTCCTCGATTGCCTTCAGATTTTCTTCAGGCGGCACCTGGAGGTCTTTTTCACCGTTTATCGCAAGAACAGGGCATTTAACCTGCATCAAGGTAGGTTTTGGGTCGTATGTCAGGAAAAAGCGCATCCAGGGCGAGATGAGAGTCTGGACCTGAGCGTTAACCCGGACATCCAAGTTAGCTTCAGAGTAGCCGGATTTCTGTTTTTCTTCTTCGCTCATGTTTGCCACTTCATCCATTATAAGCTTCCGAAGTTTTTCTGCGGCAATAGTATCATTCTGTTCCTCTTTTGCCACAGAGTACACGCTTTTCATAAACGCATAATTCCGGGCTATAGTTTCATTGTCTACACCTTCTACCCTGGAAATAAGATCGCTCTGGAGGTACAGAATCTCTTCTCCGGGAATACCCGGGCCTGCCATCAGCACTATGAATGCAACATCAGGTGACTTCACAGCCACTATCGGGGCAATCAAGCCTCCTTCGCTGTGCCCGATAAGCCCGATCCGGGAAGGGTCTATTTCTTCGCGGCTTTTCAGGTACTCAATCCCGGCGAGCACATCCCCTGCAAAATCTTCGGTAGTGGCCTGCGAGAAGCTTCCGGTTGACCCTCCGACACCCCGGTCGTCGATCCGGAGGACGGCAATACCCCGACGGGTCAGATAATCCGAAAGCACAAGGAACGGGCGGTGTCCCATAATCTCTTCATCCCGGTTCTGGGCACCTGAACCTGTTATGAGAATTACTGCCGGAAACGGCTCCTCCGAACGGGGGAGGGTTAAAGTCCCTGCCAGCGTTACTCCTGCTTCTGTATTTTCATAAAAGACTTCTTCTTCATCGTAAGGATAGGGTTTAACAGGGTCCTGGGCTCTGCGAGTGTCAGGTTTTTCCTCAATACGGGAAAGTACAAGCGGAAAAGTTGACCCTAACTGTTTCCATTCTCCTTCGAGAGTTTTTCCGTCCCCTTTAAGTTTCCCTTCAAAAACGCCTCCAACAGATTTCACTCCCAGGCGCAGATTTCTATCCTTATAGTTAACCGACTCTACAGGGATGCCGCTAACTTCCTGGTCAAGGCTGTCCATGGTGGCATTAACAGAGCCATCAGACATGGTTGAAATATTAAATAAAAGCCTTAATTCCATTCCGGCCTGAACCTGAAGTGTTCCAAGCCAGAGACCTTCAATGTCTTCGATGTTTCCGGTTTCCTCTTCAGACATGTTATCGCCCTCAGAGACGCATCCGGGACCGGTGACAGTCGCAATTACAATCAACAAAAAAAAACAAATTAAGTTTTTAAGATTCATAACAGGCTCCCTTGAATAATTTCTGTAAAATTCATTGTGGAATATGTGTGCTTATCTATCATTGAGTATAATTGACTTTAGCATTTAACAGTGTTCATTTTTATATTTTCCTTATACCTAAAAGTAGCTAATATGCTTGATGAACATGATACAAGGATTTGGCGAGTCGTAATCATGTTTATCAACTCCCGGATTTTTACGCTGCGGATACAGAGAAATCCGTCAGGTTTCTACCAGATCACAGTTAGATCAGGAAGCTATATTATTACCTGAAAATCACAGGCTTTGATTAACCGGTTTCAGATATTTCAGGTTCCAATTCACCTGACTTAGATTCATCTTGCTCCGATTTACCGGATTCAAATCCACCGGATTCCAGTTCATCTGACTTTGGTTCAGATGATATCGATTCATCCGGTCCCGGCCCGATTCCTGTTTCCGGTTCTCCGGTAACTTTGTCGAAGAAAGGAATATTTGCGTCGGCAAACCAGGCTTCAAGGAAGCTAAGCAAATGGTACTTCAGGAAAACTACAAGTGGTACGCTCAGCAACATCAGAGTTACGAAGATCAGCAGCAGTTCTACAATGGCGAGGGGGATAAGGAGTATCCAGTTAAGGGGCTCTGATATGAAAGTCGAGAGGAGGAAATACAGAATTCCGTCGATAATAAGGAAAAGAATAATCAGTCCCAGTACCAGCAGTCCGAAAATGATTACTGCCAGGATGGTTACCCCGATTCCTAGAAGGATTCTGATAAACCAGTAAACCAGGACTTGCTGCCAGCTTTTTCTGAAATTCTTGTAGACCATCTTCAAAGCCGAAAGAATACCGGTTTCCCTGTAAATGGCGAGGGGAATTGCAAGACTTATGAAGGAATTTACGACTGCTCCGAGCAGGGCAAGCAGAATAACTACAACAAAAAACCAGAATAGTCCACCTATCAAAAGAGGAAAAGAAAAGTCAGAGGACTCCTTGAGGATTATCGAAATAAAAGGCAGGAAAGCCAGTGCAAAGAGTACAAAGAAAATCAGCGCAAGGGCTAAACGTACGAGTAAAAGATTGAAACCCTTACCCATGAATTTTTTTGAATAAGCCCAGAAAAATACCTCGTTCTTTACCAGTGATTCCACAAAAACAAACTCCATGACACTGGAAATATAGGAAAAAATCAGAGCTAAAAGAAGAAAAAAAGCTATTATTGCAGCTATAATTCCCAGGAAAGAGGTTGACTCAGTATAATTAAGGCCAAGCCAGGATATGCCGGAAGGAAAGTCAACGATCCTTCCCGGATCAATGTTCAAGATATCGTTTCTGACATCTTCGGAGCTCAGCTGATAGTTGGTGCCCGAACCTCCGTAATTGTATCCCATCCCGCCAACAAAAAAGATGATGATTGCAAGCTTTACCCATTTCCAGAAATCGAAAGGCTCGAAAAGGGCTGTTCTTGTTCTTGAAACAGCCTTATCCACCGCATCTATCCCATACCAGCTCATAATATAAAGTTTATTTCGGAAAATAAATAATTATCCGAAGAGTAAAATCTGCTATTTCTCACTTTCTGCACAGATCATGTATAGATAAGGTTGTGATACCTGAAAGTTTCCCTTCAGTCGGAACTATGAGATCGGGACAGCGCTTCAAAGCCGGCGATGACTTCAAACAGTTCTTCGTCAATTCCACTCTGGCGCAGGCGGTAAAATGACCCTCTGAAATCTTCCAGTAATTCATCGATATTTTTTTCAGCGCGCTGCATCGCAGCCAGACGGCTTGCATTTTCACTCGTAAGAGACTCGGCACATGCCCGGAAAAGAGAAACGAAAAGATATTCCCGGATGAGTGCCCTCAAAGTCTCCGTGCGATCTCCCATTATCTCAGGCAGGTTCTTTGTTGGCCAGGGACTTTTAACCAGATCGCGCCGCCAGGTCTCGTCCAGGGGCAGCAGGCGCTGACTAACAGGCTCATAGGTAGCTCGGGTTTTGTGGCGGTTGTAAAACAGGTGAAGTTCAGCGTTTTCATCCTTGTTGCGGAATTTTTCGTTTTCCACAAGAATCTGTCCTATGAGCGGAGTAATACCTTTGACGGAATTCGGGACTGTAAAGAGTCCGATCAGGGGCAAACCCGCATCTGTCAACCGCGAATAAACACGTTCCCCGACAGCCCAGACCCGGGGCTTGCCCGGCAAATCCGCCAGTTTCTTGACCGCATAATCGGCTATAATGTCATTGAACTGGCCCACAAGTCCCTGATCCGAACCGAACACGACCGCAGCAACACTACCGGAATTCTTCGGCTCTGGACGCCCTGCGGGAACGGAAAGTGCAATTTCCCGAAAGCACACCTCCAATCCCAGTTCCACTGTGCGATAGTAATCAGACAGCGAACTCACCGATTTCTCGTATTGCCCTATACTTGAGGCCGCCAGGGCTTTCATCGTACGGACGACGGATTGAAGCTCGTTTGCTCTATCGATCTTTTTGCGCAGACTTTCCGTGGTTTCGCTCATAAGTTTTCCATATTTTCCTGCCTGGATTTGGCTTCGGTTTTGACTTCCGGCTTAGTAACAGGTTTGGACTCAGGCTGGAAGCGTTCTACTGCTTTGCGTGCAATCTCAAAAATTATTTCACGGTCCTTGTTGCTCAATTCTGCATCGGCATTGAATCGCTCGCGTACTTCCGCCGGGATATCCACGACAGCCTCACGCAGGGAATGTTCAGCGTCTATTATCCGGTCAAGCGGCACGCTGTCAAAGAGTCTTGCATCCAGCGCAAGCAGGATGACGATTTGTTCGGGCACGGGTACAGGAGAGAATTCCGGCTGCTTGAGAAGGGCACGGATTCTTCGCCCATGCTCGATAATCTTGCGGGTGTTTTCATCAAGCCTGGCGCCAAACCGGGTAAACGCTTCGAGTTCTTCAAACTGTGAATAGGCAAGTTTCAGGGAACCGGCCACCCCGCGGTAAACAGCAAGTTGTGCTTTGCCGCCTACACGAGAAACGGATTTGCCGACATCAACTGCAGGCAGCACCCCTAGTTCGAAAAGCGAGGGTGAAAGATAGATCTGCCCGTCAGTGATAGAAATAAGGTTAGTTGGAATATAGGCGGCAATATTCTGGGCTTCGGTTTCGATAATAGGAAGTGCGGTAAGTGAACCACCCCCGAGTTCGTCGAGCAGATGGGTTGCACGTTCCAGTAACCGTGAGTGGATATAAAAGATATCGCCCGGATATGCTTCGCGCCCCGGAGGACGTCGAAGGAGGAGGGAGAGTTCGCGATAAGCGCGTGCATGATTGGTTAAATCGTCGTAAACGATCAGCACATCCCGGCCCGCTTCCATAAAATACTCCGCAATGCTGGTCGCAGCGTAAGGAGCGATATAGGTCAGACCGGACGGATCGTTGCCTTCGGTCACGACGACAACGGTATAATCCATTGCACCCTTTTCTCGCAGGGTTGCTACTGCCCTGGCAACTGCTGATGCGCGCTGACCTATGGCGCAATAAACGCACAGGACATTGTAATCGCGCTGGTTAAGGATGGTATCGATTGCAATTGCGGTCTTGCCAGTCTGGCGGTCGCCCAGGATCAACTCTCGCTGGCCGCGTCCGACCGGTATCAATGCATCGATAACTTTGATGCCGGTCTGGAGAGGCACTTTGACTGGAGCACGATCCATAATGTGCGCGCTGGGGCGTTCGATAGGCAAGCGATTGCTGGAGACTACAGATCCTTTACCATCGAGTGGCCGACCGAGAGGGTCGATAACGCGCCCGAGCAGGCCTTCACCTACGGCCACATCCATAACCCGGCCGGTGCGTTCGACTTCATCTCCCGCATGCAGATGTGAGTATTCACCCAGTAGAATGACCCCGATTTCTTTTTCGTCCACATTAAACGCAATCCCGAACACGTCGCCCGGGAACTTGACAAGCTCCTCGTAACCCACACCGGGGAGGCCGGAGACATTGGCGATGTCTGTGGAGACTGTCAGGATAGTGCCCACTTCCCGTGGAGTGAGAGTCGGAGCGGATGATTTACGCACCTGGTTTATTTCATTAAAAGCGTTGTTAAAAACATCCTTTAGACTTTCAGGTTCCATGTTAATCGACTCGTTATTCGGACTCCGGTTCGGGATTTACTATTTTAGTCTCAGATTCCGGTCCTGTCCCAGATTCCTGTTCAGGTTCAGATTTCTGTTCAGGCTCAGATTTCTGTTCAGGCTCAGATATATCAGATGTTGACTCAGACCTGGCTCTGGCCTTGGGTTCGGTTTTCGACTCAGTTTCACCCTGTTTAAGCACAGGTTCGGTCCGGGCCTCACTCCGGGGTTGCTCTTGCAGGAGCTCATCTATGCCTTCTTCCAGCGATGAGAGATAACCTGCGATGCTCCAGGCCACTTTTTGCCCGTTTGCGGTTAACTCAATACCACTGACAAGATCCGGTACGGTCTCGAAACGGGCTTGAACCTCGATGCCAAGAGTTTCTTTAATCGTCTTTTTTACCAGGTCACGCTGCGCCTGCGGAAGATCGAATGCAGTGCGAACAAGCACCGGGCTTGAAGCCGTGGCAAGCACAGAGACCAGCTGCTCTTTCTCTTTACCTCCAAGTTCGCGCAACTTTTTGGCAAACGTGTCAACTGTGCGTTCTTCCAGCTCCCTTCCAGCCAGGTCCTGCAGTGCTTTTCGAGCAATAGCAAAGACTTCCTGCTGAGCCCGCCGGCTGATTGCTCGATTTAAGTTCCGTTTGTCATTTCTCAATGTCTCCTGCTGCTTTGCCCTCAAATCGGAGGCTTCTTTCCGGACTTTTTCGAAAAGCCGCTGACTTTCGGCTTTCGCTTCATCCTTTGCCCTGTTCAGGAGTGCAGCACGCTGCCGGTCGAACTCTTCGTTCTTACGCCTGAACTCTTCTTTTTCTTTTTGCGCCTCTGCCTCTTTCGCATCGGCATCTGCAAGTTCAGCTGCGACCCTCTTCTCACGCGCATCGATAGCGTTGAGAATAGGCCTGTAAAGGAAGCGCTTCAGCAACCACACCAGTATGAGGAAGTTAAGCACCTGAGCAATAACAGTGAACCAATCGATCAGCATGGACGGTGTTCCTCTGCAGCTCAGGCAATTGCTGTATTCCAGAATGGATTGGCGAAGATCAGAATCATCGAGACCACAAAACAATAGATAGACAGGGACTCTATCATAGCCAGGCCCACGAAAAGGGTCCTGGTAATGGTTGCGGAAGCATCGGGTTGCTGTGCCAGGGAACTTAGCGCCGTTGCAACAGCCCGCCCTTCCCCAATTGCAGGCCCGAGAACTCCAATGCCTATCGTTAAGCCGGAGGTGGCAATTGATGCCACCGCGATTACAGTCGTATAAGTATCAAGAGTCATGGTGTCTCCTCCTGTCGTCAAGAGTTATTGTTTCAATTCTTGCTCTCCGGTTTCCCGTCTGGACTTGCTTGTTCGCGTAGCGGCAGTAATGTAAACCGTAGCCAGGACACTGAAAATGTAGGCCTGGACCATGCCGATGAGCAAGCCAAGAGCGGTCATTATTATCGGAAAAATGAACGGGGCTATTGTCAGCAGGATGGCGACAAGCATAGACCCGCTCATAACGTTCCCGAACAGACGGATTGCCAGAGCCAGCGTGCGGGAAAGTTCGCTGATGATATTAAATGGCAGCATGAGGATAGTCGGTTCCGTGTACGACCTGAGATAGCTCCCAAGCCCCTGCTCTTCTATACCGAAAATTGGTACGGCCACAAATACGCATAGTGCGAGCGCAGCCGTGGTAGAGAGAGAGCCTGTTGGGGGTTCATAGCCCGGAATAATGATGCAGAGATTTGCAACGGCAATAAACAGAAAGAGCGTGCCCAGAAAGCCCAGATACTTCTGCGGCCGCTCCAGCCCCACATCTTCTATTTGTTTTAAAATACCCGTGACAATGATTTCCAGCAGATCCTGCCAGCGGGAACGTTTCAGATCAGGGGAAAGTTTGTCTGTAATAATTTTTGAACCGATTACCATTATCAGCATCAGTACCCATGTATACACAATCGTAGCGTTGAGTTTGATGAAGCCGTACTGCCAGAAAATCAGCTCATCAGGACTAAGTCGCATTCCCGGCCTCCTTTGTCAATTGGTTCGACTCTTCCTCCGGAATTCTGGTGAGCCTGGTCACTATATGGCGCATAATGAAAAATCCGAGTAAGCACATGAGCAGTCTATCCCAATGTCCGCCCGAAGCAAAGTAAAACCCAGCAACAGTAATGCCCGTCCGCAGCAGTAGACTACCGAAGAACCAGAGTACAGGTTGTCCGGATGAAAGGCCCCTCCGAACAGTCCACCAGAGACCGCCGAAGAAAAAAGCCCCGAGCAAAAAGCCAGCTCCCAGTGCGAGAATCAGATTGAAAACTTCACTCATTGTTATCCTCCTCTTCTTCCCGGATTTCCTTATGCTCCCTGGCTATCCAATGCCATGCATTCAAGCAGCCTGCAAGCAGGCCTATAATAAGCAGTGTAAGCGTCCAGGAAAAGCTCTCTGGATAGTTTTTGTCCAGCCAGAGCCCAAGGACCGCCCCAAGCAGTGTGGGAATTGCCACGGACCAGCCGATAAGCCCCATCATACCCAGACCGAGCCAGACAGTCCGATTCACTTCACGCTGCGCTTTGAGTTTGCGTTTAGCTTTTGTCCCGACATGGCGGGCCAGGGGGGGCTCAGCCTTTGAGGGTTTCTCTTTCGATCTGTCAGTCATTCCGAAACTCCGCTAAGCGGCGCATAAGCCCGATTTCTAATTTTGTCATCACTGAACGCATTTTTTTCTCGCTTTCGTCCAGGGTCAAAAACTCTCTTTCCACTGCCTCCCTTAACTGGCTGAGGTCAGTCCCGACAATGGCGCTGCGCACCGAGACCAGTACTTCCTTACCTGCCTTGACCAGTATGCCTTCATCAACAGCCACATAAACTTCTCCTTCTGCCTCGGTTTCGTAGATTAAAATCCCGGGTTCCAGAGCCGCAACACAATCAAGCCGGTGTGGCAGGAGTCCGAAAGAACCTTCACGAGTCTCTGCAACTATACGGGATACCCCTTTCTTTTCGGCAAAGACCTGGAACGGCAGAAGAATCTTGAGATTCATGAGTGGAGAATTCATGTCTGGTCCCTGCTTGATTTTTTGGCTATTGCTTCGTCAATTGTCCCGATCATGTAGAGATCGCTTTCCGGGTAGTCTTCGGATTCGTCGCGCAGGATACGTTCGCAGCCGTCAAGCGCATCTGAGAGAGTAACGAATTTGCCTTTGAAACCGGTGAACTGCTCAGTGGTGAAAAACGGCTGGGTGAGGAAACGCTCCAGGCGGCGAGCGCGATCGACAACGTTCCTGTCCTCCGGCGAGAGCTGTTCCAGGCCGAGCATGGAGATGATGTCTTTGAGTTCCGCATATTGCGCGAGCGTCTGCCGGATTTCCTGGGCCAGGCGATAATGCCTTTCGCCAATGATCCCGGGCGTGGACATTTTTGAATTTGACTGCAGGGGGTCAATAGCCGGATAAAGCCCCTCACTTGCCCTTTTGCGCGAGAGGACAATTGATGCCGAAAGATGCGAAAACGTATGCACAGCTGCAGGATCTGTGAAATCATCAGCCGGCACATATACTGCCTGAATTGACATGATGGCTCCGGCATCGGTGTTGGATATGCGCTCTTCGAGCTCCGATAACTCGGTGCCCATTGTCGGCTGGTAGCCAAGCCGCGAGGGCATCTGCCCCATCAGGCCGGATACTTCCGAGCCAGCCTGGATGAACCGAAAAATGTTGTCGATAAGCAGCAGCACATCCCGGTGTTCATCATCCCGGAAATACTCTGCCATTGTAAGTGCCACATGTCCCACCCGAAAACGAGCACCAGGTGGCTCGTTCATCTGACCGAACACCATAACAGTATTCGGAAGCACACCTGCTTCTTTCATATCACGGTAAAGTTCTTCCCCTTCACGACAACGCTCCCCTATTCCGCAAAAAATACTCGCTCCCCGTTGCTGCCTGACTACATTGTGAATCATTTCGGTTAAGAGCACCGTTTTACCAACCCCCGCCCCTCCGAACAGGCCTGCTTTGCCTCCGCGTTCAAGGGGCACCAGCACATCTATGGCTTTTATTCCGGTCTCGAAGATTTCAGATCGCGTTGACCGACGTATAAGAGGAGGCGGAGCTTGATGGATTGTGCGCCACCGGACGTTTGATGGAGGATCCCTGTGGTCTATGGGATTTCCAAACACATCGAACATGCGAGAAAGAATTCCGCTGCCTACAGGTGCCTTCAATGGGCCGCCCGTATCTTCTACCAGCGTGCCCCTGGAAAGCCCCTCCGTAGGAGTCAGTGCAATCCCCCTAACGTGATGCGAATCAAGCTGGGTCAGGACTTCAATGGCAATTCTTCCATCTTTTCCTGCGCGTAGCAATGAATATATGGGAGGCAAATACTTCTCAAACCTTATATCAACGATACTGCCACGCACCGAGACGACCGAGCCGAGGTTAGAAGAGTTATTTTTATTTTCCATATGCTCCTTGAAAGCTCCCCTCATGATTGCATCGCACCTTTTCACTTCTGGAAGTGACCACTTCTTTTTACATGGATGTTACTCACTAAATCTGAAAGTTATCGTGTAATCTGAAAGTTATCGTGTAATCTGAAAGTTATCGTGTAATCTGAAAGTTATCGTGTAATCTGAAAGTTATCGTGTAATCTGAAAGTTATCGTGTAATCTGAACATATATTTCGAGAATTCACATCCAATTTAGTTCCAACAAAAATACAATAAGCGCAAAACTAAGCGCAAAACTAAGCGCAAAACTAAGCGCAAAACTAAGCGCAAAACTAAGCGCAAAACTAAGCGCAAAACTAAGCGCAAAACTAAGCGCAAAACTAAGCGCAAAACTAAGCGCAAACTAAGAGCAAAACGCTGAAGAGAAAACAGAATGTACTCATTTTTTAATTGAATGAACTTGTGGTTCAATTGAATGAACTTGTTTTTCAATTAATACTTCTGTTAATGAAATTGACCAAACTGCCCCATAACCCTGCATCCCAATAACCTTACTGCCCAAAAACCTTACTTTTCTGTAACATCATTTTTTCTTAAGAATTGTTTTTTGCTTTGTTTTCTCTTCTCCCCATAGAACAATGCATCATCAAATTATATTAACCTGGCTTTATCCTGTTTTTCATTTTAATCTTAGCAAAGAAACTGAAGTAAGAATTTTTTTATTTTTAAGAAAGCTTCTCAAAAAAACCTTGCTCACTTGCGAAAACTTAAATATCGTTTTAACCCGTTAATTATGGGGGTCTCTTTATAAAACTCGACATTTGATTATGTTAATTTCGTATTTTGAACTGAAATCGAGTAAACAAAAGGAGATTTGGAACATGAGTGAGTTAATTGTTTTTGCATTTCCGAATGAGACCGGCGCGTCTGAAATGGATGAAACTATAAACCAGCTCAAAAAGGAAGAGTTGATAGTTCTTGATGATGCTGCCACTGTTGTTCGCAAACCTGACGGGAAAGTAAAGGTTAAACAAGCAACACACCTCGTTGGTGCGGGTGCATTAGGGGGAGCATTCTGGGGTATGCTGATAGGACTTTTTTTCTGGATGCCCTGGCTCGGGCTGGCAATTGGCGCCGTTGCCGGTGCAATCTCCAGTAAACTTTACGATTATGGAATAAACGATGACTTCATCAAAGAAGTGGGTGAAACCATTAAACCGGGTGGATCTGCCCTTTTTCTTTTGATCTCAAAATGGACGGAAGACAAAGCTCTTGAAAAACTGAACAAATTCAACGCAACAATAGTGAGGACATCCCTCTCAAAAGAAGATGAACTCAAGCTTAAAGCAGCTTTTGGTGCAGGCGAATGATCGGGTAATAATATGAAAATCGTTGTCTACTATTCTGTATTTCTGCCAGAAGAATACAGAAATAAACCGGAGGCCCTCGGAGACATCGACATTATTGAAAATATGCCCTTTTCGATTTAAGATAATAATATTATTAATTCTAATATTATTAATTTTCTTTTTCAATAATTCTCTTGCTCAACAAACTTCTTGCTCAACAAACTTCTTGCAGCCTCAGCATCAAAAATTTTTATCATTGATATATGTTCTATGTTAGCTTCAAGAAAAATTTCCCCATAGGCGATAAACCCAAACTTCTCATAAAAGCTTACAGCATGGGTCTGTGCGTTAATGTGGACGGCCCCTGTCCCAAGTCCAACAGCTTTTTCCAGAAGCTTTTCCACAACGAGTTTGCCAATCTGCTTTCCCCGGAATTCCTTCAGGACGGAAATCCTTCCGATAAGCCAGGTTCTTTCATTATTACAAAGCCTGCCTGTAGCAACCGGCCTGTCAGATGCATACACAACTACATGCCAGGAGCTAAGATCAGCTTCGTCAAGTTCCTCTGGTTCGGGAACGTTTTGTTCTTTTATGAAAACCTCCCTGCGGACATAAAAGGCATCTTCCAGCTCATCAGAGTTTTTTCCATCAATCCATTTTGTTTTCAATGAAAGGTCGGGTTTCTTTTCCATCAATGGACCTCTTTTTGTAGTCCCTGGGGCCTCTTTTTTGAAAAAAATCAAAGGATTAACACCTTTACAGGTAATTCCGGGAAGATCGTAAAACACATAGACAATTTTTCGAAAGCGAGTTTAGTCAGGAAATGATAATAAGTTCATGTCAAAATTAAAGGAATCGGGTAAAAAGTAGATTAACGGGCCCGCCGCGATTCGAACACGAGTCAATGGGTATCTTCGTAAAAATCTTACTTCGAAGCCCATTAGGATATCCTGGCTACCCCACGAGCCCGCAGTGCCGCAGTAGTGATAGTAACTATCCATATTAAAGGTTTCTCTCAGAATTAAGAAAAGAGGACAGAAAAGAGGACAGAAAAGAAAAACAGGTCCAGAAGGATATTCTTGGGAAAAATGTTTATGAAGTTAAACTGTGCAAATAAAAAAATTAGATAGAATGAAAAAAATGAGAAATTTAGGACTCAAATTAAGCCAAAGTTATAGAAATATTCCCGAAACAAAAAGGAAATATACCACATACATAACTTTTATATTACAAAAGTTCTTTTAATATGTAAAAGTAATTTTCGACATCATATCAATATAAGTATTGGTATACAGAGGCAGGACATGCCATTGTCTATATCAATAAAATTAGATAGAAAATCACTACATCTCAGGCTATAAACAAATGTGAATAACAGGGTAAAATACAAAGAAGAATGAAGGTATACAAAAATGGAGAGGATTTCAACAGGCATAGAAGAGCTTGACAGAAAATTGATAGGGGGTTATCCTGTGAACAAAGCAACCCTGATAACAGGGGTAGCCGGGAGTGGAAAAACTATCTTTGGAATCCATTTCATTTACAGGAGCTGTGTTGAGGGAAGAAAATGCCTGATGATCGCAACCGAAGAAACTCCTGAAGATATACTCTACCAAGCTCAAATGCTGGGGCATGACCTTAAACCGTATTATGAAAGCGGACAGCTCACCATAGAAAACATATTTGAGAGCCGTTCGGAAAGTATAGGGCAGACAAGGTACGGGTTTAAGCCCGAAAGCCTGGACATTGAACTTCCTAACCTTATGGAATTCATACGTGAAGGAACAGAATGCCTTGTAATAGATAACCTGGGCACTTTTGCTCTGAGAGTTTCTAAAAAAAAGCTAAGAGACCAGTTTGACGGACTGGCCTATCTCGTGAGAAAGAAAGGATGTACTACCCTCTTAATTATGGATGAATCAGCATACAACCTGACTCACCAGCTTGCCGAATACTCGGTCTACGGCTCTATTCGTCTCCTGGTAAAAGAGAACGCATATCTTGGAAAAATGGAGCGGTATCTGTGCATACCCAAGATGCGCAGCACTCCTATTTCTCCGGATATGTCTATTTTTGAGATAGCATCCGAAGGAATCAAGATTCATGAACCAGAGGGAGGAAGCTTTGTTGGATGAGAAAAAAAAACCCAAAGTCCTGATCGTAGACGACAAGAAGGAAAATGTAGAACTCATGGAAGCCTACCTTGCCGTGGAACCTTATGATGTAATCACTGCCTACGGTGGAAAAGAGGCACTACAGAAAGTCAGGTATGAAAATCCGGATATTGTCCTTCTGGATGTTATGATGCCTGAAGTCAACGGTTATGAGGTCTGTAAAATTCTCAAAGAAAATCCCGAAACCCAATTCATTCCGGTCCTGATGCTTACTGCCCTTTCGGAACTTGAAGACAGGATAAAGGGGATTGAGGTAGGAGCCGATGATTTCCTTACAAAACCCATTAACAGAATCGAACTCAAGACCAGAGTAAAATCCCTCTTAAGAGTCAAGTGCCTTCACGACAGACTGGTTGCCGAGCGCGACAGCCTCGAAGTAAAGAACCGGGTACAGAGCATCCTTACAGCTGTAATTCCGATCCTGCTCCAGTTTGTCTCAAACGAAGAAAAAAAGGTCATAATAAATCAGATGACAGGCATGGTCGAAAAAACACTTTTTGAAATGTACGATTTTAATGATCAGGAAATGGACCTGGCTTATGCAGGAAACGTCTGCGCCGAGATAATGAACCAGCTGGGAGGAAACTTTTCCGCGACTATGGGCGAAAATGAAAAATACTGGATAGTCAAAGGAACAAAATGTCCCTGGAAAGGAGAAGTAGCCCGCAAAAACCCCATTCTCTGCACGCTTACCAGAAAGATCTTTTCAAACATAACTATGAAAGTAGATTCAAGCTACAGTCTCGAAGCTCTGAAAACCATAGGAAACAGGAATGACTGCTGTGAATTTATCATAAAAGCAGCATAGATATCTTCATTTAATTCCTTTCCACCTATTCATATTCCCTCTTAATTCCATTTTTATAGGTTTTAACCTCTATTTCCAGACGTCCCTATATTTCTGACCATCATATAATGATAAGATATTAATTTTTTCTTAACTGTAAGAAATGCACTGACAAATTCCATGGTCTAAAAAAATGGAGAAAAAAGAAGAAACTCCTGCTTCCATATATCCTTATTTCCGCTGCCACAGGGTTCACTTTTCCATTTCAAAAAGCCAGTCAGAGAGTTTACCAGATCATTTGAGGAAGGGTTTCATGCCTGAAATGACTCTGAGCCCCTGGGGGGTAATGTCAAAGAGGGAATACTTGACCGGGACTGGAGTATTTCTCATCTTCTCAATGTAAAGATATTGCTTTGTCTTTCCTGAACTGTAATTTTCCTGTGTTGTGAGTCTAATCAGTCCGAAAACCATATAACCTGTAAGCCTGTGAGTCAGTTCGTAAGAGTCCTCGTCCATGACGAAAAGGCTTGTACACCCGTTTTTCAGGAGGATAATGCTTATTGAGCTGAACTCATCGGCAAACTCCCTTATATCGTGAGTTATTGCCATTACTCCGATGTTGTCAATGACCACTACATCAACTTCCGATGACATTGAGCTCAGATATTCGATAATATCCGTATCCACGGCACAGAGCCCTTTTCCGAATTTTGAGACGCTTTTGATCTTGTTCATTTTATCTTCGAAAATATTCCTTATGTGGAGCTGACCGTTTTCAAGGAAAGGCTCCAGGTTAAGCTTGAGGCTACGGGCCTGAGTGAGGATATCTGCGGTAAGTTCTCTGGTAAGAACAAGTATGCATTTTTTGCCTTCCTGGCAGCTCCTGTGGAGGAAATGAAGCCCAAGGATGGTTTTTCCCGAACCCGGAGGTCCGGTAACCAGAATACACTTTCCTTTAGGATATCCTCCCTCTGTCAGTAAATCCAATCCTTCTACTCCGGTAGACAAACTCTCCATGCTATCACATCTTTAAACGCGATAAGTTTTTAATGCGAAAATAATTTCTCATTAATTTGATTAAGTAAATCACTTACTTACTATAAAAAGTAAGCATCTATTTTAATATAGTATATTTTCTCCAATACATTTATTCCTGAAAAATTAAATTAAGTTGTCAGAAAAAATGCCTCAAAAAATTTACAGGAAAAGGTGGTTACAAAAGCAAATAGAGTTACAGGTGGTTAAAAAACAGGCCTTAGGTGGTTAAAAAACAGGCCTTTTAGTTGTGCTGATTTACCGGCAATTAATCAAGATATTTCTCCTTAAACTCCGTGATCTGCTTGCTGCTTCCTACTACCGCTACTATGTCTCCTGCCCTGAGTACGGTCTGTTTGTTTATAGCCGTGCTGACAAGCCCTCCGCGCTCAATACCTATTACAGTGCACCCGATTCTTCTTTCGAGGTCCAGTTCTTCTATTGATTTTTTGTCAAGGTAAGAGCCTTTCTCAATGTGGTGCTTTTCGATTTCTATGCCCTCGTAAAGCATTATATCCTCATCGATCCTGCAGACCTTCCCGATACAGTTTGCACTCATTTTTGCCAGCATCTGGCCTGCAACTATGGAAAGAGACCCGACATAGTCCGCCCCTGCCTTGTAAATCTTATCGATGGATTTTACAGAGTTTGCCCTCGCCACGATGGTAGCTTCAGGGTTAAGCCCCCTGCAAATAAGGGTTGCGAAAATAACATTGGTATCATCATTCAGGGCCACAAATACAAAGGATGAGGTCTTTACTCCGGCTGCGACTATGACCTCCTCATCCGCCCCGTTGCCCACGAGATGTTCGAATTCCACATTCTCAAAAACCTTCTCGTTAGAGTCCACTACTACGAAGCGAAACGGTCCCCCGGAGAGTTCGCTCACAATGCTCTTTCCAACGTCTCCGTACCCGAGTACTACAAGATGCCCTTTTGACTCCATCGTTAATCCCTGAGAGTTTTTGAATAATCCCTTAGAGTTTTTGAATAAATTTGGATTAGTATGCCATAAAAGAATATGTCATAAAATTCAATGTGTAAGTTTCTTCAGTTTTGCAAGCTCTTCCGGCGTTCCCACAGCCAGCAGAACGGAGTTGCCCCGGATGACGTCGTCTTCTTTAGGATTAAAAGAAAGAGCTCCACTTTTCCAGATTCCAACAATTCTTGCGCCAGTCAGCCGCTGACTGGATACTTCCTTAAGGGTTTTGCCTATCAGCGGGCTCTTGATGTAAATCGGAAATTCCGTGACGTGTACCCCTTTGAAAATCTCAGTCGTCCCTGTCACCCGGCTTACAAGCCTATCCATAGCCTTTCTGCCTATAAACTGCCCGAACATTGATTTGGGAGACACAACCATGTCTGCACCGGCGTATTTCAGGTATTTTGAGTTTAACCTATCCTCAACGATGGCAACAATATTAAGATGCTGGAACTCCCGGGCAGTCAGCACGATATTTGCATTTCTCTCATCAGACTTGTTGGCAATAAGGATCCTGGCTTTTTCAATACTCCCGTTCAGCAGGGTCTGCTTATCACTCGGAGTCCCGAAAATGCAGGGGATATCCCTGTAAACAAGTTCTTTAATTACGTCTTCCTCGTCCTCGATTATTATGAAAGTTATCTCCTGCTCTGCCAGTTCGTCAATCAGAGTCTCAACCAGCTGGTTGTACCCGCAGATGATGATATGCCCTTTCATACTGGAAGGGACTTTCCTGGGCAGCCTGAATTTGATAATTCTGTCCATCCAGGGAGTGATAACATAAGTTGCAAGAAAACCTGAAATCAGAATAATTCCCGTGACCTGGACGGCTATGGAAAAGACTCTTCCCGGCAACGATGTAAAGACCACATCACCGTACCCTACCGTTGCAATGGTAGTTGTAGCCCAGTAAATAGCTGTGACAGCGTTTGCATTTTCCGGCTGGTGTTCAAAAATCATAATATATTTAAAAAGTAGAATATAAATAATGAGCAGGAGCAAGGCTGCAAGCTTGTATGCCAGATTGGGCCTTTTGCGCATGATTTTTCGAAATTTTGATCTGCGACTCGGCTTTTTTTTCTCAAAAGAAAACATTTTTCGCGCCCTGCCTTATTTATTCTGCTGAACCAGGTCAAAATACCTAAGGTCAAAATACCTGTAATCTTTATTAATATCTCTATACTCTTTATTAATATCTTATGTTTTGGCCGAGTTGTGCCAGCAGAGTTGTGCCAGCAGAGTTGTGCCAGCAGAGTTGTGCCAGCAGAGTTGTGCCAGCAGAGTTGTGCCAGCAGAGTTGCGACTCTGCAGTGCGCTGTCTGTTTCGCTACGCTCAAGCAGACTACTTGATGGGTTAAGAAATAAGCTGAGCTCAAGCAGACTATTTATGGGTTAAGAAGTGAGCTGCGCTCAAGAGGACTAGCTAAAAACAATGGCAAAATAAAGAGATGCAGGAGAGCAGTCTTGCCAAAAAAAGAAGAGAAAGGTAAATGTAATTTACGTCTGCTCTTTACTGCATTTTCAAACATTCTCTACTTTCCGCCTACCCATCTCTTTTTTTTGAGAAAGCTACCAGACAGGTTGGTAGAGGTGTTTTATACTTACACATTTCAGGAACGGCTTTCAGGATATGGGATGAATTCTTTCAGCCCTGGAATGTTTTTCCAATTGCTTTGTTTCTCTTAGTCGCCAGGTCTCTCTGTAGGCCGCTTTTTATCCTGCTGGTGGCCCGGCACAGGCACAGTGCGGCGCAGGAAAGGAAAACTGAGGGATTCGATCGCTGGATATCCTGAATTAAAAGTAACTGATTGATCAAAAAACACCGGAATTAAAAAAAGAAGCGAAAAAACGGGAAAAAGACTTTAAATTCCCGATTTTCGGATTTCGGAATTACTCAACTTAATCTGCTGCCGAATTTCCTGCCGTTTTCATTCGGATTTTGTTCATTTTGACCTGTCCCGTTTTCACTGTTCCCGGTTAGACTATTCACATCCACTGCCCGATGAAAGGCCCGAATATCATGAAGAGGAACGAGAACAGGATCAGCATGGAGAAGCTTGCTGCAATGGAGTTTGAAACCCTTTCCGAAACATCTTCATTCCTGGTAAACCTGTAGATAAGGGAGTAAGTATAGTCCCTGAACACATGGCCACCGTCGAGAGGGACGGCAGGCAGGCAGTTGAACAGGCCTACGTAAAAGTTCAGCCAGCCAATCCAGAGCAGGGAGTTTGCAATCCAGAAAATTCCGACTCCCAGAGGCTCTGCCCAGCCAACGGGCTGATAGAACTGAGCGATTGTGCCTGAAAAACCGCGGAAGCCTTCCCCTGCAAACCCGTAGATAGGAAGCCCGAACAGGATGATCCAGCCCACGGCATGGTTAAGGATGGAAGGGATCTTCTTCAGTGCTTCAAGATAGTATCCGGACTGGGGCATCCAGATAGAAATCCCGAGCATCCGGCAATCAAGCACTCCGTTACTTCCGTAAATCACTCCAAGAAAACCGCTTTCACTCTCCTCCGGATTGGAAATTAGCCTGACCTCAAAGACAGCAGTGCCGTTTTCAGTAAGTTCTCCCGTATAATTTGCAGAGGGGAGCATCTCTACTTCTATGGTCTGGTTTGCCTCTGTTCCTTCCATAAAATCAACGAAGCTCGCAATGCTTCGCATTCTTGTATTGTTAATCCGGAGCATTGTCATTCCGGGCTCGATTCCTGCAGCTTCTGCAGGGCTTCCTTCCACAACCCCTCCTATAGGCACTCCACTGTAACATTTCTCCGATGATGAAGGCACCTTCAGGTCATAAACTGAAACGACTCGGTCTTTTGAGGCATGGACTTGCAGGGTGTCTCCGGGTTCGACAGTCTCGAGATAAGAGAGAAAGTCCATGCCTGTTGAGACGGGCGTGTCATCGACCTGTGTAATTATCATATCTTCCTGAAGCCCTGCAAGCTGAGCTGGAGAACTTTCGTTTATGCTTACGATCATGGCATCACTGAGCGGAGCAATCGCCCCAAGCACGGGCCCGAAGAAGAGCAGGAAAGCTATGAAAGCAACGGAGAAATTGGCCATAACACCGGCAGCAAGGATACGGGCTCTCTGGGTCCTTGTGGCAGTTACTACCGGCTCAGGTTTTGTTTCTTTGGGGGAAAGATCGGGGGATTCATTGATTATTTCTTTTAACTGTTTTTCTTCTTTTTGCTGCTGTTCCCAGGCTTCTATTTCCTCAATTGTTGCCGTTAGAGGCAGCTCTCTTTTTACTTCTTCTTTTTTGCCGAAGAGCTGCTCATCATCGGGTTCCGCAAAACCTCCTATTGGGACAAGGGCAAGCAGGATACCCATGGATTTGACCCTGATGTTTTCAACCCGGCAGAGGATTGCATGGGAAAACTCGTGCACTACAAGCGTAACTATGAGAGCTATCACACCCCAGGTAAATGGAATAAACTCGTTTACTCCGGGGATCAAAAAGATATTTCTGGCTGAATTATACTTTCCGGGCTCTGGCACGTTGTCGTTTAGAAATGAGGTATAGAGTGCAAGGTCCGAAATAGCAATGACCAGGAACATGGCAATCATGCCGACAAACATCATCAGGATCCCGATGTTTGCAAATACCCTCCAGTAACGTTTCGGGCGAGCAAGTACATCCAGTAGCTTAAGCCCCTTTGTTGTCCTGATCATAAGGATAGGAAGAGGCCCGAAAGTGCTTATGTCATACTTTTCCAGAATTCCTTTTCTGTCAAGAACAGAAATAAGGAACCAGTACATTAAAAAAATACCCAGTACAATGCTTGTGCCACTCAAGGAAATTCTCCGAAATAATTAAGCTGAACCAATTATAGGGTTTGGATTATGAGAGATTGAATGTGAGATATTAATGTGGATATATATAGAGATTAAAGGTAGGGATTTAAAGGTAGGGATTCTACCATAGACAGTAGGGATTCTACCATAGGCAGTAGGGATTCTACCATAGGCAATAGGGATTTTTACCGTCGGCATAACTGTTGATCAATTGATCGATTAAACTGTTAAGCAATTACAACTGTATATAGAAAATGCCTCCCATAAAGAGTTGGTGCCAGCAACCTTTGGACGCCATTTACAAGCTTCAAGTTGTTGTTTTAAACAGTGTATACGGGAAAGCAGGTATGCATTCAATTAATGAAAGCAGGTATGCATTCAATTAATTAATGCTGTTAATTCCGTAGTCGATCTTATTATAAAAGCATTTTAGTTCTTCTTTAGATAGCATGAGATCCAGTTTTGAATTATTTCTTTTTCGAAAACCTTTTTCTCGAAAAAGGCATTATATAATACATCATAATTATATAAAAGTTTATATGGAATTCAAGATTTCGGTTAGTCCGAAAGGCGCGGGTCTAAATGTGTATTTTTAAGAATCAAAGGCAATAGATAATAATTATGCGAATTATAATATTATGTATTATTGTGGTATATTGTTGTTATAATAACTTTGTGTGAGGTGCCTGTTTCATGCTTGGAATCGTCTACATTACAACCGGAGATACAAAAAACGCATCCGAAATCGCAAGAGAACTGGTTTCAAGAAAGCTTGCAGCCTGCGTAAACAGTTTTCCGATTTCTTCAATCTTTCGATGGAACGACCATATCGAGGAGCAAAAAGAGATAGCCCTGCTTGTTAAAACTGACTCCTCCCGCCTTGACGAAATTATCAAAGTTGTGAAATCTCTTCATACGTACGATCTGCCTGCAATTGAATTCTGGAAAATCGAGGGCGAGCCGGAGTACCTCCACTGGGTCCATGTAAACAGCTCGTGAGAAAAACTGAAGAGCCTCTACATGAGCCTGCAAATCTGAATCGGAAAAAGGGACAAAAATCCCGGCGTTCATCTCCTAACTCAAATATTAACAGGAAGAGCTTTATTTCAGGATTAGCTTTATATGCTAGTTATAACTTTACCTAATTGGATTTCAAAAGGCGCGGGAGTAACCAAGCGGTCAACGGTGGCAGACTCAAGATCTGTTCGTGCAGACGTTCAGGGGTTCGAATCCCTTCTCCCGCATTAAAATATAATAATCTTTTCTATTATTGCTATTTTACTTTTTTGTTCAATATCTTAAATCTTATTTGCGGTTTTTTCTGAGTTACGACACTTGAAGAGGCAGATTATAAGGGAAAATCAACCAATTGGGATCTGATTGACTCGTATTTAGGAATTTTGAGCATAATACAACCTTTGTTACGATTTTTCCCAAGAAACTGGCCCGATTCCAGCGATGACAACTAAGTCTTGGACCAAAGAGATTTAGCTAACAGACAAAAAATGTTTGACTTAAAAAAGCTTTGAGATTAAAGCAACCAATGATAGGCTTTACTGGCTGAAAATAATAACCGATTTATAGATAGTGCTGTATTCTAAAATTATGAAACTTGAAGAGCGTCTGGAACTCTTTAAAGAAAAAATAAAAACAAAGGATTTTCTGGAATGTAAGGGGCTGGGAAACGAGATCCCATACTGGATATTTGATTATGAGCCTGAAAAAGAACTTTTAGTCAGGGACACAATTGAAAAGATGGTCACAAACTTTGAATCCAAATATTCTGTCAAAATAATTGAGATTAACCTGTACGATCTGTGTCTCAAAATACTAAGTCAGAAGCTTAGCGATGAAAAAATAACCCAGTTTGAAATGAAAAAAGGTTCGGATGCCTTATTGGAGAAAATAAGACTAATTCTTAACCAGGAAGCCACAAAAAAAGAAATCTCCGAGAGACTTCAAGGAGACTATAACATTATTTTCCTGACAGGAGTGGGAAATGCATGGCCTATGGTCAGAGCTCATTCCGTCCTTAATAACCTTCATTCCATTACAGGCAAAAAGCCTCTTGTGATGTTTTATCCTGGGAAATTCAGTGGACTTGACCTGAGCTTATTTGGAGAATTCAAAAGCAAGAACTACTACAGAGCTTTCCGCTTAATGCCAGAGGCAATGTAAATTTTAGAAATTTGCTCGGGATTACCCTATGGGGAGTTTTAGGTTTTAAGATAACATCCAGAATATTAAATTTAATTCACACGGATTCACACAAAAACTCAATTCAAACTAATATTTATTCAGAGTGCTACACATGACAGCCACAGAAATAAAAATAGAAGATTTATTTGAAAAAGATATCAGAAGGGATATCAACGGGGTAATAAAGGTTGATCAGGAAGACGAAAGGAGCGTCTATACCGAACTTGATGAGTATGTGGTTACAGGGGAATCCCGAAAGCATTTTGATACATTTTTCAGAAATTATGCTGCAGCAATTGATGAACCCACAGACAAAATAGGGGTCTGGATCTCAGGGTTCTTCGGCTCAGGAAAATCACATTTCCTCAAAATCCTTTCATATTTACTGGCGAATAGAGAAGTCCATGGAAAGAAAGCACTCGAGTTTTTCAGAGAAAAAATAACAGACCCTGCTATTTTTGCCAATATCGAAAAAGCCGTTACTACAGGCACTAAAGATGTTATTCTTTTTAATATTGATTCCAAAGCAAACACTGCAAACAAGGGCGATGAACAGATTGTAAACATTTTCATGAGGGCTTTCAATGATATGAGAGGGTATCTGGGAGATGTTTTCTGGATCGCAGACCTTGAAGAAGACCTTGAAGAAAAAGGGCTTTATGAAGCATTTAAAACCGAATTCGAGCGCGTAAACGGAGAGCCGTGGGAAGAAAGAAGAGTCACCTATGGTTTTGAGCAGGACGATATCATAGAGGCCCTTGAAAACTGCGGCCACATGAGCAAGGAAGCTGCTACCAGGCTGTTTGAAAACGACGGAGCAGGCTATACTTTTAGTGTTGAGAAATTTGCAAAGAAACTCGATAAGTACTGCAAATCAAAGGGGAAAGACCATCAGGTTATTTTCCTGGTGGACGAAGTGGGGCAGTATATAGGAGAAAACAGCGAGCTAATGCTCAACCTCCAGACCATTGTGGAAGAACTCGGGACCAAACTCAGGGGAAAAGCCTGGGTTGCGGTCACTTCACAGGCAGATATCGATACTGTTACAAAGGAACATGTGAAAGGTTACGATTTTTCCAAGATCCAGGGACGTTTTAACACCAGGCTTGGACTTACCAGCGCTAACGTGGACGAGGTTATCAAGAAAAGGATCCTGAGTAAAAAGGAGGAATACAGGGAAGTTCTGTCTTCATACTATGCTGAAAAGCAGACAATACTCAGGAACCTGCTCGCTTTTTCAAACCGGGCTGAAATAAAGGTATACAAAAACGAAGATGACTTTGTAAACGTGTATCCTTTTATCCCCTACCAGTTCAACCTTGTGCAGAAGGTCTTTGACAGGATCAGAGAAACAGGGTTTACGGGCAAGCACCTGGCAAAAGGAGAAAGGTCGATGCTCAGCGCTTTTAAGGAGTCGACCGAGAACTACTGCGAGAATAATGTAGGGATGCTGATTCCTTTCCACGCCTTCTACGAGACTATTGAAGGCTTCCTTGACCCGATTATCGCAAGAACAATTTCCCATGCCCGAAAAAATGATTTTCTTAATGACAACGACTGCGAACTTCTGGAAATCCTGTTTATGATCAGGAGCATTCCGGAAATTGAGCCGAACCTCGACAACCTGATAGTGCTTTCCATTTCCTCGGTTGACGAAGACAAGATCAAACTGAAAGAGAGAATCGTTGAGTCCCTGCGAAAACTCGAAGACCAGACCCTGATAAACAAGTCCGAAGACAAGTACTATTTCCTGACAAATGAGGAACAAGAGATCAATAAGGATATTAAAAGGGTAGAAATCGAAGAACACCAGATCCTTGAAGAAATCCATACGATGCTTTATGAGCAGAAACAGGGGATCTGCCCGGCTTCCCATAAGGACTACAGGTTTAACAAAGCGATTGATGACAGGGCGAAGATCGTTTCGAGCGCAGACCTTACAATCAAATTCCTGACCCCTCTTTCAGACCAGTATAATAGTAAAAAAGGCAACCAGCAGTCCCTGAGTGGCGATACTTTAAGCAATATCGATTCAACGGACACCCTGCTTTTCATTCTTCCGGAAGACGAATTAATCGACCAGATCAGGTCCTACCTGAAAATAGAGAAGTATCTCAAGCAGAACTCCTCAAACAGGAACAATGTGGAAATCCAGAATATTCTTTCCACAAAGCAGCAGAATGCTAACAGCGCAAGAGCAAAAGCCCTGGAACTGATCCAGAAAGGAGTTTCGGATTCAAGGGTTTTTGTTGACAATAAGGAAGTAATCCCTGAGAAATCCAGCCCGAAAGAGCGCATAAAGGAAGGGCTCGACCTCCTTATACAGAATGTCTATAACAAAGCCGGATATGTTACAAAGGACTATGAAAACGATAGCGAAGTGCTCAGAGTCCTGCGCTCGGACGATCTTGAGAAGTTCGGAGTTGAAGGCAGCGATATAAACAGGCTTGCTTTAAAGGAAATGCTTGACTACATCCGGTTGAAGCACGGGAGAAGCGGCAGGGTTCTGTTAAGCGATTTAAAGGAACGTTTCACGAAAAAACCCTACGGCTGGAAAGAGATGACGATTTCAGGGCTTGTGGCAGTTCTTTACATTAGAGAAGAAATCAAACTCCGCTACCAGTCCGAATACCTGTTTAACGATGCGAATGCTACGGCAAAGCACCTGACAAGAAGAGATGAAGCTGACAAGCTGGTCATGGAAATCAGGGAAAAGACCGGAGAAGAAGACCTCAGAGCCGTAAAGAAGATCCTTTCCGACCTTTTTGAGAAACTGAGCCTACCGGAAAAAGAAGGCGAACTCTACGAGAAAGTAAGAGGCACATTCACGGATGAACTTTCAGTTCTACAAAAAATCGAAGGCAGATATGAAGAAGAGGCGAGCTTCCCTGGGAGAAAACAGATAGAAGCTTATAGGAAATTCCTGAAAGAACTGACAGAAAACTCTGACCCATCAGCCTTTTTCAGAACCGTTGCTTCCCGAAAAACCGAGTTTGAAGAGCTTCACTATGATGCAGAGCCTGTGAAAAACTTCTTTAGCGGCTCTCAGGTTGAGATATTCAGAAGGCTTGCCCACAAGTACAGAGATTACTCCAGAAATATCCAGTTCCTCAGTGAAGAAACAAGAGCAGATATTGAGGAAGTAAACAGAATTTTGAACCTGGAAGAACCCTACTCTCAGATCCGCCAGCTTCCCATGCTGGAAAAGAAAATAGAAGCTTCAATTCAGGAGGCCCTTTCTTCCCGGAAAAAAGAGATCAGAGAAAACCTTGATGCGGTTACGAAAGAGCTTGAGAGGGAACTTTCAGACGGAATCTTTTCTGACGACTTCAAGGAAACAGTGCTTAGACTCTTCAATGTGATCGAAAGGACGATAGAAGACGCTGAGGACTGTGCTCTTGTCCAGAGCCAGGTTCAGATTATAAATTCCCAGAGGGTAGAAGCTTACAGGCAGATAGACCTGGAAAGGCAGACTATCCGGGAAGAGAAAAAGAGGAAAGAGAGCTGGATCTCCCGGGAAGGACAGGAAAATCCCTATAAAACTAATACTGAGTCTCCAGATAATCCGGGAACAAAACATGTGGACCGGGAAAAAGAAATAGAAACGAAACCGGTTCCTCCGGCAGTCCCTTCGAGAACTACGGAAGTTATCAACAATATGTCATTTTTCAGGTCTAGAAAAACGCTGGAAAACGAGGCAGATATCGAGGAGTACGTTACAGAACTCAGAGAGAAATTATTGGAAATTCTCAAGGAAAAGAATATAAGGGTCTAAGAAAGGGTCGGATAAAAAATGGATAAATCAGCAATAATAGAATTCTCAAACAAGGTTCGCAACAAGTTAAATGAAGAAGTAAAAAGCCAGGCAGGCCACTATGGAATATTTCCCAAAGAAATCCACTCCGTAGAAGAGCACCCGGACTCAGTTGTCATCAACGGCAGCGTCTTTAATTCAAAAATCAAAAACCAGCGCTCCCAGCTTGTTAAGCAGATTAAGGAAAAAGGCTACGAGCAGGTCATGGAAGAAGTTACCTATACCTGGTTCAATCGTCTTGTAGCCCTCAAGTTCATGGAGATGAACGGCTGCCTTCCGGACCAGATCAAAGTTTTTACCTCAACAGATCCGAATAAACCCGAACCCGACCTTCTCACAAACGTTCTGAAACTTGATTTTCTCGACCTCAACCGGGATTTAGTGCTTGATCTCAAAGCCGAAAACAAAGATGAAGAGCTTTACAAATACCTGATCCTCAAACTCTGCAATTACCTGAACAAAATAATGCCTTTCCTCTTTGAGAAAATCGAAGACTATACCGAACTCCTTTTCCCTGACAAGCTTCTCCATACAGGCTCTGTCCTGCACGACCTGAATTCAATCATCCCTGAAGAGGACTGGAAAGAAGTTGAAATCATTGGCTGGATCTACCAAGATTATATTGCTCCAAAGAAGGACAAAGTCTTTGCCGACCTGAAGAAGAATATCAAAATCAGCAAGGAAAACATCCCTGCTGTTACTCAGCTTTTTACCCCTCACTGGATTGTCCGTTATCTTGTGGAAAATTCCCTGGGCCGCCTTTGGATGCTAAACCGTCCGGGATCCTGCCTTGTTGACCGGATGGATTATTACGTAAAACCGGAACAGCAGGAAACCGATTTTTTGAAAATCAATTCTCCTGAAGAGATCAAGATTTGCGACCCTGCCTGCGGTTCAGGACACATGCTTGTTTATGCTTTTGATTTACTGTATGCTATTTACGAAGAAGAAGGATACACTCCTTCCGAGATCCCGGAAATGATCCTGACCCACAACCTTTATGGGATCGAGATCGATAAGCGAGCAGGAGAACTTGCAGGCTTTGCGCTGACCATGAAGGCAAGGGGAAAAGACCGCCACTTTTTCAGAAAGCAGGTTCAGCCCAATATCTGTATGCTGGAAAATGTCGCTTTTGAGGAAGGAGAACTCAATGCTTACATAGATGCAGTCGGACGTGACCTTTTTACCAGCGCCCATAGAGCAACTCTACTCCAATTTGCTGAGGCTGGCAATTTCGGTTCACTTATCCACCCAACTTCAAAGGATGTATCAGATCTTTTGCACCTGCTGGGGGCTAAAAACCTTTCAGGTAACCTCTCCCAACTTTCAACTCATCAGAAAGTTATGCAGACTCTGAATCAGGCTGATTATCTCAACCCGAAATATCATGCGGTTATAGCCAACCCGCCTTATATGGGGAACAAGGGAATTAATTCCGATCTAAAAAATTTCCTTCAGAAATATTATACTGATACGAAATCGGATCTATTTTCAGCTTTTATTGAACGGATTATGGAAATGGCGCAAAAAGGCGGTTTCATAGGTATGATGACCCCTTTCAATTGGATGTTCCTCAGTTCGTTTGAAAAGCTTCGCCATAATATTTTTGCAAAATGTACCCTTACGACTCTAGTACGCCCTGAATTTCATGCTTTTTTCGATTCAGCCTATGTAACAATCTGTGGTTTTACTCTCTTTACAAGAGATTTAAGTAATTTTAAAGGTTCATTTATAGACCTACAGAAATTTTATGGTGCAGATTTACAGCCCTTAAAAGCATTAGAAGCCATTCAAGATCCTGACTGTGGCTGGTTCTTCCGCGCCTCCGCCGCCGACTTCCTGAAAATCCCTGGTTCGCCGATTGCTTATTGGACGAGCAAAAGTATGAGGAATGCTTTTTCGAATTTACCGCCATTAAGTGAAACCTTTTTCTCCGATGGAGCTAACAAAACAGGTGACAATGAGAAATACATGAGATTCTTATGGGAAGTATCCAAAAACACCACATTTATAGAAAATAGAGAGGATTTCAAGTGGCTCCCCTGTGCAAAGGGGGGAGAATTCCGCAGATGGTACGGAAATATTATACATCTAATTAACTGGTTGCCTGAAACACGTAATCACTATTCAAAAGACAAGGTAGCAAGGCTTTTAAATAAAAAATATTGGTACAAAGAAGGAATTACTTGGAGTAGAATCACTTCAAGTGAAAATGTTGGTTTTAGACTTTTACCTTCATCAGCAACTTATGAAACTGCTGGAACTTCGATATTTCCCAAACAAAACGACGAGAATGACATTTATTATGTATTGGGAATGTTGTCCTCCAAGATATCAAAAGAAGTATATAAAATCCTTAATCCAACCTTAGTTTTACAGGTTGGAGATGTTATCAATGTGCCTAGGGCACAAATAAAAAATGAAACTATTACAAACAATGTGAGCTATCTTGTTGATTTTAGTAAGCAAGATTGGGACTCCTACGAAATCTCCTGTGGCTTCACCACCTTTCCATTATTAAAATCGGAATACCACCAACCAACCTTGAAGGAAACTTACACCAACCTCTGCACCCACTGGCAAGAAATGACTCTTGAAATGCAGCGACTGGAAGAAGAAAATAACCGTATTTTCATCGAGGCCTATGGATTGCAGGGCGAATTAACCCCCGAGATTCCACTTTCTGAAATCACTCTAACCTGCAATCCATATTATCGATATGGCAACAACAAAACAGAAAAGGAACTTGAAGCTCTGCTACTGACAGATACAATCAAAGAATTAATTTCTTATGCTGTCGGCTGCATGTTCGGAAGATACTCACCAGAAAAAGAAGGACTGATTCTTGCAAATCAGGGAGAAAAGCTGGCTGATTTTAAAGAAAAAGTACCTGAGGCTTCTTTCCTGCCGGACGAAGACAATATCATTCCGATCCTCGATGACGAATATTACACGGACGACATCGTAGGCAGGTTCAAAGAGTTCTTGAAGTTAACTTTCGGGGCGGAGACGCTTTCAGAAAATCTTGACTTTATTGCAGGGGCACTTTCAAAGAAGGCTGAAACTCCTGAAAAAGTTATCCGAAACTATTTCCTGAAGGATTTCTACAGCGATCACCTGAAGATGTATAAGAAAAGGCCTATTTACTGGCTCTTTACTTCTTCAGAAAAAGGAAAAGTGTTCAATGCGCTCGTTTACATGCACAGGTACGAAAAAACTACCCTGGCGAAGATGAGGATCGATTATCTGCTGGACTTTGAGTCGAAGCTGGATGCTCAGAGGTCGCTTCTGGAAAAAGAAATTACTGAGAATTCCAAGAATAGTGGAAAAGCCGAGTCAGAACTTGCTAAACTTAATAAAAAGATCAATGAGCTCGTTAAGTATGATGAACTTCTAAAGAATAAAGCGGATCAGATGATTGAGATTGATCTGGATGATGGGGTTAAGGTGAATTATGAGAAATTTAAGGGATTAGTTGCAAAGATATAAACTTCAACATCTTCCGTTTTTGACCTATTAAGAAAAAATTAAGAGGAATCTATGTCACTTGAGCACACAGTAAAACAAATAAAAAAAATAAGAGTTGATGCTTTACTTGGCAAGAAAAAGCATTTTAATGCAGCAGATAGAAAAGAAAAAGTCAATAACATAGTCGGTGCCATTATAGTTATACTGAATATTTTTACTGGTTCAGTATTTTTTTATCTAATTTTTGAAAATGATACGGATTTTGCGAAATATATTGGGGCGTTTATAGCATTTACCGGAGCTTTACTTGTTGCAGTTAGAGAATATTTTAATTTATGTCCTCAAATAGACGGTCATAGAACTGTTGCTAGTAGCTATCTTGACTTGGCTAAAAAATGTGATCGAATTAACTCATACATATTGGATGGAGTGCTAAGTGAGAATCAGATAATTGAAAAAATAGAGGAATTATCTTTAGAGATTGCTGAAATCAACCTTGCTGCAAATTCTTTTCCTACAAATAAAAGCGATTATGTTAAATCTCTAAAAGGTTTCCAAGCTGGAGAGGAATTATACACTGAGGAAGAGCTAAACACTTAATGGGGAATTTTATGGCGGACATGAATAAACTTATTAATAAATTCATTAAGGATGAAATTTCATTAAGTCGGACAGATATTTCTGAATCCGCAAAGAGCAGAGATTGGTTTCTTGATAGAATCAAAAGTAAAATTGAACAAAGAGTAAATGAACCTGTTCTTTATGGACCTCAGCCATTCTTATATTTTGGAAGTTACTTCAAAGGAACAAAAGTTTCAAACGTTGATGAGTATGATGTTCTTGTTGTGATTGATTCCTATGGAGGCCAATTTACTCAAAATGGGCAAATAGTAGGAAATGGGGTAGGGAAAAATAATCCAAACCATAAATATGATGAAAAATACAAGAAATCAGATGGGAGCGGAGTTAGTCCTGCAAAAACGTTGAATTGGCTTAAAGGAATTGTGACTGAAGTTGTAGAAAGTTATGGAGGAACAGCGCCAGAGAGGAACGGTCAGGCAATAACCGCACGGATTGAAAGTAAAGATATAAACATTGACTTGGTTCCAGCTGGTATATTTGAAAGTACTTTACAGCCAGGAGTGTTTTTTTATGATATTCCAAAGGGAGACCTTAATAACGGATGGATACTTACAAATCCACAACAAGATATAAAATTAATTAATGAATTAGCACAAAAAAATTATAATTTCAAAAATATTGTAAGGATTTTGAAGTATATAAAAAAACAGTATAACTTTTCAGTTTCTTCTTTTGCGATTGAATGCTGCGCAATATCTTATGCAAACGCTAATTATTGGTATTCTTATAGTGACTACGAGAATTTAAAAGGCATGCTCAGTTATTTTGCTGCATGCCTAAAAAATAAAAACATCCAAGACACTTTTGATACTGATAATAACTTACTTTCTGATGTAGGATCCTCTGAATGGTATTCAGAACGTGTCGAAAAAATAATTAACGTATTATGTGCCCAAACGCATGAAACTGATGAGGAAAAAGCATACGGAAGAGTTCATAGTATATTAAGTAATTGTTAATTGTTTGATTTTCAATACATACATCTAATGTGTTTTAACGTGAGAAGTATAAAATGAATCTCCAAAACCTCATTAAATCCGGCGAATCCGAAACCCTCGAATTCAAAGAGAAATTCGATGACAGAACCGTAGAATCAGCTGTAGCTTTTGCCAATGCGAAAGGCGGAATGATCCTTATTGGGGTTTCTGACAAAGGAAATATCACTGGAGTAGATATTGGGAAAGAGACCCTGGCAAAATGGGCAAACCAGGTATCAGACAAAACCGAGCCACAGCTAATCTCTGAGATAGAGGTACTTGAATTTGAGGGAAAGAAGGTTGTAGCGGTAAAAATCCCAGAATATCCCATAAAACCTGTATCTGTCCGGGGCAGGTGCTTCAAACGGGTAAATAACAGCAATCGGAGTATGAATTCGCAGGAAATTGCAGAGATGCACCTGCAATCTACCGGAATGAGCTGGGATAGGTTTCCAGCGGCTGGAAAGTCTCTTGAAGATCTTGACCTTGGAAAAGTCAGCAGATATATCCGAAAGGCAAGAGTTTCCGGAAGGAAAGGATTCGGAGAAGAGGAAGACCCTGTCCAGGTGCTCGAAAAAATGGAGCTTGTAAAAGATGGGAAACCTACCTGGGCTGCAGGATTATTGTTTTGCAAGGATGGGAGGCGTTTTCTCTCCCAGGCTGTAATCCATTGTGGACGGTTCAAGGACCAGACTCTTGTAATTGATGACCGGCTGATTGAGGGTACGCTCTTTGATCAGATCGAAGAGGCAATGGGTTTTGTCAGAAAAAATACCAGCGTTAAATTCGTAATGACTGGAAAGCCAGAGAGAGAAGAGGTCTGGGACTACCCGTTAGAAGCTATCAGAGAAGCTGTTGTAAATGCGATTTGTCACAGGGACTATACAGCTCTGGCTCATATTGAGATCCGGATCTATGAAAATGAACTGATAGTATGGAGTCCTGGAGGGCTGCCTCTCGGCCTTACAATGGAAGACCTTTTCAAGCCTCATGCCTCGAAACTGAGGAACAAAGGAATAGCAGAAGTATTCTTTGACACCAGAATAATAGAGCAGTGGGGCAGCGGCATTGAAAAAATGATAAGTTACTGTAAGGAAGCAGGGGTTCAGGAGCCAGTTTTTGAAGAGTATCAGGGTTTTCGTGTGATCTTCAAAAAAGGGATTTTAAATGAAGAATATCTTAGGAATATCGGTCTTAATGAAAGGCAAATTAAGGCTGTACTCCATGTAAAAGAGAAGGGAAAGATTACCAATAAGGAATATCAGGAAATATGTGAAGTTAAAGAACGGCTTGCGACAATGGAACTCAAAGACCTCGTTGAGAAAGGAATCTTTGAAAAGATAGGGAGCAGGGGAAGGGGAACCCACTACACTATAAATCCTGAGCTCAAGCCACAATGATACCGCATTAATACCGCAAAAACCGCATTAATACCGCATTAATACCGCAAAAACCGCACTAAAGACGCACCAAAGACGCACCAAAGACGCGCAAGCCGCACTAAATTACAGAAAAATAAGGAATAGGGTGCAATGAACCTTCAATCCCCTATCAATTCCGGCGAATCCGAAACCCTTGAATTCAAAGAAAAATTCGATGACAGAACCGCAAAATCAGCTGTAGCTTTTGCCAACGCAAAAGGAGGTATGATCCTTATAAGAGTTAGTAGAGCTGACCGGATGGAGAAGAAATGACTCACTCAATTGCTCAACTGCTCTCCAGGCCCGAAGGCAAAACGCTGGAGTTCAAGCAGGACCTGTCCTCGCCCAGAAATATACTTAAAACGCTGGTAGCTTTTGCCAATACCGCAGGAGGACGCTTGTTTATAGGGGTGGAGGACGATTCAAGAGAAGTTTTGGGCGTTGAGAACCCGCTGGACGAAGAAGAGCGGGTATGCAGCCTGATTGCTGACAATATCGAGCCTCGCCTGGTGCCTAACGTGGAGCTGATCTCTTTTGAAGATAAAACATTTCTTGGGGTGGAGGTCTATCCAAGCGGCTCCAGGCCTCACTGGCTGAAAAAAGAAGGGCCGGATAATGGAGTTTATGTCCGGCTGGGTTCCACTAACAGAAAGGCGGACAGGGAACTCATTGCAGAGCTTAAGCGCACTGCTGAGGGTAAGTCTTTTGACGAACAGGTTCTTCCTGACAGGACGGTAGACGACCTTGATTTTGACGCTGCAGCGGCTTGCTTTGAACGGAAACGTAAGCTTGCGGAAAAGGACCTGGAGTCCCTGCGCCTAGTAACCAAACACCAGGGACACCTTGTCCCTACTGTGGGCGGGATGCTGCTGTTCGGCAAGGATAGGGAGCTGATCTTTCCCGATGCATGGATCCAATGCGGGCGGTTTATAGGAAAGGACAAGGCGGATATTTTCGATCATATTGAAATCCATGAGCATCTGCCAATAGCAGTTGAAAGGGTAATGGAATTTCTCAAAAAGCATGCCATGCGAGGAGCGGATTTTTCCGAACTCAGGCGCAAAGATATCTGGAGCATTCCCCTGACAATCCTGCGGGAAGCCGTGGTCAATGCCGTTGTTCACGCGGATTATTCACAAAGGGGAGCTCCTATCAGGATTGCTTTTTTTGATGACCGCATCGAAATAGAGAACCCTGGAATCCTGCTTCCGGGAATGACGGTTGAGGACATGCTGCAGGGCGTATCAAAGATACGAAACCATGTAATAGCTCGCGTTTTCCGGGAACTGAGCCTGATAGAGCAATGGGGCAGCGGGGTTAGCCGTATGTTCAAAGAAGCAGAGGCTCTCGGTCTTCCTGAACCGGAGATAATTGAAGTGGGAATGCGGGTAAGGTTCATTGTCCATCTGAAAGAATCCATTGTACTACCCAAAGAAAGCTATTCAGGTAAGGTCGAAGTCAGTGTCCGGTTACCGACTCAGTCACCGACCCAGTCACCGATCCAGTCATCGACCCAGTTACCGACCCAGTCATATGACCAAGTTCAAAGATTGTTATTGGCACTTAAAGACGGAGAAAAATCCCCCTCTGACCTCCGCAGTACTTTGAATATTAAGCATCGACCTACATTCAGAGATAATTATCTCCACCCTGCCCTCAATGCAGAATTAATTGAAATGACGATTCCGGAAAAACCCACAAGCAACAGGCAGAAATACCGCCTGACGACTAAAGGGAAGGCACTTTTAGATAAAGAAGCACTTGAAGACGCAGAATGAAACCAGATCAAAATACTGGAAAAGGTGCATTGGATGAAAACCAGCTAATTCATCACAAGCCATGTGATGAATTTGACAGCCTCACGCTTCGAAATTGAGGAACAAGGGGACAGCAGAAGTTTTCTTCGATACGAAGATAATCGAGCAGTGGGGCAGCGGAATCGAGAAAATTCAAAATTACTGTAGAGAAGCAGGGCTTCCTGAGCCGGTTTTTGAAGAGTCTCAGGGTTTCAGGGTAATTTTCAGGAAAGGGATTTTCAATGAAGAATATCTCAGAGGACTCGGAATAAACGAGAGACAGATCAAGGCTGTACTTTATGTAAAAGAGAAGGAAAAAATAACGAATAAAGAATATCAGGAAATATCAAACACAATTAAGAGAACGGCTTCTCGAGACATGGCAGAATTAGTTTCTTTAAAAATATTTGAACAAATCGGCACTACAGGGAAAGGAACAGAATATTTTTTATCGGGGGCCGTAAGTGAAAAAAGAGACCTCATCTAAAGGGGACAAAGAGGACATAAAGGGGACATAAAGGGGACAAAGACGGCATAATCACGCAAAAGACTTCACAATAAATCCGATGAAGAGGTAATTGAATTCTTAACACAAAAGTTCTAACCCTTCATTTTTTGATTACAGAAGCTTGATGAACTCGTCATCGGTCATCCCGGCTTGCCGGATTATCGATTTCAATGTCCCTGCCGCAATTTCTGGATGGTTCGGGACAATAACAACGAACGTTTTATCCGGAGCCTTCTTTTTCATTTTTATGTGGCTGCCCTTCTGAGATATGACCTGAAAACCCTGGTTGTTGAGAACCTTGATGACCTCAAGAGCTGACGGGGTGGGAAGTTTTGGCATGGGAAGAGACCTCTACCGTTGTGGTAAAAACCTGTCTGGCTGCAGGAATTTTGACATCCTCGTCTTCGAGATAGAGTTCAATTGCTTCCTTCAGGTTCTCAATGGCTTCTTCAATTGTTTCACCCTGGCTTGCGATGTCAAGTTCCGGACACCAGGAGACATACCATTTTCCTTCATTATGGACAACAGCTGAAAACCTGTACGTTTCTTCCATGATTAAGAGATTTCCTCTGTGCTATAAAAAATCTCTCTTTGGAAGATGTCCCAGTTTAAGGTTTCTGGTCGAGTGGGTACTTTTCACCACACGGATCAGTATCTAATATGAAATATAATTAATTAATAATGTAATTGAATCGTATATTCAGAAACGGACAAGGAAACCTGCAAGTACAGTCAGATTATAAACGTGCCGCATAAACGTTTTTTGTGCTTTAAACAAACCCAAAGTTCCCGCAAGAATGATTATAAATATAATGATTACAAAAGTAATCATTATGCAATTCTACAACCGGCAGAAAGAGCTTGAACTTATGGAACTGCTCGATCAGGGGAAACCATCTTTTCTCGTCATAACCGGGAAGAGAAGGGTAGGGAAAACCGAGCTGATCAAGCAGTTCACAGGGAACAGGAAAGCACTTTACCTTTTTGTTGACAGCAACAAGAGCATTGACATCCTGATGGACGAGTTCGACCGACTTTTAAAGGAGAAACTGGACCTGCCGGATTACATAAAAGTCGATGAACCGGAGAATTTCCTCAAATTCGTCACTTCTTATGACAGGGACCTGATAATAGCGATTGACGAATTCCAGAGGTTCCGGAAAGTGTACCCTTCTTTCATTACTCAACTGCAGCGGTACTGGGACATGAAGCCGGATAATTGCAGGGTCTTTCTTATCGTATCCGGGTCTTCGATTGGCATGATAAGAAAAATCTTCATTGAAGAACAGGCTCCACTCTTCAAACGTGCCGATAATATACTGACTATAAAGCCCTTTACGGTCCCTGAGACATTTGAGATGCTCGATGACATGGGCATAAAAGATCCGGAAGAAAAACTGAATCTGTACTTCCTTTTCGGAGGGACGATCTATTACTATCGCCTGTTTGAAAAGTATCAGTGCACAGGATTTGACGATGCCCTTGAGAAGCTGATATTCAGCGAGTTTGCACCCCTTAAAAATGAAGTGAGGGACATTCTGATTGAAGAATTTGGAAAGGAGCACTCCACATATTACGAGATAATTTCAGCAATATCACAGGGAAAATGCTCGATGAGCGAGATCTCGGATCTGACACATGTCTCTTCTAGCTCATTGTCATCATATTTTTACGACCTCATAGACCTGCTGGGAGTAGTGGAACACCGGATACCTGTCATGGACAGGCCTGAAAAAAGCAAGAGAGGACGGTATTTCCTGAAGGATAATTTCTTCAGGTTCTATGGCCGCTTCGTATATCCTGTGTACAGCCAGTATATGGCAGGCAATTATTCTCCCATGCTGGAAAAGGTCCGGAAGGAATGGCAGAGTTATACGGGCAAGATATTCGAAGATATTGTTCGTGAACTGCTGGTTGAAAAGCTGATAAACGATTATCCGGATATTGGGAGCTGGTGGAACCGAAAGGGGGATGAGATTGATATTCTTGGAATAGACCACGAGGGGAAAAAAGTCCTGGCAATTGAAGTCAAGAATAAAGAACTGGATGAGAGCGAGGCAAGAGAGATTCTGGAGTTAACACTCGATAAAACAAAATTAGTAAGAGGAATATCGGGTCAAAAATTGAAAGTAGGGATAGTAGCCAGAAAGGTCAAAGGCAGAAAACACCTGGAAGGTGATGGATTTCTTGTATGGGAACTGGAAGAGCTTATTCCATAATTAATAGAGTAAGGGGTAGCGGAATAGAGAAGATTCAAAATTACTGTATAATATACCCAACACAATTAAGAGAACGGCTTCCCGGGATTTGGGAAAATTAGCCTCATTAAAAATATTTAAACAGATTGGCACTATCGGAAAAGAAATAGAATATGATCTATCAGGAGTTGTAGGTAAAAAAGGAGAGATTTCCTGGGGACAAAAGGGACGTAAAAGGGATATAAAAAGAACATAAAAAGGACAAAGAATAAGCAAAACTGCCCATCTTTTATGGCCAATTAAGAAATAAATCATATGGTACTGAATTTCAAACAGTGATATAAAAAACTGGTCTCATAATTTTATTCCTTAAAACTAACAGATTATGAGAAAAGGATATATCTGAAAAGGATATTAAGCGTCCTTTCATCCATAAAATTAGCAAAATTTTTTAAAAATCAAAGAGTATTTCAGGGATAAAGTCTCTAAATCTGTAGTTCTCAATTGAGCCCTTCCAGACTAACAGCAGGATATGGATTTTCATGGTCAACGTAGAAAAAACCAGCAGTAGTATACTCAAAAAATTTTCTCCTTCAGAACTCAAAGACTATGAGAAAAGAAAAATAGTCTTCTGGTACGACAGAGACAAAACCGCCTGGGACCAGGAGAAGCAGGCTCCTGGAGAGGAGCTTGAAGAAATAATCCAGTTCCTGAAAGAAAAAGACATCAAATTCCATATCCTTGACAATAACTATTTTGAGACTAAAAAACTCCTTGAAATCAAAGACCCGGAGTCAAATTACCTTATCTATTGCCCGGACAAAGAAAGAGTACACGAAGCAAACTGGCTTTTTGATATCCAGCTTTACTCATCCAGATTCGAAAACAGCCGGATTTCAGACATCAAGAGCGAGTTTGAGATTGACGGGCATGAACTGGACGAATTCTTCACTAAATATGAGAAATTCTTTGGAAACCAGAAAGAAAGAGTCCAGCCTTTAAAGAAGCTCTATCAGAAAGACTGGCGTGAAAAAGAGTTTATTCTGGGCATGCTGGCTGTTTTTTCAAAAACGCAGGCTCCTGAATTCAAACAGATTATAAGAGACATCATGCTCAGGTCCCTGGATGAAGCTGAAAACCCGGTATGGGAGAACATCTCAAAGTTCGGACTGGAGGAGAACTTCTGGGAACTTACAGAAGAGGACTTTGGATTTTCGGCAAAAAATCCTACCCTGAAGAAACTTTTCCTTAGCTTCATGATCACACACATAAAGCGGTATTCCGGAATTTCCCTTTCAGGTTATGACCAGTATCTGAATCGAAAAGAAAATGAGTGCCAGATCTTCCTCAAGCACTGGATGGACAGCTCACGGGATTCCAAAACATTTGAGAAATATACAAGGGACATCCTTGAAGAAAACGGCCAAGACCTGGAAAAGAATCTGCAGGCAGCACTTGATAAAAGAGATGTACAGACATATCTTGAAGCCGAAGCTGTTGAGACCTTTGATAAAGCTCTAATAGTTCACATACTCAAATCCCTGAACAGTCCTGTAGATTCGACAGAAGAGGACTTCAAAAACTATCTTTCCTGGATAGATACCCGCCGGACGAAGCACTGGTTTTCTGAGTATGAGAATATATACAATGCGCTTGAGTATGCCGTTAAGCTCTTCCAGTTTGCCCAAGAACATTACGATAATCCAAAAGCAGCTGACGCACTTGAAAACATTCCCAGCTTGTATGAATTGTTCAAAGCGTATGCTAAGACTTACTATCAAATCGATTATCTCTACAGGAAATTCTACTATTACTATGATAAAGAGCAGGAAAAGGATATCCTAAAGAAAAGCCTCAGGCCCCAGGTCGAAGATCTTTACACCAACAAGCTGCTCGGAAGACTGTTATTGAAATGGAGCAGCCTTATTGATTCCAAGCTCGATGGACAGTGGAAAATTGAGCTTGCAGAAAGCCAGAAGGATTTCTACAAACATCATGTAAATAAGATCTTGCAAAAAGATGACAGGAACAGGGTTGCAGTTATTATTTCTGATGCACTTCGCTACGAAGCAGCCGCCGAACTTTTTGAAACCATTAACAAAGATACATGGGGAATTCCCGAACTCAGCTACATGGCAGGAGTTTTACCCTCATACACGAAGCTCGGAATGGCAAGTTTACTTCCCCACAATGCTCTGGAATATAGAGGAAGAGAAATTTTTGTAGACGGCATAAGTTCTGAAGGGCTTGAAAATAGGAACAAAATCCTGCAGAGTAAATACAAAGATTCGCTTGCATTTAATTATGAAGATTTCATGAGGTACAGCCGGGAAGAGGCAAGAGAACTCATCAAGGGAAAAAGAGTCCTTTACATATATCACAATAAAATAGATTCAACGGGGGATAAACAGTCTTCGGAAAATAGCGTTTTCAGTGCAGTTGAAGAAACAATTCTAGATGTCAAGAAACTTGTCAAGCATTTGAGTGATACTTTAAACACCACAAACATAATTATCACAGCAGATCACGGTTTCCTGTACAGAAGAGATGATATGGAAAATGCAGATAAAGTGGATACCTCTTTATTTGACAAATCTCGCATAATTGACACAACAAAAAGATTTATCCTGAGCGACCAGGAATTTGCAACGGATAATTCACTGGATAACATACACGGATTTGATATGCGCCATATGCTCGGGAAGGACCATACTCCCCTTTTTGCCTATGTCCCTAAAGCAGACCTCAGGTTCAAACTTCAGGGAGGTGGACTCAATTTCGTGCATGGTGGAGCCTCCCCCCAGGAGATTGTCGTTCCTGTTCTGACATATAACCATAGGCGGAATGAAAAGACTATTGATAAGAAAGGTATCAAACACGGTAAGGTCAATGTCTCAGTAATAAACGATCGGAAAAAGATTACAAGCAGCAAATTTAAAGTAAAGATTTTCCAGACCGAAAAAGTAACCGATAAAATGAAACCCCGCACCATCAAAATTTCTCTATGGGATATTGATGGTGGGCAGGAAAAAATGGTCAGCGATGAAAAAATCATTATTGCCAATAACGAATCCGATGAGCCCGAAGAAAGACAGTATAATATCATGCTCACCCTCGGAAACAATCTTGAAAACAAAACATATTACCTCAGGCTGATTGATGAAGACCCGGCTGAAATAAAAGATATTGCACTGATTCCATTCGAACTTGACCTTCTGATTGGCGATTTTGATGATTTTTAAGTTGAAAAGTAAATTATGCACAAAAATTAGGGATAAAAAAGAGTGTAAGGATATTTAATTGGGACAGGATAAAATGACCGAAGAAGCTCTTGAGACAGCAAGCCTCGAAACCGACAGAAAATTAATCCAGCATTTTCCTGGCAGAGTCGTACGAAAAGACCTAACAAAACTGCTGAAGGTCGGGCATAATGTCCCTGTCTACGTGCTGGAATACCTGCTCGGCTCTTACTGTGCTGATGAGGACGAAGAAGTAATCCAGGAAGGCATCCAGATAGTAAAAAATATCCTGTCCCAGAACTATGTCCGGCCTGATGAAGCCGAAAAGATCAAGTCGAGGATTCGTGAGACGGGCTACTATACGGTTATTGACAAAATCACGGTTATGCTCAATGAAAGGAGAGACATATACGAAGCCACATTTTCCAATCTCGGGCTCAAAAGCATTGAGATCGACTCTGATTATGTCATAAAATACGACAAGCTTCTCGGTGGCGGGATCTGGTGCATGATCAAGATGGAGTATTCAACAGAATCAGCTTCTTCACCATTCATTATATCCAGTTTAAAGCCCATCCAGATCCCGAATGTGAACATCCAGGAGATCCTGGTTGAAAGGAAGAACTTCACCAAAGATGAGTGGATCGATGTCCTTATGAGGAGCATCGGGATGGAACCAACCCAGCTCGAAGCTTCCACAAAATGGCATATGCTCGAAAGGCTCGTCCCTCTTGTAGAAAATAACTATAACCTCTGTGAGCTCGGTCCGAAAAGTACAGGAAAATCTCATGTTTACAAGGAAATATCCCCGAATACCATCCTGATGTCCGGAGGACAGACCACAGTTGCAAATCTTTTCTACAACATGGCCACCCGACAGATAGGACTTGTTGGGTACTGGGATGTTGTGGCATTTGATGAAGTCGCAGGAATCCGTTTCAAAGACAAGGACGGAATACAGATCCTCAAAGATTACATGGCCTCCGGCTCTTTTGCCAGAGGAAAAGAGCAAAAGAATGCGAATGCTTCCATTGTTTTTGTTGGAAATGTCAACCAGAGTATTGAGTCCTTATTAAAGACCTCACACCTGTTCTCTCCCTTCCCTGAAGCCATGAACAGTGATACCGCCTTTTTCGACAGGATGCACTATTACATCCCTGGTTGGGAAATCCCTAAATTCAGGCCTGAACACTTCACGGACAGGTACGGGTTCATAGTTGACTATATTGCAGAATTCTTCAGGGAAATGCGAAAGCGCTCTTACGCCGACACCATAAACAGGTTTTTTAAGCTAGGGAACAACCTGAACCAGCGGGATGTAATTGCTGTTAAAAAAACCTTCTCGGGCCTAATGAAACTTATTTATCCGGATGAAAATATCACCAGAGAACAGGCACAGGAGATTCTTGAGTACGCCCTCACAGGAAGAAGGCGTGTAAAAGAACAACTCAAGAAAATTGGGGGGATCGAGTTCTTTGATGTCAACTTCTCTTACATTGACAATGAAAACCTGAAAGAAGCTTTCGTGTCCGTTCCAGAAAGCGGTGGGAACAAAATAATCCCTTCAGGCATTACAAAACCCGGAGAAACCTATGCTGTTGCAGCTACCGACTCCGGCAAGATAGGGATTTACAAGTTTGAAGTTCAGGTAATTGCTGGTTCGGGAAAATACGAAAAATCAGGCACAGGATCAAATTCTCAGACCAAGGAATCCATAAAAACAGCTTTCAATTACTTCAAAGCCAATGCAAAATCCATAAGCCAGAGCATCTCTGTAAAAGAAAAAGATTATTTTTTGCATGTCCAGGACCTCTACGGAGTTGGCATGTCAGAAGAACTTGCTCTTCCAGCCTTCATAAGCCTTTGCTCAGGAGCATTGGAAAGATCTCTTCAGGAACAGACCGCAATTCTAGGAAGCATGACAATCGGAGGCTCTGTAGGTGTACTTGAAAACCTTGCCGGTCTTTTGCAGGTCTGCCTTGATGCAGGAGCAAAAAGAGTAATGATCCCGATTTCTTCTGCAGGCAAGATTGCTACAGTGCCGCCGGATCTTTTCAGTAAGTTCCAGATTTCGTTTTATGAGGACCCTATTGATGCTGTTTACAAATCTATGGCATTGATTTAATTTTATATCAAATCGAGACAAATTTGAGGTCATAGTAAACTCATATAGTTGAAGGTTTAAAGTTTTACAAGATAGTTGTAAAATTGATTATTAATTTTAAATATCTGCTTTAAAACCTTCAAACCAAAATATTTAATTTGTTTTAAAATATACAGCTGGAGGTATAAATTTTGTATGTATGTTAGGGGTACCTCCAATGAAAAAAAGAGAACTGTCGGCTGATACTGATAGGAATGGGACTTTGAGTTTTGTCCATACGGCTGATTTGCACCTTGACAGTCCATTTGTAGGAATTTCCGGGATTGATCAAGGGCTGGGAGAAAGGCTTGCAAAAGCTACTTTTCAGGCTTATGAAGCTATTATTGAGCTATGTATGGAAGAAGAAGTTGACTTCCTGCTCATTGCAGGGGACGTGTATGATAGTGCCGACAAGAGCCTTTATGCCCAGGTCAGATTTATAGAGGGACTCCGAAAGCTTGAAACCGCCGGAATTCAGGTTTTTATCTGCCATGGGAACCATGATCCTCTTGACGGATGGTCGGCAAGCCTGAAGTGGCCCGCAAACGTGCACACCATGGGGGGAGATAAAGCCGAAGTTGTGGAATTCAAAAAAGAAGGGGAAACGGCTGCCTTTGTTGTTGGAATGAGCTACCCGACCCGGCACATCATGAAAAACCTTGTGAAAGACTTCCCGAAAAAAGAAGATCACTGGCCGTTTACCATAGGGCTTCTCCACTGCAGCGTGGGAAGTTATCCTGAGCATGACCCTTACGCACCCTGTACCCTGCAGGATCTCAGGGAGCCTGGCTACGATTACTGGGCTCTTGGACACATCCATACTCCTTCCGTGGTTTGCAAGGAAGCTCCTGTTGTGATATATCCGGGCAACCCGCAGGGCAGGCATCCCGGTGAAACCGGAGCCAGGGGGTGCTGTCTTGTGAACGTTTCTTCCGGAGGGGCTATTTCTACAAAATTCGTCGAGACCGACTCTGTCCGCTGGCATATCAGGGAAGTTTCCATAGAAGGCCTGGAAAAAGAAGGGGAACTGGTAGAAAACCTTCAAAGCCAGCTTGACGAGATCAGGGAAAATTCAGGGGGAAGGTCTGCGATTTGCAGGCTGGTTCTCAGCGGAAGAGGACCTTTGCACCGCACTCTCAGGGAAGAGGGTTTTCTTGAAGACCTCCTCCATACTCTCAGGGAAGACGAAATCCGGAGCCGGCAGTTTGCCTGGGTAGAACGCATTGAAAATGAAACACTCTTTCCAATAGGAAGAGAACTGCTTTTGAAAAGGGAGGACTTTGTGGGAGACCTGGTTAAAATCGTGGAGGGCTTGAAGACCGATGAAGAGGCCCTGGACGAGTTTCATGAAGTTCTTGCCCCTCTCTTTAAACCCGGTAGTGGGGGAAAACAGATCTGCAAAATTGATGATGAAGAGATGAAATCCCTGCTCCAGTGCGCTGAAAATATCCTGCTTGACGCCCTGCTCACGGAGGAAGACCATGAAAATTGATGCCATTCATATCGACGGATTTGGCAAGTTTTCCAGGTTATCGGTGGAAGACCTGCCTTCCGGCATGGTCATATTAACAGGAGCAAATGAGGCAGGAAAATCAACATTATTCACTTTTATCCGGAGGATGTTTTTTGGCATCCCCAACACAAGGTGCAACCTCTATCCCCCACTTGAAGGAGGGCAGCATGGGGGAAGACTTGTTGTAATCGATTCCGAAGAGGAGCGCTGGGTCATAGAAAGGAACACAAGCCGAAAAGACGATGTAAAAGTCGTGCTTCCCGATGGGAATACCGGGAGCAAAACTGAACTTCTTAAACTCCTGGGCCATGCAGACAGGAACGTTTTTGAAAACATCTATGCTTTCGGCCTTGAAGAGCTGCAGAGTTTTGAGACCCTGAACGACCGGAGCATCAACAGCAAACTCTACAGTGCAGGCACAGGGGTCGGAGTTTCCATTCCGGAACTTGTGAAGTCCATCAACAACATGGAAAGCGACCTGTATAAACCCAGGGGCAGGAAACCCCTTATTAATGAGCTACTAAGGAAAATCAGGAAGAACAGTGAAGAAATTGCCGAATTTGAAGAGTCCCAGAAAAAATACGATACCCTTCATTTCGAACTTGAACAGAGAACCCTGGAAATTGATCAGTTAAAAGAAAAGTCCCGGAACATACGGAAAAAATTAAACCACATCCAGAACCTGCTTTCCGTCTGGGACGACTGGAGAGCCCTGCAGGAGTCAAAAACTGACCTTGGAACTTTGCCCGGGCTTGGGAGTTTCCCTGAAAAAGGGGAAGAAAAGCTTGAAAGGCTCCTGGAAAAAATTGAGGGGATAAGAGAGAACGTTTCACGGCTGGAGCAGGAACTGGATATAAATGCCGTTAACGAACGGAGCCTTTCTCCGGACGAAAGCCTGCTCGGACAGAAAGATGCGGTGCTGGAACTGGAAAGCGGGCTTGGGAAGTACAGGTCCGAAGTAAAAGCGCTCCCTTCCCTGGAAGCAAAGCTCAAGCAGGAAGAAGCCGGGCTTTCCGAGCTCCTCCTGGAACTGGGTCCGGACTGGGATGAAGAGGCTCTGGACCGCTTTGACCGTTCCATCCCTGCAAGGGAAAACGTCATCCGAATGCGAAGGGCAGTAGAAGAAATTGAGGCTAAAATAAAGGAGACTCAAAACGAGCTCAATCAGGTCCTCACCGGCATCGAGCGGGTCCTTCAGGAAAAAGACGTCTTTGAAGAAAGCCTGCTGGTGCACAGGGACCAGGTAATCGAACTTGGAAACGGAATCGAGAAATACCGGGCTGATAAGGACTCCCTCCTTTCCGAAACCCAGGAAGTCCGGGCCAGAAAAGCCGAGCTGGAGGAAAACCTTTCAGGGCTTGGGAAGGGCTGGGACGAAACTACTCTTGCCCGTTTCGAGCGTTCAACCCCTTCAAAGGAAACCGTACCTGGAAAGCGAAGGGAAATGGAAGAGGCTGAAAAAACAATCGAGAGGTGCCGCGACAGGCTCGAACTTGCCCTTGGGGAAATCGAAGAAGTCCGCGGGGAAATCGAAGCCCTGGAAGAGAAACTCGGGGCATACTCAAGGCTTCCCGACCCTGAAGAGGTAAAGCAGGGGCTTGAAGCTGTAAGCTACCTCAGGGTGAAGCAGCCTCTCCTCAGGGAAAAGGAAAGTGAACTCAAAAACCTGGAAAAAGACCTGGAAAAAGAAGAGATGCTTTTTGCAGCCTTCAGGCCCCGGGAAACCGAGCATGAGGAAGGGCTTCCCCTCTGGCCTGCAGGAATGCTCCTGCTTGCAGGTGGCATAGGCCTTGCCTACGAGTACATAAACGACGCCCTGCTCCCCGGACTTGGCATATTTTTCCTCCTTTTTGCTACTTCTGCCATATACTTCCTGAAAGCCAGGAAAAAACCGTCGAGTCAGCCTTCAAGTCCTCCTGCCGGGGAGGAGCACCTGAAAGGAACCGAAGCCCGGAAACAGAAAGCACAGGACTCAAAGGAAAAGCTGTCCGGAGAGATTGCTGTCCTGACAGCAGACATGAAAAAACGGGCAAGAAAGTGCGGCTTTGAAGACATCCCCGATCCCTCGGTACGGGAGCAGAAAGCCGATGAACTGCAGAGGGTCCTGCTTGATTTGAAAACTGCCGGGGAACTGCGCCAGGGAAAGGACAAGCTCCGGAAGAAGCTGGATAAGTTAGATGCAGCTTACAAGGAACTTGAAGGTAAGCTGAAAGCCGGAGAGGAAAGGCAGGAAGAGGTTCGCCAGGAATGGAAAGAATGGCTTCTTTCTTCAGGACTCGACCCGGAACTTTCTCCCGAGCATGTACTTGACCTCCTTTCAGCGATCAAAGCCTGTCTGGAAAAGCAAAAAAATATCAAAGAACTGGAAAAACAGGTAAAGTTCAGGGAAGCTGCTGTTAAAAAGTACGAAGAAGAAGCCCTTGGCGTTCTGGAAGCCTGCGAAAGGCCTGTTTCGGGAATCGCATTTGACAGTGAAATAGCAAAGCTCAGGGAGGACGTAAGTTTTGCATTTAACCAGGCCGAAAGGATGAGGACTCTTGAACTTGAATCCGAAAGCCTTGAGCGTAAAAAAGAAGAGCTCGAAGCCCGGCTCCTTGAGGAAAGAACGCAAAGGGACGCCCTCTCCGAAAAGTGGACCGGCTGGCTTGGAACTTACGGGCTTGATCCCTCGCTTTCCGTGGAAAGCGTGCTTGAAATATTTTCAATAATCGGAAGATGTTTTGACAGGCAGCGGACGATCCGGAACCTTGAGGAACAGATAGTTTCCGGCAAAACTTCGATAGAAGCCTATGAAGTAAAGGTGAGCGGGGTCCTGCAGGAATGCAGACGTCCGTTTTCCGGGCTTTCTTTCGATACCCAGGTTGAAAAACTCCGTTCGGACCTTGTAGAGGCATCCGATGAAGCAAGGAAACTGGAGCAGCTGAAAACAAGGTCAAAAGAACTCGAGATCGAACTTCAGGCAGCCCGGGAAAAGTCTGAAGCAGCTGAAAAAGACCTTGCAGCCCTTCTTGAGTCCGGCTCCGCAGCAACGGAAGAAAAATTCCGTGAAAATGCACGGCACTGGGCTCGGCGAACCGAGCTCGAAAACAGGATAAGGGAAGCTGAACAGCAGATCAGGAGGGTTTCCGGGGACGGGGAAAAGTATGAGCTTTTCATAGAAGAACTGCAAGCTTCCGATCCCCTGGGCCTGGAAGAAGAAAACCGCAAGCTGGAAGAATGCCTGGAAACCCTTGAACAGGAAACCTCCGAGATCATGGACAGGCGCGGAGCGATAGGAAACCAGATTGAACAGCTCGAACACGGGAGTGAAGGTTCCCTGGCAAGGGTAATGCAGGAAAGCCTGCTTGAAGACCTTCACGAAAAGTCAAGGAAATGGGCATCCCTGGTCCTTGCCCAAAAAGTCCTTGCCAGAGCCGTCGAAGTCTATGAAAAGGAAAGGCAGCCCGCAGTCATCGTGGAAGCCCAGTCCTTTTTCTCAAAGATCACCGGAGGCAGGTACACGCGGATTTATTCCCCGCTCAACTCTTCCGAAATCTACGTTGAAGACCGGGAAGGCCGCCAGAAGAGCGTCCAGGAACTCAGCCGGGGAACAGCCGAACAGCTTTATCTCTCTCTGCGTTTCGGTTTTATCAGGGAATTCGGGAGGCATTCGGAATCTCTTCCCATCGTATTTGATGACGTACTGGTAAACTTTGACCCCGAACGCTGCAAAAGTACCTGTGAAGCCATAAAGGACCTTGTCCCGGGCAACCAGCTCTTTTATTTCACCTGCCACCCCGAAACCGTACAGATGCTTGCAGGAAGGTTCCCGGAAGCCCGGGTTGTAGACCTTGATGCGGTGTAAAAAGAGCCGAAGATCAGAGAGATTAAATGGAAAAAAGTTGGACAAGAATAATTGAAACAAAAATGCTTTGCATAAATTACTGTGAAAATATTTCACAAAGGAACCGGATTCTTCCCCGGCTCCTGAATACTATCTTTTTTATTTGACAAAGAACTTCGAGAATTATACATTACGCCAGAATTTCAGGATCGTCTGTATCTGGATTGTTTTTTGCGGTTTCGAGCAGCTTTTCAATAATTTTACTTTTCAAATCAGCTGTTCCCTGAATCTGTTCAAGTGGATATGCAAATGTTTTTATTGACTTTGAGTTGTTGTACTCTCCTTTTTTGAAATAGGAAACTCTGAGTTTCGAAATATCCTCGTTCAGAACATTCTTTTTTTCGGATTCTTCAACCCAGAACCACTTTTTTGTTACCCAGCCTTCAAATCTGAATGACTTGGGATTCGCTGGGATTATTGTTCCAGCTACGAAAGGTCTGCCAGTCTTTCTTTTCAGCTTTCAGGGTTTTTTGCTCGTCCTTGTTTTTCAAATGGAAGGTGTTCAGTTTGATCCTGAATTCCGTGTAAAACTGCTCCCAGGCTTCTTCCCCAACAAACTCAAACAGCCCTGCTTTCCTTGTTTCCAGGTATTCCTTGAACTGGTCAATTGAGATATTCAGGTCCTTTGCCTTTGCAATCGTATTTGCATACAGGGCGGCAGTTCTTGAGGTGGTATTCAGCTCCTTATAAATCAGGATAGCTGCATCAATCTCTTCAAAAATAGTAAAGTGATCTGAAACCCCGCAGATCTCAGCGTTTTCCCGGATAAGTTCTGCACAGAAGGCATGAAAGGTGCTAACTTTTACGTCAACACCCTGTCCAAGGAGGTCCCGGACTTTCCGTTCCATGTTTATGGCAGCTTCCCTCGAGAATGTGAGAGCAAGAATTTTGTCAGGAGCGATTCCCTGCTTTTCGATCATGCAGGCAATTTTTGCTGTGATCGTTGTGCTCTTGCCTGTGCCTGCCCCTGCAAGGATTAAGAGGGGGCCTAAGCTGTGGGATACGGCTTCTTGTTGTCTGGGGGTGAGAGTTGTGAGAAGTTCTTCTAACATGCGGATGCCCTGAAACTATTTTGATTATCTTTTAGTACAAGGATTCCAACATATATAAAAAAACTATCTACTTTTGATACGGTAAAACTTCAAAATATGGACATATCAGACTTCAAATCCGATTATCTCAAATATGATTGGAGTTTTACAGTTATGTCTTATTACAAATATTCAATATATAAATAATAAAAATATTATTGAGATATTCATGAGTGTAAAAATATTTTGAATCTCATACGTACACTTAGAAACTAAATTCACAAAGTGTCTAGATGTACAGGCAGAAATCGCAGAAGCGTGATTTTCTACGTTAGATCAGCTCGTACAGAGGAAAAAAGAAGAAAAACGAAATTTATTCGTAGTAGCAGGAGACCTTTTTGATAAGTTCTGGCTTTTTGATTTTTCGGAGCCTCTAAAAAACGAGTTTCTTGCGGTTAACCAGTTTACCATTGTAGAGGACGAGAACCATCGACCCCGTTTACCAGCATACTGTGAAAAGCCCGGTTGTTGTGCACAAGGTCCTGACTTTCAGCCCTGAGCACCTTTTTTATTGCTTCTTCTCTTGGCTCCTGCCGGAATTTTCGGGTTCAGTCTGTCAACCGCAGTCCTGAGCCTGCGCAGCAGGATGACAATCCCGAAATCTTCCCTTTCAGCATCTTCCGTTTCGGGAGCGATGTCCGGACCATAAAGGTAATCGTATCCGAGCTCGGAGAGGATTTCAAGGGATGCGGCTTCTACTTCGGATTCGGGGATGATGGCAGGGATGGGGATTTCTCCTTTCTTTTTTGTCTGGTTTTTAATTTTTAAGGGCAAGCTCTCGCTCAAAAAAGAGCTTTAGCTATTGAAACAAGAGCATAAAATTAGAATTGTGTATTTCAGTAAATTTATTTAAGTGTAGCTATTTTGTTGTTTTTCTTTTGAGAAAACGAAAGTCATGAACTACTGTCAGTTGTGCCTGTTCCGGGTGGATAATTGGATTTTTTTCTTATTGAAATCCACAGAAGATGTCCTTTGATATTGAATTTTCAAAATACTAATCTAAAATAGTACTAATCGTGATAAGTACAGGCGACTGATAGTCCAATGCTACGTTTTTAGTGTATCTTTGATCGAGCTTCCGGTATGGCTATTGTCTATTCCTACCATTACCTATTTCTAACTTCTATTTCATGTAAGTCCAATTATCGCCTTCCTCATATCGAATATCATAAAACAAAATTTAGGGGAGCTGTTTATGAAAGATGAAGAACTTCTCAATCTTATCCGGTCGAACCCGAAGGCTGTTGTTTCCTACATCGAGGAACTCGAAGCCAAAAAAAAGAAGCTTGAAGCCAAAAAAGAGAAGCTTGAAGCCAGAAAAGAGAAGCTTGAAGCTAAAAATAGAAATCTCTTGATCGAAAAAGAAGTCCTTAAAGCTAAAAATTGGAAACTTGATCCCATAACTATAGAACTTCGGAAACGAATATTGCGATGATCTCTCCACCTCCTCCTCCAGCTTTAGATAGGGATATTGAATGAAAAGTGCGTATAGCTGTTTTAATATATTATTTCTGTCCGCGGTGCAATCTACCGCTTTCAAAAACTCATTAAATAAATCGGAGCCGGCAAAAGAACTGATTTGAATTCAAATCCGGTAGGCGGTTTTGAAGAAACGATTTTTGGAAAAACGGGGAAACCGTATTAGCTGTCTTTAACGTGTCTTGTCCGGCTCGACGAAGGAGAGCGGTCAGTCCTTGAAATTACAAAGAGAAATAGTCACGAAAATAGTCACAAGATAAAATAAGAGATTGAAATCTTCACTCTATAAATTTCTCGATTCCAGCGGCGTGTGATACTAAATTTTCGATTAGTCGCATATCCTCATCAGACAAAGGTTCTTTGAATAACTCATTTACCAACCAAAGTCCACTTTTGCGTATTTTTTCTTTTGGGGAAAACAAACCCAGCCAGTCAGATGAAGGCCCACATTCATCACACAGAGAAATTGTAGAGATTATTTTTGATTCGAGTTCAAGCCTTTTTTCCTGAGCTTCGACTTCAATTACAACAAAACTGAAATTTTTCTGGATATACTGGCTTACTCTCTTTTCCGTTTCTTCCTGCTTCTCAGAGTCAATCAAACCAGCGTTTTCTTTTTTTGCTTTCCTGCTGGTCAAATCTATTTCCCACTGATCAAGAAAAGGGTCTTTATCTCTGTTCAGTAAAGCTCGCCCTATATTTTTCCTGAAAATGCTTCGATCCTTGTTTTCTTTAATGAAATGCTGTTTTAACCTTGATCTTAACTGGTTTTTACCTGTATGAGTCCCTATGCGAACGACTCTGTCCATGCCGTGAGCAGTTTCTCCTTTTTCAAACAAAATATAGATTCCATTGCGAGGAATTTTTCTCTCATCAAACGGAAAACTTATCCTTTCCAGATTATTGAACCATTGGTGCAGTTGCTTGCATTTTTCACTCATTTGAACATCTCATTTTGAGGTACTGTAGCTGTTCCCCGATTTTCATTCCCTCAAGAGGGATTTGATATTTTGAAATATGAGGCAGCAGATATTTTCTGTATTTCTCACCTGCAAGGAAAATGAATTCATCCTCTTCCGGATTTGCTTCCTTTTTTAATTGGCCTATTACGCAATCCGCCCATTTTTTGATCTCTTCAGATGGCATATTGTTCAAAGTTTTATCATAAGGCTCAATTTCTCTTTCCAGATCGATCAAGCCATATTTTGCAGAAAGAATGAAAACTTTGTCAGGGTTCAAAGATTTCGCATATTTAAGGTTGTATTTGAAAAGAGAACTAATGTACAGATCTTTTGCCTTTGCTTTATAGGGCAATTTTTTACTCACGCAAGATATCAAAACAACTTTTGACATTTTAACATTCAACCCTAATTTTTCCTGACATGAGTTTTGGAAGAAGAGCATCACGAACTGAGCCGATATTCTCAGACTCTTCAAGATTGAACAATACTTTCCCCATAATATTATTGATAATATTCTCAAAAGACTCTATAACTGATCTTAATGGTAAAATAATCTTTATCTGTTTAAATGTTTTTGTTGTAATCGTATCAAAGACAGTACCATATGCGTTTTGTTTCATGTCCTGAATAAGATTCAAAATAGTCAAGAATAAGAAAAAGTCACCGTAATCGGATTTGCTTTTTAGCCCATAATTTGTCTGGTTAATCGCCATTTTCTGAAAAAGAATACAAACGTTGCCTACGGTTCCTCTGACAGTAACGACAGTTGTAAATTTGGGAAGCAACTTTGCATTACTTTTCTCAATTCCTTTTTGGGTGATTGTTTTCTCGGTAATTAATACAAAAGTACCATTTGAACTTGTTACATCCTTTGCTGAAACCCAAGGAATTCCACCATCTCAGTATTCACTGACTGATGTCTTAGGAGTTCCACCACTTAAAAGGTTCGCAAAATCAAGAATATTTCCTACTTCCCACCCCTCCGAAATCTTCCCCAAGTTCCACCTCGATGATTTCAACAACATTATTAAGAATGTAAACATTCCATTCTTCAGGAATCGTCCCGATCTCTGTTTCTTTGAATTTAGTTTCAGAGGCCAATTGCTCTCCTCCATATCATTTATTATTACTGTTGTGGGATTAGAATTAATCTTATTATTCAGGGTAAATCTTTACACATCGGTTTTGGCAGGCTGGCGTTTAGTTCTGTTTCTTCTTCTTTTGTGATATTATCGGCAAGGCCGCTCGCAGGCGAGCGGGAAAGAACGACCTGGTAAGGTGAATATGGTTGTATGGGTCATAGATATTAGTGATTCAGTCCTCTTGAGCGCAGCGAATCTTCTCTGCGGCAACTGTATCTTCTTATACATATGCTTTTTAAGAATTAGCTTTGTTCTCAGATTTCTTCTTTGAAGCTTTTTTTCTAGTTTTTTGTTTCATTTCGCCTTTTCTGTCTTCACTTGCTTTTTCCTCTACTTTTTCAGTAGATTCTTCAAGGAGGAGGCTTGTAAGAAGGTCCATATTTGTTTTCAGTTCCTCTAGCATTTCCGGGGGGAATTCTTCGGAATTTTCGGTGGCTTTCAGGGTTTTCTCAAAATAGGATATTGCTTGAGCAGGGTCACTGTTGAGGTAGGCAGATCCCACAATAAAATGCATGGGGAAGAAGTTTTCATGTTTTTCATTGAACTTTTTGTAAAAATCCTGGATTTTTTCAAATTCTTCTTTTTCCGCAAGTTCCATTATATAATCCTGGACAAGTTCAACATAATCCGGGCCTTTATCCAGCAGAAAATCAAATTTTTCAGCGTCGGTCATTAAAAAGAAACCGGTTTCAAGGTCATCTGCTACCCTGTCCTCTTCAAGAATATCTTCTAACGCCAGGTCTTCGAATAAGCTTCCCTCTCCAAAAGTATCGTCTTCATCAAAGAAATTTTCAGCTTCTTTTTTCATGAGGAGCATATCAACCTGAGCCCCGGATACGCCCATCTTGGATGCAAATTTTTTGAACTTGCGTTCGTATTTTTTCTCTTCTTCCTCTGAATAAAAGCCAAGCACATACGTGATCCACTTTACATAGGCCTGTTTTCCCTCCATCCAGGACCTGTTGTCAATGGACCACAAAACATAGTTAATGACAAGGGTGAATTCATGGTCATAAAGCAAGTTTTCCTCAAGAGGCTCAACCAGACTTTTTACGATTTCTTTTTCAAGGGGCTTTTCAAAGAAACTGATTGGTTTGTCGCGGTTCTCCTTTATATTCTTCAATGCCCTTATGACATCTTTGTCCGTTACTTTTCGGTTCGCGTTGTAGTAATAGTCGGCAATTGAAAACTCGATTTCACTCAGATAATCACTGTACTCGTATTCTTTCTCGTAAATGCTTTTAATTTCCTTTATCTCCGGCGTATCCGGCACGAGAAACTCGGACAGGGATAAATCTTCTTCAATCAATTCATTGTTTTCATCAGGATTCATAAATACTGTTCTCTGATTATTGGTTTATATGGATTTCTAATGGCTGGTCTGGAAATAAATTATTTTATGTGGTTAACTGGTTATTTTTTTCCCTTTAGCAAGGGCTTTTTCAACTCTGTTTTATCCCATTTAGATTTCTTTTGAGTTACAGCAGTTATAAGGAAATTTAATACCTTCAAATTTGTGAAGCAGATTGAAGGTAGTAGAAAAATAGGGATGGCTATCTTGCCCTTTCAGATTTTTATTTCATTCATCAAAGAATTAGTTTATATTTTTAAGATTTTATTCATAAATTTTTAAATTAACGACAATATTTTGTCCGATCATAGTAAAAAAGAAATAGTTATTTTATTTGTCAACTATAATTAGTATATTGAAAGTTATCTGCATTAATTTATATGTTTATTGAATTTGGTTTATGAACAACTTAGCTTGTCATGTTGAGACACAGTTGATCCGATAATGGCATGGTTTACAGGAACTCTGAAACTGCAGCCCTTCATATTGCACTTCTTGCACATAACATTGGAAAGGAAGCTGAAGGAATTACACGTTCTTTCACATTTATTGTCACCTCAAACAGTATTATATACACAGAAAAATCCGGGGGTAAGAGGACATGGAAAGAGAAAAGCTGATTAAACTATCGGGCCTGAATTTAGGCATTGCCGCAGCCAACATAATTACCTTTTCTCCAAGATTGGTCGGACTGGGGTTGTTAGGGACCAGTGCACTGGAAACAGCCCTTGGCACCACATTCATCTTCTTAAGCGGCGCCGGGTTAATCTACGGCAATTATGAGCTCCTTACCAGACCGGAGAAAGAAACTCAAACCAATAAAATCAGGACGGTGGAAGATTATATTGAAGCACTGAATATTCACAGGGGGCTCAAAACATTCGAAAAAACCGTTGATTTGCTGCTGGATCAGATTGAACGGCTGCAAAAAAAGAATAAAACTATCCGGGATATCCTTCTGAAGATCTTCAGTGCCTCAGAGATGAGCTACAAGAAATTTGATGCGGTCATCGCCGAGGTGGAGAAAATATTCCTTATGAATATCGGCAGCATCCTCAATAAATTGGATGCATTCGATGAAAAAGACTACAATTTCGTTAGAAAGGAATACAAAGAAGGGGCCTTTCCGGAGGAACTTGTGAAAGAAAAATTTAAAGTTTATAATGAATATATTAAGTTTGTGAAAGCTGCCACTGAAGATAATGAGCAGATCCTGCTAAAGCTTGATAAGCTGCTGCTGGAAATCTCAGGCTTAAACAGCATAGAGAGTGGCCAACTGGAGCAAATGGCCGGCATGATCGAGATCGATAATCTGATCAAACAGGCAAAATACTATAAGAATTGAAGAGGGGAGCATCGGCATGCTGAACGAAAGCAACAATAAAGTAATTTTGAAGATAATCGGAGCAGCAGTTGTAGTATTTGTCTTAGTTTATCTGGCGATTACTATAATCGGACCCAGTGAGGGATCACTTGATGACATCATTGAAGACATCAATGTGAATACAGTTTCGCATCCTATGGGCCATGTTGTTATCTCCCCGAACCTGGATGACTCCTTGACTGAAAACTTGCCTGAAATCTCCAATTACCCGCCGCAGGTTAATAACAGCACCCCCACCTACATCGAAATATTCTCCTCAACGGAAAAAGCTGGCAGCGGTGCTGATGGCTGGCTGACAGAAGTGGCCAGAGACTTCAATAGCGCGGCAATAACGATTGACGGAAAACAGGTATCTGTAAGGCTTAGAGGAATCCCCTCCGGGGAAGCCGCCGATTATATTACTTCCGGGAAGTATTTGCCGGATGCATATACGCCGTCCAATGAGCTCTGGGGGGAGATGCTCATCTCCAAAGGGGTTAAAGCCGAGTTAGTGCAAGAAAGGCTTGTCGGCAATGTTGCCGGGATCCTGCTCACCAAATCCAAGAAAGACGAGCTGGTAGACAAACACGGGGCAATCAATACCAAGACGATTACCGATGCTGTCGCGAACAAGGAACTGGCGATGGGCTACACCAATCCTTTTGCCAGTTCAACCGGGCTGAACTTCCTGATCTCATCTTTATACACCTTTGACAGCAGCAACTTATTGAGCGACAAAGCAAAATCAGGATTTGAGAGCTTCCAGATCAATATTCCCCTGGTTGCCTATACTACTCTGCAAATGAGGGAATCTGCCAAATCAGGTGTTCTGGACGGTTTTGTCCTGGAATACCAGACCTATGCGAATACACCGGATATCAGGTACTACGAATTTACTCCCTTTGGGTTCAGACATGACAACCCGATGTATGCGATCGGCGAATTATCGGGAGAGAAAAGGAAAACCCTGAACGAATTCGTTGAATTTTCCCAGCAGGAAAAGTACCAGACCCTGGCTACTGAGTATGGTTTTAACGGCTTTAACGAATACCAGTCCGAAACTGAACCCGTCAGCGGCGATGTGATCTTCCAGGCCCAAAAGCTCTGGAAAGAAAAGAAAAAACCTATTTGTGCAGTATTTGTTGCCGATGTCTCCGGCAGCATGATGGGCGAGCCGCTGAACAATTTGAAAGATTCATTGCTCAGAGGTCAATATTACATCGGCGAGGACAATATGATTGGCCTGGTATCATATTCCAATGATGTCAATATCGATCTGCCGATTGCCAAATTCGATCTGAACCAGAGAGCCTCGTTTGCCGGAGCGGTTAATGATTTGCAGGCTGGCGGCGGCACGGCAACCTTCGATGGGATTGCTGTCGCCATGAAGATGATTCAGGAACAGCGGGCTGCAGATCCCAATATTAGACCTGTTATCTTCGTTCTCAGCGACGGCGAGACCAATAAAGGCCATCCGCTGAATGATATTAAAGGCATCGTGGAGGATGCTGGAATACCTATATACACAATTGGCTATAATGCGAATATCCCGGCCCTGCAGGCTATCTCCAGCATCAATGAGGCTGCCAGCATTAACGCCGATACCGATGACGTTGTTTATAAGCTGGGCAATCTGTTCAATGCTGAAATGTAAATACAGGAGGGGTTAAGATGGCTTTTACTATGGAAGTGCCCGATGAAGCGGCGATTAAGAGTGAAGTAGATGAGCAAGTTAAACCGGTATCGGAGGAAATAGCCCAGCTTCAGGCTGTGGCAGAGAGAAATGTTGCGGAAATTCTGACCCTGGATATCGATGAATTTGCCAAAAAGAAGGATATCCTCCAGTCAATCGAGTCTTTTGGGGCTGCCTCGATGAAAAGCTCGGCCGCTAAAAATTCTTTGCTGCAGGTGACAGTCGGGAACCTGTCCAGAGACGGCGACGAAGGCGGTGTTGTGGCAAAAGGCTTAATGAATTTGAACCGAGAACTAAAAGACCTGGACCCCAGCCTGGTTGATTTCACCAGGACCAGGATCTTAGGCAAGCTGTTCGACCCGGTCAGGGACTATTTTGCCAGATACCAGAAAGCAGATTCGGCAATTGCGGATATCATTGTCTCTCTGGACAAAGGGAAAACAATTCTGAAAAACGATAATACTACTCTGGAGCTCGAACAGCAGGCATTGCGCAATTTGACTAAAAAGTTAATGAAAGAGGTCCAGCTCGGTACCCTGATGGACAAATCGATTGAAACGCAGATCGGAGCGGCTAAAGCCAGGAACGAAGACCCGGAAAACGTTAAATTTGTCACTGAAGAAGTCCTATTTCCCCTGCGGCAGCGGATTATGGATATGCAGCAGATGATTGTCGTCAATCAGCAGGGTGTAATGGCGACAGAGCTGGTGATAAGAAATAATAAGGAACTGATGCGCGGGGTAGAAAGGGCCAAAAATGTGACGATTACCGCCTTGCGGACCTCAGTGATGGTTGCCGGGGCCCTCTATAACCAGAAGATTGTCCTGAAGAAGATTCAAATGCTCAATGAGACCACGAATATTATCATCAGCAGCACCTCCCAAATGCTGAAGGAAAATGGGGTGGAAATCCAGAAACAATCAATGGAAAGCAATATCTCTGTCGAGACGCTGAAGACTGCCTTTGCCGATGTCATGGAAGCGCTGGATTCCATCAGCACCTATAAACAGGAAGCTCTGCCCAAAATGCGGGATACTATCAATCAGTTCAAGGAACTGGCCGCCAAAAGCGAAGAACAGATTCAGCAGCTGGAGAAGGGTCATAAACTGGAGTTATAGCTGAAGAAAGCCGATGCCTGCAGGGCTGTTCAGGCTGGGATGGGTAGATATTCAATATGTAAACTCCTTGAGGCGAGTGGAACAACTGCGAGAAAGCAAAATTTGGTACACATATTCTCTTGTTGGAGCAATAATCATGGGTGCTTAAGGTTTCCAGGTCAGTTTTTTCCATGGGGTAGTATTAACCGCCGGATAAATTCCTACCTGAGTCACCCGCTTCATAAAACTTAAACAAACTCCTTGTAATAATCGCATCTCATACAATCGGCACAATGTTCTATATTCCTGTTTCTGCGGAGTTCGGCTGCAGCCTGCACCATCTCAGAGCGGGTTTTGTCGTGAAGGTCTTCCAGTACTTTAAACCGCCTCACCTTAAGTTCATAGCAGTTCGGATTTTTAGCAATTTCAAGATCGAGATTGCGTAGTTTCAAAGCGACATCCACAATGTATTTGCTCTGGTCAATAATATGTTCGTCTATAACACTCATATAATTCATCCCTTCCTAAAACGATTCTTTGAAAAAGGGGCTCAGGAACTGGCAGTTCTTCCTTTTTTCTGTCGCTGCTCCCGGGGGTCTCAAGCTCTTTCCTACCTTCGCCTATATTTTTGCCGTGTTAGTTCTCCCATAGATAATAAATTATTCTATGAATAAAATATATAATAGTTTCGTGTCCGGGAAAGTAGGGATATTTGACGGTCTTTAGTCAGGAGAAAGAGTAAATAAAAATCCCGTATTGAATTAATATTCCTCTTCATAGCACGCCTTTTCTATTTGTTTTCTAAATCCCGGATTTAGCCAGGTGAACCCCAGAAAAAAAATGGTCCCGGAAAAAAATGGTCCCGGAAAAAAATGGTCCCGGAAACATGAGAGTCGGGAATCTCCTCCTCACCAGTCGGACTGCTTCCGGATTATTCTCCGACAAGACCGGATTTAAAAGACCGGATTTAGGGCATCCACAAGTTCATTACCCGGATTTGACTTGCCTTTCATGGAGAAGGGCGAGGTCCAGAACTTTTTCAAGCACTTCTTTATCCATTATTCCGACTAACCTGGCCTGGTCTCTGTTCTTACTGACATTCCCGTCGCTTTTCATATAAACATATTCTCCGTTTTCGACGCCCACAATTACGGAGAAATCAGGAATATGGCCTACTCCGAAATAGGTTTTAAGGTCAGGGTTTCGATCCGCATCTATTAATATGATTGTTGCTGTTTCCCCGTACTCTGACGCCAGTTCATTAACGGTAGAACTCATAGCCCTGCATAAAGAGCACCATTCGGCTCCGATTCTCAAAAAAACCGGACCTTCCTGAAGGGATGTGTTTATCTGCTCCAGCCGGGTTATTTCTACAACAGCACCTTTTTCCTGATTCCTGGAGCTTATGGAGTAACCTTTATTTAACAGAGATATTAAGGCATTAATTTTCTCGCTAGTGTTTTCAGAATTGTTGTTTGATAAAGTCTCGTTTACCTCAGGCATGTAATCCATGCTTCCGGTTGTCCGGTTGATCAGATACGGAGTATCTGCTATGCCATTTCCATCAGTGTCTTTTCCGCTATGGTCATTCCAGAAATTACCTTCCGAACTGCTGTTCCATAGGTTATTTCCTTTGTCAACTGCATTAAGAAGGTTAATAAATTCATTTCTGTAGAGTGCGTTGTCAGATGACTCGTTAAAGCATACTCCGATACCGTTCAGGTACAGGCCGTTATCGACCAGAGTATTGTGCTCTGCCGCCTGACCAAAAATCCCGTATTCGTTATTCAAAATGTGGTTATAGGCAAGCTTATTCCCGTGAGCCATTCCCAGGAAAAATCCTATCGTGTTTGAGTCTGCGGTGTTATTAACAAGGGTGTTATTAACGGAATTGTGCAGCGAAATTCCCTGCTTATTTGTTACCACAATGTTATTCGAAAGTATATTATCTTCAGAGCCGCCAAGAGTGATTCCGCAATCTCCAAGGTTTATAAAATTGCTGTCAAGATAGTTACCCTGGGAATCGTTGAGTAAAATGCCTTGGCCATTGAATATCAGTGTATTGTTACTTAACGAACAGTCCTGCACTCCTTCAAGGTGAATCCCGGCTCCTGACCCATCCGTTCCCGACTGATACCCTAAGATATGGAAACCGTCTATTGTCACACTGTTGGAGTTAACAGAAAAAACGTCATTATTCGGGACAGTACCTATGATAAGGATACGATTTGTCTGATCTCCCGAGAGAGTGGAATGCGAAATAATTGTGAGCTCTTTATCCACTATTATATTTTCTTGATATACTCCAGGGCTTACAAGGATCGTATCCCCATTTTGTGCATTATCGACAGCTTTTTGGATCGAACTATAATTTCCTCCTCCACTATCGTCTACGATGATAACTGCAGCACCTGCTTGAGTAACGGCTGGCCCAAGCATAAAAACGAAAAATATGGAAATGATTTGAATTGAGCTCCCTTTCATGAACCAATGCTCCCCTTAATCAATACCTCAGCAAAAAAGAAGCCTGCTATTATAATTTATAAGAATAATAATTCGATACGATAAAATGATTTTGAAATAAATGTTCTGAAAATAAATCTGAACCTCTGGCTCTCTTTAATTTTTTCTCGCTAATGTTTTCTCCTAATGTTTTCTCCTAATGTTTTCTCCTAATGTTTTCTCCTAATGTTTTCTCCTAATGTTTTTATTCATACTCATGGAGTTTTTTATTGAGTTTTCAGATTGCCTTCATAAGCTGGAACTCGATTTTGAATCCCGTCCAGGCCTTCGATTTAGATATCTCTCTCCAGAACCTGTACAAAGCCCCTTGTACCGTCAACACGGACATACTGGCCGTCTTTTAATATTTTGGTTACGTTTTCTATGCCGACAACGGCAGGAATACCATACTCCCGCGCGACGACCGAGCCGTGTGTCATCATACCGCCGATTTCAACTACCAGGGCTTGAGCGGAATAAAACAGGGGAGTCCAGCCCGGATCGGTAAATGGCGCAACCAAAATATCTCCTTTGTTCAGCTTCGCTTCTTCGGGTTTGAAAACAACCTTTACATATCCTTCCGCAACGCCGGTAGAGACAGGAGTACCGATTAAAGCGCCTTTCGGAGCCTCAACATCACTCCTCATCCCCGTAATAACTTCCCCTTCACTGGTCATAACACGGGGAGGAGCCATCTTCTGATATTGTTCGTGGGCCCTCTTACGGGAATCTGTAAGGTGGCTCACATTTTCACCAAAACGGTTTTCCATCAATGCAATCAGCTCATCCAGATAGAGATAAAATACATCTTCATCCCTCTCCAGGATCCCTCTTTCATGCAAAGGTCGCGCCTCTGCCAGGATAGCCTGCCGATAGATGTCAAAAAATCGAATAATGACATACTTGGGAAACTCTCGTAAGCCTATGGAATTTCGGTAAATGGAAAGGAGTCTTGACATAAGACCTGTTTTGAGCCTTCCGGCAGGAGTATTGCGAATGCGTTCCAGAAGTTTGTGCACATATTCCTGAGCTTCTTTCTGGCCCTGGATGAACCGTTCCCGGTGTTCACCCGGAGCGTTGCTTTTCATGTGGTTTATAATTGAGGGAACAAGCAATGTAGGGGCTTCTCGCCATCTAATGTTTGAGATATCGATTTCGCCCGGGCAGCGCATGCCGTACAGTTCCATGAACCTTTTCAGTTCGGTCCCGAATGCATCTCCTCCCTCTACTTTACTTAGCCCCTGATAGAAAGTGCTGTCCTCCGATCTTTCCAGATAATCTGCCACTTCAGGATATCCCCGTGCCGTATCGGCCAGATCCCCGATCATTAACCCCATCTCACCGGTTACGTTGCCAGGCTGGGATTTACTCAGCGTATCAACGTCCAGGTCCTCACCCAACCACCTTCCGGTCAGGCGGCTGGCCACGAGCAGGACGATGAATGGCATGGGTACGTACATCATGTTGTCATTTAGTTCTTGCAGTAAGTTCTCCATACTTTCCCGGACCCTTTTGACCCGTTCTGCCCCTGACACCTGCATAATGTTGTTCCTGTACTTATTAATGGTCTGTTCCGTAGGAGCTTGGGCCCGCTCAATAATACCTGAAGGGTCCAGGAAAAACAAATTGCTAATAATGATCGGGATACCCTTTAGATAAAGCGGAAGCATTGGTTTGAATAATTTAAACAGCTGCTTTGTTGTGCCTTTGTTTGCTTTAGCTTCCTGTTGAAAGGTCTCACTTGCCACTATTTTTGCCAGGGCATTTCCCATCAATTCGTCCAGAATGGTAATTTTCCAGGTAAAATATCGCCGAAGAAACTTACTGTACAAAAGAAGGGTGACATTGAAAAAAAGCCTGTCTCCGGCCTCCACTATTACTGAATAGGGAAAGGCCGTCGTATCCTTCCCTAAGGGAAATACTCCCTGAAAAACAGAAATCCCCATGGGTTTCATGGCATCCATCATCATCTGCAGGTGGGCAAAAGAAAAAAAGATGTGAAGTTTATTGTCATGGATTTCGGGGACGGGATAAAGAGAGGTAATAGGACGGCTTTGTAAGATATAGAACTTATCACCTGCCAGACACCATTCGATATCCTGTTCCAGACACTGTTCAATACCACGTCCCGGACACATTTCAGGACCACGTTCAGGAAGCTGTTCAATACCACGTTCAGGACAGTAGTGTTTTTCTATCTTTTGACCGAGCCGGGCCAGCTCCAGAATTTTTTCATCAGAGAGAGCCTGTTTGTTTTGCAGTTCGGGAGCAAGTTCCTTAATCTTCGTCCCCCCTTCTGCAGCCGGGTAAATAGCTTTCTTCTTTTCTGCAATTTGCTTTTTAACAATCCGACCCTTGAGGACCTGATAAGAGTCAGCGGAAACAATTCCTGAGACCAGCGCTTCCCCCAAACCGAAGCTGGCATCAATAGAAATAATATTCCTGTGCCCTGTAACGGGATCCGCGGTAAACATAAGCCCGGAAACATCCGGAAATACCATTTGTTGCACCACTATGGACAAATACACCGAACGGTGATCGAATCCGTTTTTCATGCGGTAAAGAATTGCCCTGTCGGTAAACAGCGAAATCCAGCACTTCCGCACGGCCTGCAGCAATTGATCCGCTCCCCTTACATTCAAATAGGTCTCCTGCTGACCGGCAAAAGAAGCAGTAGGTAAATCTTCGGCTGTGGCGCTTGACCGAACGGCATATGCCTGTTCTTCTCCCGCCATTTTCCATGCATCAATGATTGACGATTTGATTGTACGGGGTATGGGGACGGTTAGCAAGTGGTCCCTGATCCGCTGTCCCAGCCTGTTAATTTCATCCGTTTGGTTCGGTTTCAACCGGGCAAGCAAGTCCAGCAATTCGTCCATCTCACCGCTTTCTGCGATAAAGTCACGGTAGCCCGATGTTGTAACGCAAAATCCCGGAGAAACAGGAAAACCTGCCTTGCTCATTTCTCCCAGATTGGCACCTTTTCCCCCTACTTCAGGCAAATTCCTTCTATCGACTTCATTAAAGTGCATCACATAAACGTTCATGCTAAATACACCTTTGAAAAAGATGAAGTGTTTTAAAAAATATGAAATGTTTTAAAAAATGTTAAATGTTTGAGTTTTATGTTTGAATATTATTTTATATTTTATATATTATATAATATCTGACTGATTTATGGCTCTTCACTGTTTCTAATGGGTTGGAAATAATTGCTTGATTATAAAATTGCCAGACCAAAAGAGAAACTTCAAGCTTGAATGTGACTTTCAACAACAAATCTTTCTAAATAGCCGGATAAAATCACAGAACCTTCCGGTACGTGATATCCATCCTGAAAGCACTCTGGCTGGCATTCTGCCTTTTCCGCCTGTAAGAGTTTCTACTCAGGAGGCAATTTTAAAACCCTACCACAATAACGGAATCAGTCTGTAACGAACTTTTTGACAGTATTCTTTATAACCCGGCAGATTTTCGGATAGAAACTTTTCTTCCTCAAGAAGTCTCCAGATGATAACCAGCATAATGGGTACGAGTATAAGCAGTCCCCACCACGAACCAAGCGCAGGAGGAGTACCTGAAAACATGATGAGACCAGCTGCATACATAGGATGGCGGACTATGCTATAAGGCCCTGTGGTTATTACTTTCTGGTCTGCAGATACTTGAATGGTAGCAGCAGCAAAGGGGTTTTCTCTGAAAACCAGAAAAATGAGAAAATATCCCAGGACTACAAGCATATCTCCTGCAATAACAATATAAACCGGAACATCCGACCACCCGAAACGGTGGTCAAATGAGGGAATAATGAGAATAGCACAAAACAAAATTAAAAGAAATAGTTGTATAATCTTCTGAGTCTTTTCTTTCTCTGCCCCTGGCCCCCTTTCAACCCGGCGTTCCAGAAGTTTCGGGTCTTTTTTCCACAAATAAATAGTTATCATCACTACTGACCCGTAGAAAACAATCAAATAAACCCATGCCTGCCAGAAATCAAATGACCACGCAGGGCCAAAAAGACATATCCCTAACATGACAATAAGCCGCACGAAGCCAAATAGAGTTTTCATTTTCAGAGCGGAAGTACTTTTGTTAGTGATATTCATGAAATTGTTCCTCATGAAATTACTCCTCTATTTATCGTAATGGGAATAAAACATATCCGAAAAAACATGTCTCTGACATAACAACAAGCCGCACGAAACCAGACCGAATTTTTATTGTAATCCGTATTTATGCGACAGGAACAGGATCATGAGGGCATGAATTAATCTCGGTTTTACCAGTCCTTGCCGACGCAATGGCAACACCCGTGGAAATCGGGCGTCCGGCATTCGGACCGGTAAAATAGAGCCGTTTTAGCTCTCCGGTTGTTGCGTTGTGGATCTTACGGGAGCCACGCCGGATAAGGAACGGCTCTATCTGGCCTTCATCAATCCCGAAAATCAACCTCTCACCGATCACCCTTGTTATCCACCTCACGGTCTTCATGTCGTACAGAGTTTCGTTGTAAAAATAGTCAAAGATCACTGCGCTGCCCGGCCCTGAATGGTTGGCGATAAAAGCCAGCGTGCTGTCAATTCCTTCCGGAGTAAGGTACATGGTCACGCCCTGCCAGATAAACAGCGTTTTGCCCTGTTCGTCGTAGCCGCTTGCGGGCAGGCGCTCACCGAGCATCTGGGTATCGAAATCCACCTGGACGAAGGTGACATGATCAGGCAGGGGGTTGATTACCTTCTTCAACCGCTTCAGCTTGACTTCCTGCGTTGCCGGGTGATCGACTTCGAATACCTGCGTCTTCTCGATTCCCGCGATGCGGTATGCGCGCGTATCGAACCCGGCTCCAAGAATGACTACCTGATCGAGACTTTCACTCAGGCATGCCTTGAGGAAATCATCTATATACCGCTCCCTGGCTGTGATAAATTCTATCGCTCCCCCGAACATCAGGCCGTAAATACCGGAACCAATCACCAGTTTGCTGAGGACAAACCTGATACGGTTTACCAATGAAAGGGCAACGGGATCATAGCAAATCCGCACGTCTTCCGGTTTCTGCGCCTCGATTGCGCGCACAAGGGCCATTCCTTCGGCTGTTTTAATGGATTGCTGTTTACCTCTCATACACAAGCCCTTCGTTGGAGTAAGATTTCTCGTTCAGGTAATGAATAGATTTCCTAAAGTCGAGAGCAAATCACCCGTTCTCGAGCAATATTTTCTGGCCCTAAGGGAGGTGGAATTTGTAAGAACCAATGACAATTTTCTGGAACAGGTTCATTAATAAAAGTGCCTCCAAAACATGATATCTAAGCATAACTATTGCAGTTTTTGATATTCTCGGTCATGGTCGCCAATGATCATCTACCACCCTGGCTTGATGACCAGGCCGTTGAAGCGCTGCTTCTGGAAATGGAGGAGGATCTCCTGCGTATACAACAAATAAAACATAAGGAGAAGGGCAATTAACAAAATAATCCTTACATATGGGGGTATAGCCGGGTTAGCGCTGGAATTTTCGCCCAAATAATGGTTTTGAAAGTATTTTATCGTTCAACATCTAAACTACGCGATCTGCGACCTTTGATTTAGTAGCTATCCAAAAAATCATAAGGAATTAGAAAATTGCAATGGTTACAACACTTTTGAATTACTCAAATCACCTTACATGCTTCCGTTATTTATTCCTTAACTTATCCCATACATCAGAGCCCGGTGTATCGCCAGTCAGGTAAATAATAATCTGAAAGACTATCAGGATTGCAGCAAGAATGGCATAACGAGTTGCCGTTTTCTCAAAATAATCAATGCTAACAAAAATCGCAACTAAAAATACTACAGTTACCAACCAACCCTCTAAGCTGATTGGACGATAACCCCATCCAATAATTCTCTTGCCAAACCATGCTTTTTTAGTAATTCTTGTCATATTTCACATCTCTGTGTAAATTTTGGTCTTATAACCAATCTCATGAGAATCGCCGAAAATAGCGTAAATATAATCCAGCCAATAACAATCCCACATTAAAAGTTAATTCTAAGAAACCATTCCTTATTCATCGTCCTGATCAGGGTACTGTGGAGGACTTTTTCCCACTTTCGTCTCAATCTTCGGATATTTTCCTTTTCCAGAATAATCTTCAATTGCTATGACGTCTATCTGATGAAGCCAGTCATCTCCGAAATCGAAACGGTAGCCGAAAGCCAGGCCCACTTCCAGGCCCAGCGAATCAATAGTTGTGGTGCGGACGTCTCCTGCAATTTTCTCTTCCAGGTCCGGGAACCCAAAGTCCGCTGGCAGGGAGTAAACAGCAGACCTGTCATCAGGCCCCACACCAAGCAAAAATTCATAGAGATGTTCATCAAAGCGGTCGAAAGCCTTGAAAATGGCTTCGTGAAGAGCCTCTAAAGTCTGATTCCCCCGGATCTGGATGGTGCGGGAAATAGTTTTTCCGTCAAACTCGCTACCCATAGGTCCCTGAATCAGGTAAACGATGAAGGTATACAGTTTAGAAGGAGTTTTGCCTCTGGCGCCTTCATCTGGAGCCTTATTTTTCTTTCCTGAAGGCATATTCTTTGATATTCGCCGCGCGCTAGATATGTTTTACTAAGAAACCAATTTTCCTTGCAGTTAATTTTGCATTTACCCTGCCATCAGATTATGCAACAATCGGCGCGTAAAGGTATTCTTGAAATCCAACGAATAGTTCTCTTGTTTTGGTAATCCCGCCCAATACTGTCATAGCATCGCTTATTGAATGATATTTGAGTTCAAGAAGTCCTGGCAATTTATCCTGGCTGAGTTCTCCAACACCTGTTTCTATATGTTTAGAAAGGACAAAATCCAGAAACTCTTTTTGCTTCTCATTTAATCCTTCATAAATTCTTGATTGAGCCCTGTTTACCCGCATTTCTCTTGTCACTGGTTGCAAGGCAAAAGAGACGTATTCCAGTACATCAAACAAATCGCTTTTTTCAGCATCTATAAGTTTTTGTAACGTTGTAAGTTCATCCATACCGTAACCTGCTTCGGCAAGTTTTTCAAGGAATGTGCTGCGCGTCATCGGACTAGACCAGATTGTACGAAGCTCCTTTTCATCCTTAAAAAATTCAGGTAAAATGCCGAACAGGTTTTGTAAAAACTCCTGTGCTGAAATCGGTTTGCCGTCTGCACTCCAGAAAGAGGTGGAAATCATGTGTTGAATCTCGCGCTCTTTGCCGTCACGCAGCTTTATTTTCAGTTTTTTCTTTGCCTCTTTTTCGTCTTCTTTTGACGAAATGTAGGGTTCTTTCGGGTCTTTTACTTTTTTCGGCAGCTCAGGTTTAGATTCTGGTTCCAGCGGCTCGCCATCCCATTCGGGATCGGCAAAATGGTGGTATGCATCTACAAAATCGTAAATTGTGAAGTACTCTTTTCCATCGAACAGCCGCGTGCCACGTCCAACTATCTGCTTAAACTCGATGATGGAGTTTATTGGCCGCATGAGAATGATATTTCGGATATTTCGGGCATCAACACCAGTGGAAAGTTTTTGCGAAGTGGTGAGAATCGTTGGAATAGTATTTTCGTTATCCCGAAACTTGCGCAAGTACTCTTCTCCAAGGGAACCGTCATTAGCAGTAACACGGACACAGTAATTCGGCTCGTTGCTATCCTTATATTGATTGATTAGATCCCTGACTACCGCTGCGTGAGTTTGAGTGGCACAGAAAACAATACCTTTTTCCTTCTGGTCAATTTCAGAAAGAAATATCTTTACCCGCTTTGCCTCACGTTCTTTAATTTCGATGATTTTATTGAAATCGACTTCTGTATAGATCTTACCTTCCTCGACCTCACCCTCAATTACCTGGTCATCAGGAGTATAAATATAGTCGTCTAATGTGGTTTTTATACGTTTTACTTTAAAAGGAGTAAGAAAGCCATCGTTAATGCCTTCTTTAAGTGAGTAGATGTATACCGGCTCACCGAAGTATTTGTAGGTATCTACATTGTCATTGCGTTTGGGCGTTGCAGTTAAACCAAGCTGGACCGCAGGAGAGAAGTATTCCATAATGCTTCGCCAATTGCTTTCATCATTTGCACCGCCTCGATGACATTCATCAATGATAATAAAATCAAAGTAATCTGCAGGATATTCACCAAAATAAGGCGTGTTTTCCGGGCCGCTCATGAAGGTCTGAAAGATAGTAAAGAAAATGCTCCCATTAGTCGGCACACTTCCTTTTTTTGCTATCTCTTTTGGGCTGATACGCACCAGCGCGTCTTCCGGAAAGGCTGAAAAATCGTTAAAAGCCTGGTCAGCTAATATGTTTCTATCTGCTAAGAACAGAATCCTTGGCCTGCGTCGACCATCACGATTCAGGTTCCATCGCGTATGGAAAAGTTTCCATGCTATCTGAAAAGCGATGAAGGTCTTACCTGTACCGGTTGCCAGGGTGAGCAGGATACGCTGTTTTTCCTCGGCAATGGCAGCCATTGTATTGTTGACTGCAATTTCCTGATAATATCGAATGTTTTTTGTGCCGCCCAAATTTTCAAATGGGACACGAGAAAAAGTGTCCCTCCAGTGATCTTGAGTGGAAAATGTCTTGTTCCACAATTCATCAGGCGTTGGAAACCTATCTATTAATCCTTCTGCACCAGTTTTCATGCAGATCTGATAAATTTCTTTGCCGTTAGAAGAAAAAGTCGTTTCAATGTGCAGTTTTTCGGCATAATTTTTGGCCTGTGCCACGCCTTCGCCCACTTCAAGTTCGTCACTTTTGGCTTCGATAACTGCAATTTTGCGGTCTTTATACACAAGTACATAATCAGCTATGAGAGGTTTGGCGCGTTTTCCACCGGTCTGAATCCTACCTAAAGTTAGATGGTATTCCCGAAGGATTTTTGAACCTTCGACTACACCCCAACCGCTCTTAATAAGCTTCGGGTCTATGAGTTCTGCCCGGGTTTGCGCCTCATTCATAGTTATGCACCTGTAAGTTCGCCGTTGAAAGCTTTCTGTAGGACTGATTTTTTCAGTTCATCCAGTGCAGCCAGTTTTTGCTGGTAGATTGCTTCGAGTCTTTTAGTTTCAGAGGAAAGAGCGTCTAGTTTGGCGATGATGGAGCGTTGTTGTTCTTTTGGTGGAATTGGTATGAGGAGGTTGCTAAGTGTGGAAGATGAAACATTGGGAAAAGTTGCACCAGTCCCTAGTTTATATATTGTGTCTCTATTGAAATTGATATATTGGTTTATCCAGTCTTGGTACTCTGCAGAGCTTATTGATGCCACACCTCTACCTATACAGGAATCAAAACCTGCAATGTTCATTCTTCCTGTCGTTGAGCCACGAACACACAAAACTAAATCTCCTTGTTTGCACATCTTTGTTGGTTCAGTCGTAAATTTTGTCTTTAGAGTTTTTGAAAAAGGGTCATCTCCACCAAATTCAACTGGACCATTAATTAAAGGTACACCATCACCAGTTGTATTATAAGAAGACCCTTTCGGGCTCTGTCCCATATTTACAACGCTAATTTTCCCCAGCTTCTTCCTTTCCCATCCATTCCCTGTGTTTGCAAAAACACTTTTCAGATACGAATCAAAAAGCTCGCGGGCATTTTGCAGATTCCTTTCGGCGTTTTCTTTTGCCTTGTCGATGGCGGCAAAAGTTTCATCCAGAATAGAAACGATGAGCTGTTGTTCTCGGAGCGAGGGGAGAGGGATTGAAATATCTGCTAATTTTGTAGCATTGAAGCCACCTTGTGCACTGCCAGATAAGCCAGTTTCAATTTTGTCCCAATAAGTTTTTGTTTGAAAGAATAAAAACAAAAATTCCGGTGCTAGTTTATCTAAATCTAAGATTTTTAACCTTATTAAATACGAAGCAAATACTGCTAAAGGTGGATTTTTAACAAGAAAACTTTTGCCAGTAGTAGCGCCTGTTCTTGCAAATACAATGTCGCCTTCATTTAAGATATATTTAGATAATTGGTCTTTTTCTATTTTACAAAATGGTACTGTTTCCCAATCAACATTATTCTCTTAAATATCTGTTATTCTAAGAAATCTTGGTCCTATTTCTTCAAATGATGATTTTTCAGTGTAACCATAATTAATTTTGGAAATTTCCCCCAGTTTCTTTACTTCCCAATTCTCCTTCATACCAACCCTCGGATTACATTCAATATTTCTGCACTTTCCTCATCCAGTGCCTGAATTTCATCCAGAATCTCCTGTGGTTCACGCAATACTGTTTCATCCTTTTTATGAGGGTTCTTTACCGACAGTTCATAGGTGATTTTGTCCACATCAGCAATATTTACCGACCAGGAGTTTTCGGAATCAGCTTTTGTTTTCTGCAACTCCACAAACTCTGCCAGATCGTTTTCGTTCAGAGGGTTGGTTTTGCCGAGATTTCTATCAAGGTTGAGCTGGTAAAACCAGACATTTCTTGTAGGTACGCCTTTTTCAAAAAATAGGACAACTGTTTTAACTCCTGCACCCGTGAAAGTGCCGCCTGGCAAATCCAGCACGGTATGCAGATTGCAGCTTTCCAGCAACATCTTACGCAGGCTTATAGATGCGTTATCGGTATTTGATAGAAAAGTGTTCTTAATTACTATGCCAGCTCTGCCGCCTGCTTTGAGAATTTTGATGAAATGCTGGAGGAATAGAAACGCGGTTTCACTGGTTTTGATAGGAAAGTTCTGCTGCACCTCTGCTCGTTCTTTGCCACCAAACGGAGGATTGGCAACAATGATCTCGTAGCGGTCTTTTTCCTGAATATCGGAAATATTCTCTGCAAGGGTGTTGGTATGCACAATATTGGGAGCTTCGATGCCGTGCAAAATCATATTCATGATTCCGATGATGTAGGCGAGCGACTTCTTTTCTTTACCGTAGAATGTTTCCTTCTGGAGGATCTCCAAGTCTCTGGTGTTCAGATCCTTGCTCTGCCTCATATATTCAAATGATTCCACCAGAAAACCGGCTGAACCCGCAGCCCCATCATAGACTTTGTTGCCGATTGATGGTGCAACTACTTTTACGATTGTTTTAATCAGAGGACGAGGAGTGTAGTATTCGCCGCCGTTTCGGCCAGCATTGCCCATATTTTTAATTTTGTCTTCGTACAGAAACGACATTTCATGTTTTTCAGCCTGGGAACGGAAATGAAGTTCGTCTACCAGATTCAGGACTTCACGAAGAGTATATCCACTCTGAATCTTGTTTTGTAGCTCGCTGAAGATCTCCCCTATCTTGTACTCGATAGTATCTGCACTTTCAGCATCGACTTTGAATTTTTTCAGGTAGGGAAATAGCTTGAGGTTGACAAAATCTCTCAGATCATCGCCGGTAAGGGCTTTGTTATAATCAATATTTTTATCTTCACCTTTAGGAACAGCCCAGGATTCCCACTTATACTCCGAGCTGATAATGTCAGTATAAACCTTACCCTTCAGCCCTGCCTTATCCTTATTAATCTCTTCAAGGTCGTCCAAATATTTCAAGAAAAGAATCCACGAAGTCTGCTCCACATAGTCAAGTTCGCTACTGCAACCGGCATCTTTACGAAGGGCATTATCAATATTTTTAAAAGTTTGCTCAAACATCTATTATCGTTCCGTTATCTATTTTTCTGCTTAGCCGACGCTCTTGGCTTTGTTAGGAAGAATATCTTCAGTGTGTTAGGGGTCAGAGTTAATAAGCAGTTCGCTTTCTTTACATTTTCAATTATTTTGGGGCTCTGATAAATAGTTGATTAACTAACGGTCTATGAATGTAATTTTGTACATTACAACCTTTTTTACTCTTGATAAACTACGCTATTAAAATCCATCCAAAGTTTCCGGTACATAAGGAAGATAGAACACCTTTAGAATTGATTATTGAGACGAAATCGAAATATATATCAAGAGAAAATTTTGAATAAATTATACAGTTAAATTACTATGCAGGAGACGGTATAAACGAAAAAATTGGTTTTGGGTTTGTTTATTGTCCTTATGGTTCTTGTGAGTGGATGCATTACTATGTCTTTTGAATCAAAGGTAAACAGAGATGGAGAGATTGTTCAATATAATATGATAATAGATACAAATTCCTTTGTATATGGTATGCTAAATTCCCAAGATTCCGAAGACGGAGAATCTTTGCGAGAGAGTGTGACCTCAAAAGGTGGGAATTATAAGGAAGAATGGGATGGAGACAACGTCAGGATAATTATAACAGGTCTTTCTCCGGAAAAAGCATACACAGAAATAAGCGGAGATTATCTAATATATAAAGACCCTATTGGGGACCTAGCCTCAGATTATGAAAATGACGAAGAAGATCTTTTCGGCATGAATGAAGCTATGGATTCCGCCATAAAAATACATTATTATTTAGAGATGCCAAATGAGATAATTGATTCCAATGCTGACTTTATCGATGGAAATAAAGCTGAGTGGCATATGGTTAACGCAAATTCAATAAGGGATATATATGCAAAATGTGAAGTTCCTTTGTTGCCTGGAATCAGTTTATTCAGTATCCTCTGCATATTCTTTATTATTGCAACACTTATGAAAAGGTAACTACCTACTATTTTATAAATTTGGTTGGGTTTAAGGTATTGAAACGTTCAAGCTCAATCAAATTAATATTTTGAGCTTTTAATAAAATTATCTATTTTTATGTTGTATCCTGAAATGATTTCGCAAATTCAAAACCATTTGAAAGTTCAATACAAGATACAAATGCAGGAGACGTAAAAGGTTAAACTTTGCATAAATTCCAATCCCATTTTGGTACTATGGAATGATCATGTAAAATGAAACGAATTCGAAGTTGAAGTAAAATGGCGGGTCATCTGTATACAATATGTAACTGTAATAAAAGAAATTGGAAAAGTGAAATAATTTTGGGATAAAACACTGTAAAAGATCTATCTTGAAATTTCTGTAATTCCTAATTCCCCAAACCAGAGAGTACAATAAAGTTTTAATTAAATACAATACTCTGTTATTTTGCAAAAGAATTGTAAAATTCAAAGAGGGTAACCATGAAAATAGTCGGAATATCATCAAGCCCGAGAGGCAAGAACAGCAATACCTTAAAACTGCTGGATGCAGCCCTGGAAGGGGCTGAAAAAGCAGGAGCAGAAGTTGAATCTATCGACGTTGCAAAACTGAAGATCAAATACTGCACAGCATGTAACAAATGCCAGGAAACAGGCACCTGCTCAATAAAAGATGACTATAACGGTATGATGGAAAAGCTGCTGGATGCTGATGGTATAATCTGGAGCAGCCCTAACTACATAACAAACGTGACAGCCCAGCTCAAGACAGTCTTTGACAGAAGTCCGCTTGTCATTCACGAACAGCTCTTTGATGGAAAATACGGCCTTTCCTTAACAACTGCTGGCAGCGATGAACTCGATTTTGTCCTTGGCATTATGGATAATTTTATGATACACTGCGGTGGGAACTCTATCGGAGGAGTGGGCTGTTCAGTAGCCCTGGGTCCCGAAGCAATGGAAACAGCCATTGAAAAATCGCGTGATAAGGGAAAAGACATTGTTGAAGCGATAAAAGAGAAGAGAAAATACCCTGAACAGGAAGCTGTGCATGAAGCCTGGAAAGCACACTTCAAGTATGTTATCCTTGCAAACAAAGACCAATGGACACACAATTGTGATTACTGGATTGAAAAGGGCTGGCTCAAAGAATGAAATTTTCGAAGCGGCCGTATTGATCAAAAAACAGGGTTTTCAAGGTAAGATTCCAAAGCTGAGATTCTAAAGGTTATACCTGGGGGAAGCTGCTATGTTAAGCGTTGAAAAACTGAGAAAAAAGCTTACCGAAGCCGGCAGGCTGAAACTGCGCCCTCTCTGTGTTTATGCCACAAATGAGGTTCCGAATGGCGCAGTGCCATCACACACTGTAGACCGCTGTATTGCAAAGGCGGTTTATACTTCTGCCCTTTTTAAAGAAACACCTGCCCTTTATATAGAGGCAGGCCACGAACAGTGCTGTGCTGGTGGGCTGGTATGGATGGGACTTGCTGAACCGCACCCGAAGCTGAAGTACTTCGTAACCGTAGGCACACCGGACTTCCGGGGTGGAGCTGCTGAACATTTAAAAGCAACCCCGGAACTTTTCGATGAGCAGAAAGAACGTGCCGGGAAAATTACTCCTCACAGCAAATATATAGTCATCGCGCCGTGTACTGATGAGATTGCACCTGAGACTGTCAGAGCCTTTATCCTGTTCGCAGGCAGTGAACAGATCAGAAACCTCTGCGGGCTGGCGCAGTTCAGTAACTCCGACCCCTTTTTCAGGACAATAATACCCGGAGGACCTGTCTGTGCTATGATGATCGCTTTTCCTGCGGGCATGGCAGAAAAAGCACCAAAAGACTCGGCCTTTGTCGGGCCTGCCGACCCAACTGGGAATCCCTGGCTTCCACCCGAGTTAATGATTATGGGCATCCCTGCAGGGCTCGCGCAACAAATGGCAGCCGACCTGGAAGATTCCTTTATCTGCAAACGAAGCAGGATCGCGTATCCTGAGAAGCGTATCAGCATAATGCTCCCTGTTACGGATCTGCCAAAATGAGAATAAAGCCTGTCTCGAAAGAAAGTATCCTGGTATATGCGGAGGAGAAGAAATTATTTAATTAAAGAACCCAATTCTCAGAAAGCCAGGGATCTATCCGTCAGGCGTTTGGGACTAAAATTCCTTCTCCTGCAATTATTTTCCGTTTATCTTACGTCCATCTTCTAACTATAATCAATCCATTTTAGCCATTGTGGTGGTCTTTTTGTCTTTAAAACTAAACCGTGAAACCTTTATCCGGTCTATTTCAGACCTGCTCAGAAAAGCGGAAATAGAGCTTCCCGACGATGTGGTTGAAGCCCTCAGGAAAGCCGAATCACGGGAAGAAAGCCCGGTTGCAAAGTTCCAGCTCCAGGCAATCCTTAAAAACATCGAGCTTGCAAAAAAGCATGGAGTTCCCATGTGCCAGGATACGGGCATAATGATCTTTTATGTTGAGCTCGGAACGGAGTTTCAGCCGGGCTTTGACCTTGAAGCCGCAATCCGGGATGCTGCCGTCCTTGCGACTCGGGAAATTCCGCTCCGCCCCAATGCCGTGGACCCCCTGACCCGAAAAAACAGCGGGGATAATACCGGTGCAGGAATCCCGGATATTCACTGGGAACTCGTGCCCGGAAAGCAGCTAAGAATCACGGTTGCCCCGAAAGGTGCGGGCTCGGAAAACATGAGCACCCTTCTGATGCTGAACCCGACCGAAGTAGGAAGCATCAAAAACTTCGTGCTCGAAACGGTGATTAACGCAGGTGGGATGCCCTGTCCCCCCCTGACTCTCGGCATCGGGATAGGAGGTTCCTTTGACAAAGCCGCCAGGCTTGCAAAAGAAGCCCTACTCGAACCCCTTGACACCCCCATGAACGAGTTTGAAAAGGAAATCCTGGAAGCAGTAAACGCCCTTGGGATCGGATGTATGGGGCTTGGGGGCAGCACAACCGCCCTTGCCGTGCACGTGAAAACCGCACATTGCCATACGGCTTCCCTGCCTGTTGCCATAAACATCCAGTGCTGGGCGAACAGGCATGCTTCAGTCGTTTTCGGGGGTGAAGAATAATGGAGTACCACCTGCAGACCCCGCTGAAGATTGAGGAAATCAAGAAACTCAATGCCGGAGACATTGTTTATATCTCAGGAGAGATCCTGACAGCCCGGGACGAAGCCCATGCAAGAATTCTTGAAATGAAAGAAAAAGGAGAAGAACTCCCGTTCTCCCTTACAGGGGCAGTAATCTACCACTGCGGCCCCCTTATGCAGCAGACAGGAAAAGGCGAGAAGGGGGAATGGAAAGTCGTCTCCGCAGGCCCCACAACCAGCGGCAGGATGTCAAAAATGACTCATCCTCTCCTGAAAGCCCATGAAGTTAGGGCTATTATCGGAAAAGGTGGGATGAAAGGGGTCTCAGATGCATTAAAAAATAAATGCGTCTACCTTGCATATACGGGAGGCTGTGCAGCCCTTGCCGCCGAACTTATAAAAGAGGTAAAGACCGTACACTGGCTTGACCTTGGTATGCCCGAAGCTGTCTGGGTACTCAGGGTGCAGGATTTCGGGCCTCTCATTGTAGGAATTGATGCAAAAGGGAAAGATATTTTTGCAGAGGTCAGGGAAAAAGCTGAGAAAGTGTATGAAGGGATGCAGAAGTAAAACCAGCTCTTTATGGTGGTGCAGTCCTCAGATGAAGCAATCGGTAGTACAGTCCTGGAGGTAGTGCAATTTTTCCGGCCTGCACCAGTTATCTGAAATCTTCTCAGTTTGTACTTACACTCCCTGTTTGTACTTGCACTCCCTGCTAGTACCTGAAAAATAATTTCTCTACCTGAAAACCATTTGTTAATCAAAGTTAAATATCAGACGTATCCGCCAGCTTGCCTGGCGGCCCTTCCCAAAATTCATAAAAAGAAGAAATGATAGGAAAATAAAGACCGAAATTTCTTACTGTTTGCCTTTCAGGTTCTCTTACTTCCTCACAAGCGTATTCGGTAGCTGTAACTTTTTTGTTTTTCTCCTTTCCTACTTTTATGTTCTTTTGTCTCTCTTTTTGCCTTTTTGAGACAGACCTATGCTGCCGAAAATAAACTCAGGCGGGGTAGGTGCGTTTAGAAAGGCTTTTGTCCTCTGAACTTTCGCCCCTGCTGGCTTCAAGATATAATTGCTTTGATGGATCAGGCCCCAGAGGTTCAGCCAGCACCCTGAAGTGCTCAAAAAGTTCTTTTCCCCACTGCACGGCTTTATCTCCGAAAACTACCATACTATTGTCCTCACTGTCATCCATTTTTTCGGATGAAAAGCATGTAAGGACCATTGTATCGGTTACAGCAACCGTAGGAGGATTAAAATCATTACCCAGTATATACATCTCTGAGTTTTCAAGAAGAAGGAGGGCATCAAGGTCTTCTTTAAACTCTTCTGTGAGTTTTTCAAAGATTAGCCGAGTAAGTATCACTGAGACCTTCAGTCCTTTTTTTGCGTGCTCCGCACAGATACCCGAGTAGCTCATGTGGGGGCATGAGATGATGAGGAGAAGCTGTTTTGAGCTGCAAAAAGCTTCGGTCACTTCCCTGTACATTGAAGAAACATCATCACCGTGACAGAGCGCCGGGAAACAGACTATAAGTTCTTCCATTAGCTTGAAAAAAACAGGAGGGATTCCTCCGGGTTTAACGCCAGGGCAGTAATCGTAATCGTCTTCAAGCAGCCTGAAAGCTTTAACAAGCGATTCCATTCTTCGGACAAGAATTTTTCCTGTAAGGGAAAGGCTGTATATATTGCCCTGTTGAACCACAAGCCCGTTTTCTTCCAGCCTTTTGAGCCGGGAAAGGATTGCATCCGGACCGATTCCAAGTTCGGAGTTTATTTCTTCGACTGTCCCGGGTTTTTCCTTTAAAAACAAGAACAGATCTGTCCTCCTGGAAGGCAGAAAGACTGTTACCAGAGAAGAGCTCATCAATTTTACTGCAGGAACTACGGATATATATCTTTTACCACAACCAAAATGCGAAAACCAAGCTGAGGAGTTGGATAACAGGGTATCCTCATACCTGAAGGGATCGTGAACGTAAAGCCGGAGAAAACCGGAAGCTGGAAAGCATCTCAAGTATAACCTCACGTTCATACTCTGTTTCACCTTTGGAACGAGGGGCAGAGCCTGTATGACTCGTCAACATTGGTTGGGAGGATGACTCGGGAAGCCGCTGAATCTTTAGTTTAACGGTAGTTCACCAACTTACATACCTTCTTTGCGTCATAGATTTGAAGGATAACTAGCTGTCCATTCTGCAGGGTCAAATACAATTGGACACCCTCCACTTACCCATGAATCGATACCACCCTGAATGTTATACACATTTTTGTAACCCGCATCTGCTATCAACTGGCTTGCAGCAGCGCCTCTGTTTCCTGCTTTACAATAAACGAATACTTTTATATCTTTATTTTTTGGTAATTCATCCATTCTATTCGGCAATAGCTGGCTATCGGATAAATTAACAGGATCATATGCTGGCACATTTTTTAATGGGATCAGTTTTGCTCCTCCGATATGCCCGTGTTTGTGTTCAGCAGGGGTACGCACGTCCAGAATGAACACACATTTTTGTTCGAGTGTCTCACTGGCAACACAGGGCGTAATATTTTGGTACCCAACTGAAATAGTATAATCAGTCTCAGTATAATCAGCCTCAGTATAATCAGTCTCAGTATAATCAATCTCGGTATAATCAGTCTCAGATACTGCTTCTGCAATGCCCGGGACAATTATGAGAAGCGCAATAAGAATTGTAAAACCTGACAAGTATTGTTTATTCAACGAATTCCTCCACTCAAATTCACTCAAATTGATTCATTCTCACATTCCAACTACATCCTGAAGATTCATCCCGTTAATTGTGGGCGTATCACGATGGTTTCGGATGTTTTCGCCTGGATGTTTCCGCTTATGCATGGGCTGGTGCTGCGGCAACAGGAGTTGATGTATCATGCTTGTGGCTTCTGCGCATGAAGAACTTTATGACCTCATCGACGAGTAGTAGGGCGATGGCAGCGGCGATGCAGATCCGCCAATGGTGCCCGCTCAGCGAGGTCAGGCCAAGGAGGCGCTGCAGGAAGCCGAGTTCGGTTGCCAGGATGGTTATCAACAACGCCATGCCATAGAGTTGCAGCTGGTTTCGATCACGGATAATGTCCCGGTCAAAGGCGGTCCCGGTCTCGCTGCGAACGCTGAGTCCCCTGGAGATACTGAGTAAGGCGAAAGCCACAAAACCCATAGTAGCCGCCGTGACCGCGCCGGCTGTTTCGAAGATCGCCTCCAGATAGACCGTGAAGATCGCCATAAGGATGCCGAGGAAGGCGATGCGCACCCATTGTGAGGTTGACAGGAGGGGTTGTTTCAGCGGCCGTGGTTTCTTCTCCATCAGGCCTGAAGCCGGCTTGTCGAACCCCAGCGCCATAGCTACCGGGACCGAGATCAGGAAGTTAAGAAACAGGACGACAAGCGCTGCAAACGGGGTTCCCCCGAGTACAAAGAAGAACGCAGCCAGCAGGTAGCATGTGATGTACGCCACCAGCTGTCCCATCTGGAAGCGGACAAAGTTAAACAGGTTGTTGTAGATATGCCGGCCATACTCCACCGCCTTGACGATGGTGGCGAAGTTGTCGTCGGTCAGGATCATCACCGCTGCATCCTTAGAAACTTCGGTGCCGGTTATGCCCATCGCCACGCCGATGTCGGCTTTCTTCAGCGCAGGGGCATCGTTAACCCCATCGCCTGTCATCGCCACGATGTTGTCCTTCTGCTGGAGAAGGGTCACCAGCCGGATTTTGTCCTCCGGGGTCACGCGGGCCACCACACCGATCTGATCCAGCTGTGGCTTCAACTGTTCATCAGGAATGGCGGCAAATTCTGCCCCTGTCAAAGCCTGACCTTTAATTCCCAGTTCGTTGCCTATGGCGGCGGCTGTCACCGCATGATCGCCTGTGATCATACGCACCTGGATGCCGGCACTGTGGCAGCTGGCAATCGCATCCCTTGCCTCGCCTCGCGGAGGATCGACTATCCCAACCATCGCTAGAAGGGTCAGGTCCTGCACCAGGTCAAGCAGGTTACTTTTCGGATCGAAGGCGGCCGGATCGAAGTCCCGGCGTGCCACGACCATGACCCGTTCCCCGGCGGCCGCCATGCGGTCGTTTTCGGCCAGTGCCAGATGACGATTTTCGTCGGTTACTGCAAATGGCTCTCCCCCCGGAATCCAGTAGTAGCCACCACGAGCGATCAACACGTCAGGCGCTCCCTTGACGCAGCAACGCACAACCGGCCTTCCCTGCTCGTCGTTCATGTTATGAAAGGTCGCCATGAACTTATATTCGGCATCGAACGGCACCTCAGCAACACGCGGGAACATCTCTCTCGCGCTGTCCACATGGATGCCCCCCTTCTCAGCCAGCACGATCAGAGCACCTTCGGTGGGGTCGCCAATCAGGGTTTCACCGTCCAGCCGCGCGTCGGCGCACAGGGCCATAGGCAGCAAGACCTGATCAAGGTCGATCCTTTTCCCCCCTGCACTCTGGATCTTACCCTCCGTGCTGTAAGGCGCCGTATTTTTCTGCCACGGCTGGCCGGGAGAAATGCCCCTGGTCAGTTTCAGCTCTCCCGTGATGCCGTAGCCTTCACCCGTAACATGGTAACGGTTCTGGCCGGGGATAGTGAACTCTACCGCTGTCATCTTGTTAAGCGTCAGCGTGCCGGTCTTGTCCGTGCAGATGGCCGAGACCGAACCAAGCGTCTCCACCGATGGCAGCCGTTTAACGATGGCGTTCTGGGCAGCCAGCTCCCGCGTGCCCATGGAATACATGGTGATGACCACAGCCGGCAGGCCGGTGGGGATGGCTGCGATAGCCAGAGCCACACCGGCGATGAAGATGGAGTCCAGGGGCTGCCCGTTGCGGAATCCCATTATGACCATCAGGATGAAAGCAAGACCTGCCAGCCCTGCAATGATCATTGTCAGCCGGTCAAGCTGCTTCTGCAAGGGCGTCTTATCCGCCTTGGTCTTGTTGAGTAGGTCGGCTATGTGGCCCATCTCGGTGCCCATGCCGGTGGTAGTAACTATCATCTCTCCGCGACCACGGGTGACTGAAGTGTTCATGTAAGCCATATTATGGCGGTCCCCCAGGGGCACTTCGGCCCCGTCTATGACTTCGCTATTTTTGGCTGAAGCAACGCTTTCGCCGGTCAGAGCCGCTTCTTCGATTTCCAGTGTTGCCGTCACAAACAGGCGTCCGTCAGCAGGGACGACATCGCCGGCCTCCATTAACACGACATCGCCCGGCACCACCTGTGTGATATCTACTTCCTGTGTCACACCATCCCGTCGCACATGAGTGATGCTTTTCATCGTTCCGGCTAGCTCCGCCAGGCTGGCAGAGGCCTTGGATTCTCCGCGCAGGCCCAGTATCGCATTGAAGACAGTCAGACCCACCAGAACCAGCGTGGTTCCCCACTTTTCTGTGAATATCAGGTTGATAAACGCTGCCACCAGCAGGACGATCTGCATCAGATCCTTATACTGCCGCAGAAACGCCTGCCAGCCGGGTTCTTTATTCATTTCCACCAGGTGATTCGGGCCATACTTCTGCAAGCGCTGCTGAGCCTCAACCGCACTCAGGCCCCTGTCCGTATCGACCTGAAGCCGGCTGGCGATTTCTGCGGGCGTAAGTGCATACCATTCGACATCTGACGCCATCTGGGCCGGACCAGGCGATTCTGTTTGATTGGATGACATGTTCCTTCTCCTTGAATTCGAAAAGTGTGGAGGTTTTGAAGCCTTAAGGTTTTGAGTTGTCCTGCTTTAGGGCGTGGTTTTACCTGTTCTTCTTGCCTTTCTTTTTGGATTCGTTCCTGGTTCCCTCTCTGCCTGAAGCCGGAACTTTTTTATTTGCGGCTGCCTTCGCTTTGGCCTTTACGACAGCTTTATCCTTCTTACCTCCGTCCTCGTTTTCGAGCTCTTCCTTAGCCACAAGAAGAGCCTGTTTTTTCTGCTCACTGACTGTCGGATAGGCAAGGTTGAGTTTCTTCATAGTGCTGTATAGTACGGCTGCAACGGCCAGCCGCGTAAACCACTTATGATCGGCCGGCACGATATACCAGGGTGCCCATTCAGTACTTGTATGGTTGAACATGTCTTCGTAGGCATCGAGATAATCGTCCCAATGGGCCCGCTCTTTTATGTCAGCTGCAGAGAACTTCCAGTTTTTCTCAGGCAACATGGTCCTTTTCAGGAAACGCTTCTTCTGGGCTTCTTTGGACACGTAGAGAAAGAACTTGACGACAATTATGCCATTGTCGACCAGATACTTCTCGAAGTTGTTGATCTCTTCGAAGCGCCGCTTCCAGATACCCTCGTCCTTCAGTGCGGGAGGGAGCTGCTGGCCGGCAAGTATCTCGGGATGCACGCGCACAACCAGGACTTCTTCATAGTAGGAACGGTTGAAAATCCCGATGTCCCCGCGAGCAGGCAGGGCCCTGAAGTTCCGCCACAGATAATCGTGGTCCCGTTCCTCACCGGAAGGCGCCTTGAAACTGTAGACATCGACTCCCTGCGGATTGACCCCTGACATGACGTGCTTGATAGTACCATCCTTGCCGGCTGCATCGAGAGCCTGAAGGACCATAAGCAGAGCATACTGGTTCTGGGCCCAGAGCTTGTCCTGCATCTCAGCAAGCATCTGGATGCCTCTTGCAAGGGTCTCTTTTGCCTCTGCCTTCTTCAGCCACCTGCCGGTGAAACCGGGATCATAGTCCTTCCTCAGGTTGATCTTCCTGCCGGGCGGGACCCTCATGAATTCCATCAATGCTTCAATTCTGGCTTCCACATCTTCAATTCTGGTTTCCATATCTTCAGTTCTGTTTGCCATAGTTTGATTCCCTGTATATTCCTTGTATTGAATGTTCAGGACCTGTCGAACTTCCGAAGCTTACTGGGTGTGTTTGAGGATTCATTCTTTTTTAGAGACCAGGATTTCAGGCGGCAGGAAGACCGAGACAATTATGCCGAATATTGTAATGATCACCAGTCCCAGGAGGGAAGTTCTTATCCCCTTAATACGGGCGATTTCGTTGATCTTCAGGATTTCCTCTGTAAGGTCGGGAGGGACACCCTCCAGAGCGGCCTGAAGTTCCTCATCGCTCAAGAATTGTACATTCTCTTCTACTGCAGATATCAGGTCAGGTTTGAGGTCCTCCGGAATTGTAGTACTGTCATCGATCAAGGTAATGGCTCCTACTGCCAGGCCTGCAACCAGGAGAGAGCCCATAAGCGCAGTCCCGATGGCCATGCCAAGGTTCTGGGAAGTGCCCATCAGGGCAGCCGTCTCGCTTGTTCTTTCGGGAGTTACCTGGGAAAGCACAAGGTTCATCACCTGGGATGCTATAAGCCCCCCGCCTATACCTATCAGGGCGAAGCCGGTCATAAGGCCAAGTCCCCTTACCTCTACGTCAATGGTTGCGATAGCCAGGAAAAGCCCTGCAAGAAGTATGACCAGTCCTGCCTGGATGATGCGCTTCGAAGCAATGAAGATGGAGAGCCGGGATGCCGTTAGCGAGGCGATCAAAAGCGGTATGGAAAGAGGCAGGTAGACAAAGCCGGTCTGCATCGCATTTAAGCCCAGGACAATCTGAAGGAAGAGAGCCATGCTGAACAGGAAACCTCCGAAAAGGAGGGTCTGGACCATCTGGGTGAGAATTCCCGATGTGACCCTGCTGTCTCTGAGTACGTCGAGCCTTACCAGCGGCATTCCTCCGCTGCTAATGAGATGGCGTTCCCAGGCGGCAAAACCCAGCAGGATAATGGCTCCTGCTGCAATGAAAACGGGAGTAGGGGAAAGACCGAACGGGGAAATTTCAATCCCTGCGATTGAGAAAGTCTGGCGTGCAGTCCACCAGCCGTAGGTCCCTGCCATCAATATCCCAAAAACTATAAGCCCCATTCCCAGCGCGGAAAGAATGGACCCGATTACATCCAGCTTCGGTTCTTCTCCGGCCTTGAGAGGTGCATCCAGGATAAAGCGGCTTAACGCCAGGACAATGATCACTATCACCACCTCTCCGGCAAAGGCAAGCCGCCATGTGTATGCAGTAGTGAGCCAGCCTCCTATTATAGGCCCGAGAGCGATTCCGCTTGCAACGACTCCCCCAATAATCCCGTAAGCAATGGCACGATCCTCCCCTTCATAGTTTGAAGTCACGAGAGTCTGGATGGCAGGCATGACCAGGGTTGCCCCAAGCCCTTCAAGGATTGACCAGCCCACAAACAGTACACCTATTGTCGGGCTGATCGCCGTCAGGAGCGAACCCACCCCATATATTACCAGTCCGAGCCTGAATGCCCGTTTTCTCCCAACAATATCTCCGATCTTTCCCCCTGTAATCATAAAGGATGCCATAACAAGTGCATACAGGGTAATAGCGCCCTGGACGGTGGTCACGTTCGTATTGAAGTCGCTGATAAGTGCTGAAATCGAGACGTTCATGATTGTGGTATCAATAACAAGCACAAACATTGCAAGCACGAGCGCAACAAGTACGGTCTTTCTCTCCATGTTACCACCTCCTATGAGTTAGGGTAAAAGTAAACACCTGCGGCATAGAAGCTCCCCTCCTGCTTACAGGTCAGTTGTTTCTCCGGACAATAAAGTGGGAGCAGAAAAGGTCAGGAACCTTTTTTAATCTCCTGCCTTCATCTCCACTCCTACCTTCTCTCCACTCCTGTCTTCATCTCCACTCCTGCTTTCATCTCCACTCCTACCTTCTCTCCACTCCTACCTTCTCTCCACTCCTGCCTTCATCTCCACTCCTTAATCTCTTCCGAATGCTCCTCTCACCCCGGGTAGCATTATGTAGATAAGAACAAGGGCGTTAACAATGACTGACAGGTTAACGTCATACCATGAACCTCCGGTAACCAGCACCACAAAAGCCAGACACAGATTGAAAACTGAAATGACAGCCAGGAAGAGCCATGCTTGCGGGTCCACCTGCCAGAGCATCTGAGCTACCCATGCCCAGATATAGGCGAGCAGGCCGTACAATAGGGCATACCAGAGGTTAAAAGTACGGATGTCCAGAGACCCGAGAAAGGGAAGAAATCCAAGAAAACGAAGCATTGCAATACCGTTTATAAACGCCAGCAGTACAGCTACAAAGGTCAGAATAGTAACACCAATAGGTCTGTCCATATTTTTGTCTCCTTATTTTTGTCTCGAAAAACTCCTTCATCAGGTTCGCATATCTAGACCTCCGATGGCTATCCCGATTCCGAGAATAAGGAACGGTGCAGATACCAAGGGAAGAAAAAGGCTCCTGCTAGAGAGTTGCCTGGCAGGAACAAAAATGAATTATCGGATCACATTAGTTCCCAATCCCTATCCTGGTTTAATCTGTCCCGAATGCCTCTCTCACCCCAGGCAGCATAACATAGATGAGGATAAGGGCGTTAACAATTACCGAAAGGTTAACGTCATACCATGAACCGCCTGTAACCAGCACCACAAAAGCCAGGCACAGATTAAATACCGCGATAATAGCCATAAACATCCAGCCCTGCGGATTTACCTCCCAGAGCATTTTGGCCACCCACGCCCAGATATAGGTCAGCAAACCGTACAAAAGGGCATACCAGAGGTTGAAAGTGCGGATGTCCAGAGGCCCGATAAAGGGAAGAAATCCAAGAAAACGAAGCGTTGCAATACCGTTTAAAATTGCCAGTAGTACAGCCAGAAGGCCCAGAATAGTAACACCAATAGGTCTGTCCATATTTTTATCTCCTTATTTTTGTTTTCATATTATTATCTCGAAAAAAACTCTTCTTCAGGTTCGCATTTTCAGTCCTCCGATGACTCCCCCGATTCCCCCGATAATAAGGAAAAAGCCGAATACCCACGGAAGAAGCAAGGCTCCTGCAAGAGAATTGGTCAGCAGGAGTATACCGAGGATTATGGTAAGAACCCCAAGGATTCCCATCCCCCACCCCCCTCCTTTAAGTCCCCAGATAAGTTTCATAGCTCCGGTGACAATAGCCCATGCCCCTATGAAAATAATAAAGAGTGTGAGAACTATGAAAGGGCTGATAAGAGGGTACATCAGTATAACGATTCCTGCAATAATACTCAAAATACCTGAAAGCAGTTTCCATAACCTGTTTCCCGAGAAAATCAATGCGCTTATAACGGAAAGAATTCCCCCCGCCACCCAGAAAATACCCAGGATCTGTAAGAGAAAGACAGTGGTTACTGCAGGTCTGTATACCAAAAATAAGCCAATAATAATAGCTATAACGCCTTCCAGAAGAACCGCCCACCAGGGGGCTCCCAGAATTTCATACTCTGCCTTACTTTTAGCATCAACTGGTTGTTTGATAACTTCAGCTGGTTGTTCCATATAATCCATCTCCCTGATTTTTTAGTGCTCAACCAGGACTTTTCCATTAACGGAATACAGGTATAAGCACAGCTAAAGAGACATCATAATCCTGAGCAGAGTTTTCCAGTTTCCGGAGAATTTTTGGCACACTCAGGAATCAGCCAGGACCAAAGAGAAGATAGCCTTCCCCCTCTAGCCTTCCCCCTCCACAAAGAAGAGCGTTTCTTCTTTCCGGGCAGTTCATTGATGAGATTCACGCCTGTACAGCTTACCCTCAATTAATCCGAGGACCTAATTGTGAAGGTTCTGATCAAGTGCATCTTTTCAATCATTGAAAGCCCCGACATGATGCAGGCTGAAATAAATTATTATCTATCACTGCAGCATATGGAGACAGGCTTCTGCCGGGATCTTAATTTCAGTGTTAATTTCAAGATCAATTTCAGCATCAAGATTTACCCTCCTCCATATTCCCCTGATAATGAAGCAATGATATAATTGTTTATATACAAATTATAAGATATAAAATAACTTATTATTAATTCTCAAAAGAGATTCTTTTATCTGAAATTCTGTCAGCTTGCAGGGAAGTCCTTCAAAAAAGGAAAAATGGAAGACTTAGAGAGAAAGAAAAAGAGATGGAAGAAACCTGAAAAACGGCGTGGTTTAACGAATGGTTTAACGAATAAGTTGTACAGATAAGAGAATTCATAAAAAAAGGCTCAGGCGTTTAAGAAAAAAACAATTAGACCTGGATTCCGGGATGATACCCGCACATACCGGCTTGAAACCTGTTTGGAATATAAGGAAACACGAAAATTGTACTTCACAGCCAAAAATATATAATATTTAGTTTAAGTAAGGAAGTAAAACAGTGAGAGGTGTGAACTACCCCTCAGCTAAAGGAAAAATCAAAAATAAAGACGTAAAACATATAAGTCCCTCATCCCAGAGGATCAATGATGAATCCGACAAAGAGCCGTGACGTCCCCCTTTATATCTATCACGCCGGGCAATGCGACCCGAAGAAGTGCACAGGAAGAAAAATGGCGCGTTTTGAGCTTGCCCGCCTTTACGATAAGATTTCAAGGCTGCCCAGATCCGCGATTTTGCTTGACCCGATGGCAGAACAGGCTCTTTCGCCAGCTGATGACCCGAAGAAGGGAATTATAGTGCTTGACTGCTCCTGGGAAGAAGTGGAAAGGGTATTTCCGGAACTGGAAAAGCTGAACCTGGAACATAGGGCTCTACCTTACATGCTTGCAGGCAATCCGGTGAACTTCGGAAGGCCCTTCAAACTTAACTCTGCAGAGGCTTTTGCAGCAGCTCTGTATATTTTAGGTTACAAGGAGCAGGGCGAAAAAATCATGTCCAAGTTTAACTGGGGGCACAGTTTTCTAGAGTTGAACAAAGAGCCCCTTGACGAATACGCAACTGCAAAAAACAGCGCCGAGATTGTGGAAATCCAGAGCCACTATATCTGAATCTGAAAGCAGCTCTATTTGGAGAAAAGAGAAAGTACAGTAAAACAGGAGGGAGTACACAGTGAAAACGCCAGTAAGGACTCAAATCGGGGTAATAGGAGCCGGTACCTGCAGCAGGGAGACCGGAGCGCTTGCGGAAGCTGTGGGACGAGAGATTGCAAAAAAAAGAGCTGGCCTGCTCTGCGGAGGCCTGGGGGGAGTAATGGAAGCAGCAGCGAAGGGAGCAAAACTCGCAGGTGGGATAACCATAGGTATTCTGCCAGGAACCCTGCGAGAGGAGGCAAATCCCTGGATAGATGTAGCCGTGCTCAGCGGAATGGGACATGCCAGAAACGCTCTTATAGCCCAGTCCTCAGATGCTCTGATCGCGGTTGACGGGGAGTATGGGACCCTTTCGGAAATAGCTCTCGGCCTTAAGATGGGAAAGCCTGTGGTGTTGCTGGAGTCAAAATGGAAAATAGAAGGTACGGAGAGAGCAAAAAACCCGTTGGAGGCTGTGGAACTCGTTTTCAGGCTTATTGAAGAAAGGAAAAATAAAAAAAATAGGGAGAAAAATTGAGAGAAAAAATAGAGAGATACGGGAAAACATTATGAAAAAATCACGAAAAATTGTGAATGACGCGGAGTCTGGAAAAAGGGAAAAATAGGTAAATAAAGAAAAATCAGGAATATCCGAACCGATTAAAGTTCAGGATAGCAGAATATTCTGGGATTTGATCCATAAATTTATATCAGAAAAGGAAACTTCAAGAATTAGGAGGCAGGCTTCGATACAGACTGGCAGGAGTTTAGGGGTACGCCAGTATTCCTCCATAAAATGTAAGAAAAGTTATACCGGAGTTTTAAATGCACCTTATCGTAACGGAAAAAAATATAGCAGCAAGGAGGATAGCTGCGATTCTGGCTCCAAAAAGTCCTAAGAAGGAAAGAGTCAGCGGAGTAGACGTCTACCGGTACGAGCTTGGAAAAGGCAAAAGCAGACAGGAAACTGCAGTTGTAGGGCTTTCCGGGCATATTGTTGGGATTGATTTCCCAAAAGAATATAACAACTGGCAAAAAGTTGATTCAAGAACTCTGATCGACGCCGAGATTACAACAACTCCAATCAACCGGAAAATAGTGACTGCTTTAAGGGCCCTTGGGAAAGAAGCAGACAGAGTCACGATTGCAACTGACTACGACCGGGAAGGAGAACTGATAGGAGTCGAAGCTCTGAATATCATAAAGAAAGTGAACCCTGAGGTACCTTTTGACAGGGTTCGCTACAGTGCAATCACCCCAAAAGCAATTGATGCAGCATTTACAAACCCCACAAGTGTTGATTTTAACCTTGCCGATGCCGGTCACTCCAGGCAGGTTATTGATCTGGTCTGGGGAGCTGCCCTTACCCGATATATTTCCCTTGCAGCAGGCAGGCTCGGGAAAATGTTCCTTTCTGTGGGGAGGGTGCAATCCCCAACCCTATCACTTATAGTCGACAGGGAAAAAGAGAGAAATATCTTTGTCCCGACTCCTTACTGGGAAATACATGTCGAACTTGAAACAAAATCAAGTGAGACTTTTTCAGCCCAGCACTCAACCCGCCGTTTCCTGGACAAAAAGGAAGCTTCCGAGGTCTTTAATAAACTGGGGAAAAAAGCCGAATTAAAAGAGATGGAAAAAGGCACAAAAAGTGACCAGCCCCCAACCCCGTTTAATACTACAGGCTTTATCAGCGCGGCAAACTCAATCGGGCTCAGCCCTGCAAACGCCATGCGCATAGCCGAATCTCTCTATACTAACGGGTACATATCCTATCCCAGGACCGACAATACGGTTTATCCCGAAACCCTCGACCTCAGGGCTCAAATTGAGATTTTTAAGGAAGGGCCTTTTAAGGAATATGCAGAAGCCCTGCTTGAGAAGAAAGAACTTATCCCCACCCGCGGGAAAAAAGAAACAACAGACCATCCTCCTATCTATCCGGCGTCCCTTGCAAAGGAATCCGAGTTAAAAGAAGATGAATGGAAGGTCTACGAGCTTGTGGCCAGGCGCTTTTTTGCAACCTTTGCAGGACCCAGCACCTGGGAGACCATGCGCCTGAGACTCGAAATCAATGCCGAAGAGTTCAGGTCAAACGGGGCAAGAATGCTTGAATCCGGCTGGCGCTGGTATTACCCCTACAATGCCCCTGAAGACAGGCTGTTTCCGGAACTCAGCGAAGGAGAAATCCTGAAAGTGATAAAGAAAGAGATGCTGGACAAGGAAACCCAACCCCCGGGACGCTACGGACAGGGCAGGTTGATCAACATAATGGAAGAGCTGGGCCTGGGCACGAAAGCCACCCGCCACGAGATTATCAGCAAGCTCTATTCCAGGGCATATATCCACGGAAATCCGGTACAGCCTACAAATACCTCTTTTGCCGTAGTGGAAACTCTTGAAAGATACTCGCCCACGATTACAAAACCGGACATGACAAAGCTGCTTGAAGAAAATATGGACCTGATCGCAGAAGGTAAAATCAAAGAGGAGTCCGTCCTTGAAGAGTCCAGAGAAATGCTCCAGCAGGTCTTTTCGGAACTTGACAAAAACCGGGACAAAATCATAGAGTCCCTGCAGGCAGGCCTCAGGGAAGACAAAATTATAGGCAAATGCCCCTTATGCGGAAACGAACTCATGATCCGACGATCGAAAAGAGGAAGCCGTTTCATAGGCTGCAGCAATTACCCTAACTGCACCTTCTCCCTCCCCCTGCCAAAGAGCGGCCAGATCGTGGTTACCGATAAGCAATGCGAGACCCACGGCCTGCACCACATCCGCATAATTAATGCCGGTAAACGCCCCTGGGACCTCGGCTGTCCCCAGTGCAACTTTATTGAATGGCAAAAAACCCAGAAGGAAGAGCAGGCCCAGCAGCCGAAAAAAGAAAAGCCCAAAACCATTACGGATATCGAAGGCGTAGGAAAAGCCACCGCCGGAAAACTGGAAGAAGCCGGGATCACAAGCGTGGAAGCCCTTGCCGAAGCCGACCCCATAGAACTTGCAAAAACAATAAAGACAAGCGTAAAAAAGGTTAAAACATGGCAGATTTCATGTAACGGCGGCATAGTTGAGGACTTATAAGTTGAGAACTTCTTGATGATTAGGAGTTGTGAATTGAGGAGTTAACGGGAAATCAGCCAGGTTCTTCATGCTACCCGGGCGAGTAGGAAGAGCTTCGATTTCCGAGCCTGGAAGACCATGACCTTTGTGAGTTGGAATGAAACGCATCGGCCCCGGTACGGCAGTCAGCATCTTTTCAAGAGTGCCGGCTTCGGGCTGGACGATGTCACTTGCATCAGAAACTTCTGCCGCCGAACCGATGACGGCAAAATGCGGGCTGAAACTCTCATTGAGATGTGAATCCGTCGGCCACCAGGTTAAGAGGTCAGTACCTAATTCTGACCCGTGCAACATTAATAACTATATTCAACCGTCCAAGTCCCGCTCGCTTGCGTGCGGTCTTTCCCGTAATAATAACAGAAAAACTAAAGAAAAGTTATTGAGAGAACCGTGAATTAAACAATCAAAAAGCTCTCAAATGCAATAAACCAAATTATTCTACCTGCAAAACTGTTCTCTTATCTTTTCATTAGTCCAGTTTTCTTTCTTTGTTTAGGGAGCGGCCTCCAGGCAAGCTGGCGGAGATGCTTATATTTAGCTATTAATTTAAATGAGATCCACGAGTTCAAGAGAATAATTTCTCATCCTTGCAGGTATTTCTACATACCATACATCTTTTAATTGTGCTATCTTTTTAGCTATTGTTTTTTCTTGGTAATGAGAGGGTGGTCAAAACTTTGCCTGCGCAAAAAGGAGAAAACAATTAAGTATCATTTTCGGATGTACTGGATAATATCGACAGATTGATCAGTAGTTTTTGTTTCTTTTAGAATAGTAGTAGAGGAAACCGTGAGTAATTTTTTCGTATTCAGGAAGTTGAATGTAAATTAAAATCTAAAATGGGGAACAATATATGTCGAGTGAATTATACCGAAACATAGTGATCGCATCTGATGGGTCCGAGAATTCCCGGAGAGCTATTTCTTGTGGTATTGAGATTGCAAAGCTTAGCGGAGCTACCATCCACGCCCTTTATGTGGTTGATACACCCTCTGTAATTTCTGAAGATTGGACTGCTGGCAAAGAAGCGATCCGTGAAATGATGATGAACTCTGGAAAAAAAGTAATATCCAAAATTAAGAAGATTGTAGAGGAATCGGGTGTGGAGGTCAAAGAGGTTCTTTTAGAGGGATATCCGGCTAATGAAATAATCAATTTTGCAGAAAATAACAACATGGACCTGATAGTAATGGGAACACTCGGAAAAACAGGATTTGAAAGGCTTCTGATGGGAAGTGTTGCGGAAAAAGTAGTAAGACATTCAAAAGTCCCTGTAGTAGTTGTCCGGGATGGGAATTAAGAGAACTCGAAGTGCTAAATTATACTCCAAAAATGTTTCTGTAGAATTGCGGGTCAAGAGAAATAAGAGAATTTTTCTGGTGCAGAGGAAGAAAACTGAAAATACCATTTTCGGAGAGGAAGATTACCGGATCATAACTTTTAAGGGCTGTAAAGCCAGATTTATTTCAAAAAGAATTTTGAAAAGCTTATTTGAGAAATTGAAGCATAAAAAAATATCCAAGGAGTGTTTGTTCTGGAGTTTAGTTTTAAAGGAGGATGCAGGGAAGTCGGACGTTCGGGTTTGCTTGTCAATGAGGAAATTCTGCTCGATTACGGTATAAAAGCCGGAGAAATCCCCGAATATCCCGGAAACGGCATGGAACCGAAAGCCGTGCTTGTATCCCACGGGCATCTGGACCACTGCGGGGCGGTCCCTAACCTGATGTATATGAATCCCGAAGTTTTCATGACGCCGCCAACGGCAGATTTTACCAATCTTCTTGGGAGAGATACCCTCAAACTTGCAGAAACAACCCTTTCGGGTGTAGCACCTTTTGACCCCAACGACCTTCAAAGGGTTAACCAGCTGACCCGAAGAAAAGATTACGGGGAGACCTTCAAAACTCACGGGTACAGTGTCTGCTTCTATAACGCAGGCCATATCCCCGGAGCTTCCGGAATCCATCTTGAATCCGAATCGGGAGAAAGTCTCTTTTATACGGGTGATTTCAGCATGAAGGAAACGAGGCTTGTGCCGGGAGCAGAAGAGTTTCCAGAAGCTGATACGCTTGTGCTTGAGAGCACATACTTCGGAGAGGAGCATGTCCCGAGAAAAGAAACCGAAGAAAAGTTTATTGATTCTGTCCTTGAAACTCTGGAAAGGGGAGGAACTGCCCTTATCCCTGCTTTTGCAATAGGCAGGACGCAGGAGATCCTTATGCTGCTCGACGCCCATGGGATCACGGCTTATGTGGACGGAATGGGCAGGGATGTATACAAACTCCTCCGGAAATATCCCGAGTACCTGAGGAATCCGGAACTTCTGGACAGGGCTTTCGACCGGGCTATTTCCGTAAAAGATAAGCAACGGGAATCCGTTCTCAAAGAACCTTCGGTTATTGTCACTACAGCCGGAATGCTGAACGGCGGGCCTATACTCTATTACCTGAGCCAGCTTTACAGGGACTCGAACTCTAAAGTCCTGCTCACCGGCTATCAGGTTGAAGGCACAAATGGCCGGCTGGCACTGAAACACGGCGTCATCGAGACCAGAGGAGATGTCCTTGCCCTCAAGCCCAAAATAGAGCAATACGACTTTTCCGCACACAGCGGGGACAGCGAGCTTAAAAAACTTGTGAAGGATTTCTGCAAAAAAGGCACGGAAAGGGCCTTTGTAATGCACGGGGACAAAACAGAGGCTTTCGCACAGTGGATCTCTGAGGAAATCGGTGTGGAAGCTTATGCACCCGCAAACGGGGAATCTTTTACCTTTTAAAGATAAAAGGAAAGGATAAACAGTTATTAAAAAAGATTCTTAAACATCTTTTTCTATTTGTGGTTTTATTGCACTCGTTGGACAGAATTTCTGGTATTTAAAGCATCCAGATATATTCATTATCAACAAGGGCTTGATCACCATCCATTTCAGAAAACACTCATCGAGCACTGATGGATCATCGCGAGGTAGAACTACTCCTTAAAGAAGGCCGGATGTCCGCTGGGCTCTATCAACAGGGTTGCCGTCCGGTGGTGAGCCGGATAGCCCTTATCCAGTCATTATTAGGCCCTCGGTCGGGTAATCAAGTCCTGCCACTGGAGATTTCCAGTTATTCAAGTCCCCCACCACGGACAGACCGAAGCCTCCCCAGTCGATTTAGCGTCGCCGACGTTCCACATCGGCGACGCGGTTACCTGTCCAGGTCCCAGAAGAGAGGTTCAGTTTTGTTTCTGCACGCTGTGGTTCAGACCGCCGTCGAAACGGATATCTCCCGGAGCAGTAGCTTCGGGAAGCCCGCGGGCGTTTGGCGCTCCTAGTGGAGGTAGCTGCGCCAGTTCACAGAACCCTTCTGCTACCACCGGTCCGTCAATCGAGCCACTATGGAGCTCCAACGCTCCCTCTATAAATGGACCCGCAGCGCCAGCGCTCTCCTGGGAGGGAGTGGCTGACGGGGATACGTAGAAAGTCCCTTTAGGCGTCTTTAGTTCGCCCCACCACGGGTACGACATATTCGTTATCGGCGACGTCCACCACTTGATCGGTGTGTACACGATGGACGGCCCGAACGCGAACTGCGGTGGCTGGCCCTTGGGTACGAAAGCGAACCGGTTTTGTTGAATCTGCGGAGAGTCCCAACCCATCATACCAGCTGTTATGTTGTAAGGTATGGTGGTAGGTACAACTCCCGCAGGACTGCCGTAATACTGCCGCCAGGTGAATGAATCCCCATTGGGGAAACGGGCATAACCCCAGAAGTATCGGAGCTGTTCAGGTGACTGGAAGTTGCCCCACTGGTGTTCGAACCAGGCCGTGCCTTCAATCTCATGGACAACGCCGTCATCCAGGGTTACCGTGCCGTTCATTTCCATCTCCGGGGCTACGTAGTAGTATGAAAGACCGTACATAGTCGAAGGGTTCTGGTCGTACTGGTCATTGAATCCGATGTTTTCCAGCCCCCAGTAAGCCATTGGAATGTAGCCTGGGACCTTTACGACCCCGGTGACGTCAAAGTTGTACGGAGTGCCGGCGGTCATATTACTCTCGTTTGTCGCCCACCCTTTGAAATTCCACCGTTCCTGGGAATAGCTGTAGTTCGTGGCAAAACCCTGCTCCTTACCAACCTCACCGACCGTATAATTAAAATCCCCATTGGATCCCGTGGTCACAAACTTGCCCGTCGGGTCAATGGCATGACCGTAAAACTTGGCTTCGTCTTTGTCGAGGTAGGCCATGAGAACCCTGGTGTGGGGCCTTTGTATGTCATTGCGCCAACCCTGTTGGAAATCGCACACAAACAAAGATATGTTGTGGCCTGTCGTCAGGTCCTTGCCCAGTAATGTGAAGTAGTGCCACTCATCGAAATCGTTAAAGTGGTAGGTCGGTCCGCTATGCCACTGGTGGTCCCTGGGAAAGTGGTAGAGTCCCTGTTCTTCCGTGTTCAGCCCCGGGCTCGTGAGCCACGGTGCGGATTCTTGGGCCGAAGTTGTTGTGTTCATTGAAGTTTCATTATCTGCTTTGACTGCGATGGTTCCTGCAGGTTCTGATGCTTGCGCGGCGCTAAGAGGAATAGCTAAGCATAGCAATAGTAGAGAAACTATCAATCCGATTTTCAATCCAATTTTCATTCTTTACTCCCCGTATGCGAATAGACCATTGGGTCTGCTTTATGAATTCGTTAAGCAGATTTTGCTCTATCAATAAATCATCCAGATTCATTTTTTTAGAAGATTACTATTGGATAAATTCTATCCCCATATTATATGCCGAAAAAATGGGTCTAAATTATAGCAATATTAGTATCTAGAGAATATAATATAATAAGAATTATAGATATGGATACCAATATTCAAAATTCGAATAGGATACTCGATATTAATGAAAAACCGACGTTATCTAGTCGGTGTTTCAGAATATCCTCTACAATTGCATGGAGCCGAAAACAATCATGATCTCGCATGGGTACCTTGACCACTAAGGGCTGTCCCTAACCTTATGTACTGAATCCTGAAGTCTTAATGACTCCGCCTACCTTAGAGTTTACCTTCCTTCTCGGGAGAGATACCCAAAACTTGCAGAGACAACGCTTTCGGGTGTATCCCCATTTGACCCTGATGACCTCCAGAAACTTTTACGGATAACCAGAAAAAAGATTGTGGGGAAACTTTCAAAATCTACGGCAACAGGGCTTGCTTCCACAACGCAGGCCATATTCCGGGAGCTTAGGGAATTATAGAAAAAAATGCAAAAGCTTTTCCGAAGCCTGCGAAATGCTTAAGCCCCGAAAATTCCAATAATCCATGCATGATTCTCAATCCCGAATCCGATGTAATCGAGACACTTGCAAAGAGCATCCTTCTGGCTGCCCGGACTGCCCCGAAAGCCAAAGGAGTAGACGACATAGTAACTGCCCTCGTTGAAAAAGAAGATATTGAAGTCCTTGCCTCGGCCATGGAAAAGCTGGCAGATACAAAAGGCGAAGGCTTTGCCTTCCTGAAAAGAGATGCAGGAAACCTTAGAAATGCCGGGTCTGCTATCCTTATAGGAGTAAAAGCCAGTGGAGCTGCAGGCTTAAACTGCGGAGCCTGCGGGTTTAAGACCTGTGCAGAAATGCTGGACCGGCAGAAGGTTGAAGCAGAATTTAAAGGGCCGAACTGCATGCTCAAGTATGCGGACCTGGGAATCGCTGTAGGAGCAGCTGTTGCAAAAGCCAAGGACTTCTGTATTGACAACAGGGTCATGTATTCGATAGGTGCGGCTGCAAGGGTCTCCGGCCTTCTGGATGCAGATGTTGTTTTTGGAATTCCGCTGAGCGTTACCGGGAAGAATATCTTTTTTGACAGAAAATGAGCTTCCGAGGAATAAGATAGGAAGAGGGACAGGAGGGAGGAATAGAGAAAGGGAACACGATAGAAGGAACCTTAAATGAGGCCTCTCCTCCTTTCACTTCTGTACTCATCAAAGAGACTCTGAAGTTCGTCTTCTTTGGCTTTTTGCCGTCTTTTTTCAGCTTCTTTTTCCCATGCAGCAATTGCAGCCTTCAGGGCTTCCGGTTCTGCCATTGCAAAATCTTCAGCTCTTTCAAGCTGGACATTCCTTAAAACCGGCACATCACCCTTGAAGAAAGTCTCCTCTGCTGCGTGAGAGATCTCTTCAGGAATAATTACAGCCCGGGCTCTGGCTTCTACAAGGATCTGGGCGGTTGCAGCTCCGCCTCCGCTCGGATTATCCAGAAAAACGATGTCTCCTTCTTTGAGTCCGTATTTTTCTTTAGTTTCGGCAATTGACTCCTTTGTAAAGGCGGAAATAACCTTTACAGGAGTGCCCTCGCCTCGAATTTCCATTTTCTGGATTTTGCGCAGTTTGTTGCTTCTGCGCCTGAGTTCTTTTACGGTTTTGTTTTTGTTGCTGAGCTCTTTTTTCAGGCTCTCTATAGTGCTATCCCTGATCCGGATCTCTTTTGATTTCCGGACTTCGCCATAAACTTCCTTTTTGAAGCCCTTCAACCTGAACTCAAGTTTTGAGATTCTCCGGTCTTTTGCTAGCAGGGCATGTTTCAATTCCTCCACGTAATCCTGAAGGTTCTGAATCTGTTCTCCCTGCCTCAGGACAGTATCTCGCATTTTCAGGAGTGATTCGTCAACTGCCCTTTCCTCCGGCTTTTCAGGAGCTGCCCGTGCTCCAGGTTTTTCAGGAGCTCTTGCTGCAGCCCGGACTTTTTCGATCGCAGATTCGATCGAGTCTCCGCGGATTACGTGGAGCTTTATCAGCTCAAGGTCTGCATTCTCCGGAGCTTTCTTTTCAATCCGCGTGAAGATGTTCTTGTAGCTCCTGTAGGTGAGAAGGGCAGCAGTTAAGGCGTCCCTCTCGTGGTCATTGGAATAGCCGAAAGGTCTTCCAAGCGCGATTTTTTCCTCGGCAGAAACCTCAATCCCTGGGCTTGCAGGGACTGCGTTGAAGCTCCTCCTGATTTTTTCAACCGATCCCGGCATTGGAGTCACATCGCTTGCGATCACTGCAGGTTTTCCATATTCGGCAATGAGCTTGACAACTTCATCAGGAGCTATTCCCCTGAAGCTTTTCAAATAAAGAAGCTCGCCATCAAGAGAAAGAATAGCTATGCCCACGGTTGTTCCCGGATCGATTCCTACGATTGTGAATTTACGCCGGGGGTTTTTCGGCTTCAGGGGGACATACCGGATTTTATCACGTTCGACACTTCTCACACTTACCTGCGCATCGTTGCTTGCCATAGGATGTATTGGAATCTCTCCACGCTTTGCATAGACTGTAAATTCTGACCTCACATAGCCCCCGAACCCTTTTACGTTTACGGTTTCGAACCTGATGCCTTTTTCCCGTGAAAGGTCCTTGAGGACATTTTCAATCTCCCTGCTCCTCTGAAGCACGGCTCCGTGCACTTTTCTTCTGTACCGGTTCTGGCTCCAGCCCCCCCGCCCGAGTGAACGGGCTCGGCTAACCTTGATTTTCGTAATGTCTTCAAAAAGAGAGACTTCGTGCCCCACTCCAAGGTCTGCAAGCCGGGCACAGGCTTCGGCTTCATCATTGGGGTTTTCAGGGTTAAAGGAAAAACCATGTTTTTTCGCAAGCCTGACAAGAGGTTCCGGGCGAAGCCCACCGGTAACCTGAACAAGTTTAACCCCATCGGGCAGACGTTCCATTATCGAGATAAGTTCGTTTCTGTCCGCAGCCAGTTCAAAAATATTGTCCACAGCTATGATATCCGGCCTGTCCCTCTGGATCATATTCAGAATCTTCTGACGGCGAAGCATACTGTAATGGGTAACTTCTCCGTCCTTCAGTATAGCCAGAGCATAGCGAGGAAGTTCCTTTGCCCTTGGGGAACCCCGGGCAATATCAATTCCGTAAATTATTCTGTTTTGCATGAACACCTATATTTTATTTCTTGTTGAATATATATTTAACTGATTTCTACCTTTATTTTACAATATCAACATAATCTATAAAGTCCAGCTCTTTTATCTCAGCTGACCAAATTATCTCAGCTAGCTTCAATTTGCTTTTTTAACTTCAAATAGCCCTGAATAACTTCAATTCCCTTAGCTTTCTTTAATTAGCTCCATTTCCCACAATTAACTTTTTCATCGAGAGAAGTTAAAAAATAAAGCTTTAAAGAGAGTTGGAAAAGGAAAGCACATTTACAACTATATAGACAGTTCAAAACAAAAATCTGTTCGGTGGAACAATTTAATTCCCCGAATTTACCAGGCAATTACTCCCTTTCACATATCAAGTGAAATCGACAAGATCCCAGGTGAATTTAAATTATTAGTGTCTGAAATGAAGTAAAATTAATAACTTCCGGGATGAAGTGAAATCAATAAGACCTGGGGATTATTCAAATAGAAAAAAACCTCAGGCTTTACATTTAAGTCACATTTAAGTTTCTTCAGTTTCTTCAGTTTCTTCAGTTTCTTCAGTTTCTTCAGTTTCTTCAATGCTTTTCTCTGCTGCACTTTTGATCTCTTCAAGAACTTCTTCAAGTTCTCTTTCAGTGTTATATTTTCGGGAGAAATGGGTCAGGACATTTGAGACATCCCGTTCGAGAATTTCGTCAGCATGAGGATGATCCGGAGTTACATACTGAGGCCAGTCGATGAACTGGACACTATCTTCGGATACAAATATGTTATATTCGCTTAAATCGGCATGGATGAAACCCAGCGAATAGGTTATTTTTACCTGCCTGAGAATCTCATCAAGATACCATTCAGGATCCAGAAGTTTTGTTTTTGAGAGCAGATTGCCTTTTGCGAGTTCCATAACAATTGCATGCCTGTTCTGGTCCAGGGGTTTTGGGAGAGACACCCGCGGGTACAGCTGGGTCATAACCTCATATTCCCTCTGAGCCGCAAGCCGGGAAGCATAAATCCAGGAGAAATGCTCTCTTTCCCCGAGGTGTTCACGTACTCTTTTTATCTGTTTGAAGCTGGTCCTGCCTTCCCTGTGGAACTTGATTATGACCGGATAAGGTTCCCCTATTGCAAGCTCAGACTGCCGAATCGCTTCATAAACAACAGACTCCTTACCTACCCCGATTTCGTCCCCTATAGCGCTGATACTTTTTCTTTTCACAAAGGCATTGAGTGCAAGGGCATCGTAACCCTCAAAATAAATCTGAAGACCTTCATAAGGCCGGACGGTTCTGACCACAAGCTTGTCCTTGACAAGCCTCTTCAGCCTGTATTCCAGTTTATCGAAAGGCAATTTGGTGTATTTATTCAGTTCTTCTACTGGCACCCACTCAAAATGTTTCATTCCTGTCTCGATGCCTGTAAGTATCCTGAAATCCTTTGCATCGAGTTTCTTGAAAACTTTTAGCACTTCGTCGATCATCCTATCCAATTATACATATCACCTTCGATATTTAAATGATCGCCCGGATCTCGATACGCTGGCACACTACCGGTCCTGGATCTTTATTTTGAAAGTGTGTTAATATAGGTGAACTTTGATTTTGCTCCTCAGTTTTCCTGGCAGTATATAATAATAGTATATCCAGGATAGAACATTATCTAAATATAAATAGAGTACCTCAATTAGAATATTTAGTGAAAATAAAGAATTTCCTGAGCGAAATTTATTGAAAAAGAATGTAAGTTTTCAGCAAAAGTAATCCCAAAGTAAATAATACCAGGAGATCAATTTAATACCAGGAGATCAATTTAATACCAGGAGATCAATTTAATACCAGGAGATCAATTTAATACCAGGAGATCAATTATGCGATTCCCTAATAGAATTTCCGGAATCAAATTTGCAGGATTATTAACCATCGTTGTTTTAGCTTTTTCTACTTTTGAATATACGAACTCGGACCCGGATAAAAACGGTTCAAACGCCAGTTCAGATGAAAAAATGAGAACTGCAAAACCTGATGAAAATATTACGTTTGTTACTGCTGGTTCATCATTTTCGCCAATTATAACAGTTACAGGTAATCCTGAAATACAATGGGTATTTGGTGACGGTTCAACATCTGATTCTACGTCTCCTACTGTAAATTTTGGTTCAAGGAAGAGCAGGGAAAACACTTTGGTAGTAACACCGTGGAGTGCAGTAACCAAGATCAATATAGGCTATGACGGTTCAGATGGGGGGGTAACTCCAGGTTCCGATACAATAGAAAATTTAAAACAACAGGATGTAATAGCTGTTACTGGTCTGGAGAATGTTGCACCGTACCTCCAGGTATGGGCCTCTAGTTATAATCCAATAACTTCGCTGGATTTCAATAACTTCACGGCACTGCATACGATTGAGTGTTTTTATTGTACATCACTGAATACCATCAGACTCCGTAATGTTCCTTCTCTGACCAGGCTTTGCCTCGAAAATTGCAACATTTCCGAGCTTGATCTATCGGAAGCTCCTTCTCTGGCTGATCTTCGCGGAGCATCTCAAAGAAGTCGAACATACACAATAAATTGGGGCACTACCGGGGCTAATCTATGGCATATATGTGTTCGAGATAACCCACAGATGACCACCACACTCCCGGTCAGCCAGTTTCCACTCATTAAAGACTTTTATGTATGGAACGGAAATCAAAGCGGCACTCTGCACCTAACTTCAACAAATTTGAAAAAAGTTCTATCCTCCAATAATCAATATACTGCAGCTAATTTTTCTGGTTGTTTCCCAGCTGGTGGAAGATGTACTGTGAATATTTATGATAACGACCTTACAAGTTTAGACATTTCCGATGACCCTGGTTTATTTTATTTAAATGCCAGTCTTAATTCACTAAATCAAACAACAGTAGACGGGATACTCCAGATACTGGACTCTTACGATACAAATGGTGGGTACGTAGACTTAACCGGAAATGCTGCACCTTCAAGAACAGGAGTAGCACATGCAAATAATTTAGCTGCCAGGGGATGGAAAGTTCAAAGTTGAAAATACACCGGCTGAAAAGGCTGTCCGACAATTTACTTTCAGACAAAAAACAGAATTCTACTTGAGACTGATTCTTTTTTGAAAATAAGAAGCCCTTATATAGCCCGATCTTTTCCGCCATATATACCTGGAACATGCACATAGACCTGGAAGTTAGTCTAAGAAAACCAGAGCTATCCGTTTGGAATAAGGATAGATATTAATGATGACAGGCATGAAGACTTTGCCTTAGTTTCACCCATAGGACGATAAACCCTTCAGGTAAGGATTGACTTTCTGAGGGTCAAAAGCGAAATAACTTAGAGCCATTTTTACACTGTCTGTAACTATTTTTCACAAGCACCCAATCGATTTTGTTCTAAGATGATTTGTTCTAAGATGATTTGTTCTAAGATGATTTGTTCTAAGATGATTATGTGTTGTCTAAGTTATTTCATAACGGACCCCAGTTATTTTTTAGTCCACACGCGCAATTCTTACAAGAGACCGAATCGGAACATTATATATTGTATCTACACCTTTTTTGTCGACCAATACCGCTACAACTCTTGGCTTTGCATCCATTTCTTTCAGCTGCTCAATCACTTCCATACTGGTTGAACCGGTGGTAATAACATCGTCCACGATAACGCAGTTTTTACCGGCAACGGACCCGAAATTTCTGCTTATGGTCCCTCTGTTGCCTTTGTGAGCGAGATCCTGCCCTTTACGATGATAAATCGCTAAATCCGCATCCAGTTCATATGCAATCATGCTTGCCAGGGGAATCCCATTGGCAGCAATGCCAACGACCACGTCTACCTCGGCGTCTGCCTTTTCCAGGGTTTCAAGCACCATGTCGCAGAGTGCAAGCGAGACGTTGTGGAGACGTTTGGCACTTTTCCCTATGCTGCTCCAGTCCACAGAAATATCTTTTGGAGCGGGAGTTACTTCTTCTTTTTTTGAACGGGTTAAAAGCCAGGTAACCGTTTCTCTTGAAACATTGAGTTCATCGGCAATCTGAGCGCTAATAAGCCCATTACTCTGTAATTCCGCAGCTTTCTCGATTAAATCTTCGATATTCTTCATACTTATATTCCTACCTGAAATTTTATCCGGCTGCATTTCCGGAACCTCTAAATTAAGACAGGATATAATATTAAGCGTTATATCTTTTTTCAGCTAAAGATTGATTCTTTTATAATTTCCCCTTTTTTAAGAGGAAAGCTGCAGATGAGGGTAGATATCCCCTATATTGAAATTTTTCTGCAGTCCATACACCGCTTTTGCCAGATAACGATATTCTTAATATTTTTTATTCGTTAACCGATGACAAAATATACACCAACTCGGGACCAATAATCCATTCCAGCCAGTTCACTATGGCGCACTTTAAGTCAATACGTTGCTATTTCTGTAAAGTTCTGCAAGAAACAGATATTTATACCATATTTATATGTAACTAAAGTACCTTTTAATGTTGATGCTTCTTTTTGGACACATTGGCGTCACGCTGGGGGTATTTTTCGGAGTTGCGTTTTTCATACCGCAATTAAGGACTATTATCGATCCGACATATCTGGTTATTGGATCGCTCCTTCCAGACTTAATAGATAAACCGCTGGGAATGGTTATCTTTTCTTCTACCATTGCAAACGGACGGATAATAGCTCATACATTGTTATTTCCTTTTACCCTCTTTCTGACAGGTTTATACTTATATAATGAAAGAGGAGATATCAAAGTTCTTACCCTTGCAGTCGGTTCCATTTTTCACCTTATGGAAGATAAGATGTGGGCATCACCTCGAACTTTATTTTGGCCTTTCCTGGGATGGCGTTTCCGCAAAAATCCGCATCAAACTGGACTAAAATACTTATTAAAGCTTTTTAAAAGATCTTTTAGAGAGTTATAAAACAACCGATACTTATCATTTGTCACATATTAAAGAACATTTTAGATACTGTATATTATTTTCTGGTTTTTTAACGATCCCAGAAGGTATTAAAAAATATCAAATTTTGAGTATGAAAAGTAATTTTCGGATATCATACATATGAGATTCCATGAAAAGAGGACAAAAAGATCCCAAAAACTAAAATAGAGAGATTCCGATAAATTATTTCTGGTGAATATTCTATGAAAAAGACTTTCGAGAAAGTTTATCAGCTAAAACTTTCCATGAAAGGCATTACCCCTCAGATCTGGAGGCGTATACAGGTACCGGAAAATTATACCTTCCTTAACCTTCACAATGCTATCCAGGCTGTAATGGAATGGGAAGATTACCATCTGCATGAATTCGAAATGCCAAACCCGAAGACAGGGATGCTGGATAAAATCGGGACGGAAGGCGAAGATTTTGAAGGATTGGGAGAGCCTCTAGTCCCGGAAAATAAGACTAAAATATCCAAATATTTCACACCGGAAAATAAGATTGCTCTGTACACCTACGATTTCGGGGACAACTGGCAGATAAAAATTAGGCTTGAAAAAATTCTTTCACGAGAAGAAGGAGAGGAGTATCCCGTATGTACTGCCGGAAAAAGAGCAGCTGTCCCAGAAGACATCGGGGGAATATGGGGCTATGAAGATATGCTGGAGATCCTGAAGAACCCGGAACATGAGGAATATGAAGATACTGTAACATGGCTGGGAGAAGATTTTGACCCCGAATACTTTGACCCGAAAGAAGTTTCTTTCTGAGATTCAAAAATTTCAAGTTTGTACTTTCAAAAGGGTTTAGACGTAAAAATCCACTTGCAGTGCAGAGATGCATGGTTTGCACTGAAAAGGTCTTAAAATGAATCCTTGAATGAGTCAGATTTTTCCATTCCAGTCCTGTAATCGCTCATAATTGCTTTTTCCTTTTTCTTTTCCCGTTCTTTTCCTTTTTCATTTCCTTTTTCATTTCCTTTTTCTTTTCTAATCTTCTACCAATTTTAGCTTCCTTATTGTTTCTTTACAAAATCTATGTCGGATATAATAGATCCTTTCATTCCACAGTAAAGGGATTCCATAGTACGCACTCTGGCTACACCAGAGATAGAATTTGCAAATTCGTAGCAAGATTTACTAGACACGGACTAAAAATGGAACCCATTTTATTCGAACTCCATCGGTAACCGCCCAAATGAATTATTAACCATTACTGTCTAATTAAATAAATTATATAAATCGTTGTATAAAAAATTGAGGAAGTATAAGTATCAGTTAGATGAGAAAAGGTTTCGAGTCAGATAGCTACTCTCCGATTTAAAAACGGTGTTCAGAATGCCCAATGGAAAAACTCACACAAAAATAAACATCACATTGCTGTTTGCTATATTGCTAAGTTTACATACTCACTATATAAAACTGCATATTCCACCGGAATATCTTGAGTTTGATACTATTGCAATATTTTCGTTTGCACTTATATTCGGGACATATTATCTCAGTCCTGACCTTGATATCAAAAGCGGACCCTTCAAAAGGTGGGGAATCCTCAAATACATCTGGTGGCCTTATCAAAAAATATTCAAGCACCGTGGAAAACTGCACCATCCATTATCAGGTCCCATCATAATTATTTCAACTGTAAGTTTATTCATCATAGCGCCTGTTGTCAAGTTTCTCGACCTTGACATAACTCAAATCCCGACAAAATATTTTATTTCATTATTAACAGGAATTGTTGTCTCTATTGAAGCACATATAGTTGCGGATATGATATACACCAAAGTAAAAACAAAATCCACGAAAATAAAAAAGAAACTGAGAAATATTCACACCAGCAGGTCGTAAAAATAGAATAAAGCAGCTGTCAATTCATTTTCGAAGAATAACATGCCGCTGATCTTTAGATACCCTAATGTGATACGAAGGTCAGCGGAAAAGTCAAAATCGATATGCGGGAAAATTTCTTTGAATGCATCATAGCTGCATTCGAGCAGTTCATTTTCATGAGGATGCGAATCAACGGCATCCACTCCCGACATCAGTTTTCCAAAGCTGCAAAAGACTTCATCCCTGTTTTTAGCTGAAGGGTTGTTCAGAGTTTCATTCAGGGCAAGGAAGCTTTCCCAATCTTCTTTTCCTAGCCGTCTTATCCGGGTCTTCATTATGTTTACGGCATACTTTTCTTCGCAGGGGCCCTTTACGATTAGAATCAGTTTTTTACCAACTGAGGGATAGTTGTGAATATAAAACCGAGCATAGCCCCACAGGAAAAACCTATCAAGGTTATCGCAGAGCTCCAATTTCTTCCAAAACTTCTTTAAATTACGTTACCTGACCTTCAAGAGTTGTTTTCGTCTGGAGGAGGTCAAGGACTCCTCGAAGGGCGGAGAGTTTCCTTGCAACATAGGCCATTTCTCCGGAGGCACCTGGTCCGCCGTGAGTGAAGGCTATAGCAAAGAGCAGATTTCTATATTTTCTCAGATTTTCCATACCTGTACCAGGTTTAAGCCTCTATGGTTTAAAAATTGATTGATTTTCAAAATTATTGAGACCGACCTTTACTTTCGAAACTGTTATATACAACTCGTTTCCTTCGATAACCATTGTGGTTAGTTACACATGTAACTATATGCCCGATTGACAATCAGATATAATAAAATTCAAGATAATAAACATTTCAAGATTAACAACCATTTAAAAAACAATAACTATTTAATAATTGCTATACTGATAAAAACGAAATAAAGGATCCCATTATGGCTTTTCAACAAAAAAGAAATGATAAAATAGATTCTAAAATTAATAAGGCAACTAGTTCAGGAGATTATAATTTGAAGCGAAATTTAAAAGGAACCTTACCGCTTCTGGCCCTTCTTACGGCCTTTCCTCCTCTTTCCACGGACATGATCTTGCCGGCCATCCCCTCCCTTGCCGAAACCTGGGGCGTTTCCCTGTCGGTAATTAACCTGACCCTTATCTGCTTCTTTGTGACCTATGGGTTTTTCCTGCTCTTTTACGGCCCTATTTCCGACAGATTTGGCCGCCGCAGGCCCCTTCTTTTCGGGCTTGCGGTATACATAGTGGCAAGCTTGCTCTGTGCCTTTGCGTCCAGTGCTTCCATGCTAATAGGCTTACGAATACTGCAGGCTGCAGGAGCGGCTGCCAGTTCCTCTATCTCCATGGCCATGACCAAAGACATTTTCTCCGGACAGGAAAGAGAGAGGATTCTGGCTTACATTGCGGTTATAATGGCGCTTGCTCCCATGCTTGCTCCGGTCATTGGCGGTTGGGTCCTTGCAGATTTCTCCTGGCCCTGGATCTTCTTCATTCAGGCAGTTATGGGTTTAATCGGGTTGATCGGAGTTCTCCGCTTTCCGGAAACGCTTCCAGAGGTTTCCGATACTCCACTTACCCGGATAATGCACACCTACAGCCGGCTGCTGTTCAACCCTTCTTACATAGTCATGGTCCTTGTAATGTCAGCAAGTCTTTTTCCCCTGTACAGTTACATCGCGGGCTCTTCTGACATCTACATAAACGGGTTTGGCATGACCGAGCAGACATACAGCTACTTCTTTGCTTTCAATGCCATGGCTCTGATGATCGGTTCCTTCTCCTGCCTCCGGTTGACGAGAAACATCAGATCAAAGCACCTGATGACGGTCGGGTTTGCAGGAATTTTTCTGGGCGGACTTTTCCTTCTGTTCACTGGCCAGCACGGTCCCTGGAGCTTTGCGCTTCCTATGTTCCTGATCACATTTTCCCTGGGCCTGAGCCGCCCTCCGAGCAACAACCTTGTGCTCGAACAGGTCGACCGGGATACGGGCTCGGCTTCTTCCCTGCTGATCTTCTGCTACTTTACACTCGGGGCTGTCGGTATGTGGTTTATCTCCCTGGAATGGGCGGATAAGATCCCTGTACTCGGAGCAATCGCCCTTGGCTGCGGAGCTATGGTACTTGCTACATGGGTTGTTTTACAGAAGAGAGGGATCAGGGGAGCTGTCTGAATACCGGGCAAACGTAGAACTTTACTTCTGTGTATGCATACACAGATACATGAATACAAAGACGATTCCAATCCGGGACGATACATACAACCTGCTGAAAAATGCAAAACTGAAGGAGAAAGTTTCAGCGACGTTATTGACCGCCTGCTGGTGAAAGAATAAGGAAATCTGTCGGTTTATTTTGGGGCATTGAAATATGAGGAATTTCTGGAGGGACTGGAAGAGGATTCCAGGAAAATAAGGGAACTTTCAATTTTTTGATCTAAGAGCCTGCAAAGTGAGCCTAAATTATTTATTATTTTAGCATGTAGAGTGTACTGTTACAGGCAACTAAGAGATATTATTCCCGATATTCTTTAAAATTGAACTTCTAATTCGGAATAATAACAAGCTCTTCAGTTTACCGACGTTTTCCCGGAGTTGAGAGTGCCATGAAAAAACAAAAAGCCATACTGATATTACTATTATTCCTTCCCCTCCTTTTTGTACTGTATTTATTCGGGCCTTTTATACTAATGTCTTTTATCGACAGTTCCTGGTACTATTCCGAGGACGTAGATATCGGGTCTCTTGATTACAGTTCCGTGCTAACGAAAGCGGAGAATGCCGGCTATGAAGTGGAAGGTTCCTGGCCCTGGCCCGGAAACTTTTCGGGTTTTGAACCGGGGGATGTGTCTGAGGTCAGGGAAAACTTCGGAAGTGCTGCGCTTGTGCAGAATATAAGGCTTAATAGCGAGAACTCCGAGCTTATGGTCTTCGTCTGTGAAAACGGATCTGAATCCGGGGGCCAAACCTGTGTGGCTGTTTCGAACCTCAGCCACGCTGACCCCGAATCTCCCTTACAGCTATCAGAGTTCCCGGAAGATTCCTGGATGCTTGAGAAACTCGGACTCCTCTTCGGCCCGGATGAAAATGCTCCGGAGAAGTATCTTGCGGCTCTGAAAAAAGCCGCACAAAACCAGACCTGGGATGCTGAAATACAGATGAACGAATCTCCCAATTTCCCGGCTGTATATGCCTATCTTTTGGAAAACAGTGACGAGCCCAGCTACGAGTCCGGTTTTGGTCTTAATGCATACCCAACTGAAGTCTTTTTAAAGGACGGGAAACGGCTGGGTTCCGTAAAATACTCCATCCCGAAGGCAAAGGTAACGACTTATGATGAAGGGAACAGGTACATAGTTGAACTCGATTCCTCAGGAAAGGTCAAACTCGAAATCGTAATGCCTGTAGGAAGCAGCGGGGAATCGATACCCGAAGAGGAATACCGGGCGGTTTTCAGGGAGATGTTTGAAGAACTGGGGTTTTCTCCTGAGGCAGCTGACCGCTTTGAATTTTTTCACAGCTCTTCACGAATATGGTGAAATAACAGATATGAAAAGTGAGAATAGGTGAAAAAAGCAATATTAAGGAGCTTATCATTTAACTCAAACATTATTGCTTTTACTTCTTTACTCAAGAGCTTTTTGCCGTTTCACGAACCGTGCTCCCATCTCAAAGGCTTTTTTGCAGTCCTGCGGAAACACTTCTTTTCGCCTTTTTGCTTTTTCCTCGGGATCAAACCTGTCAGCAACGTACTTTGAATAATCATCGAACTGGTAGGTATCGGTGCTGTAAAGTGATTCGGAATCTCCGAAGATTCTCTTAGCAAGATTCTCATTCAATTCGATAGTTTTCCTGAGCCCAAACATATCAAAATATTCTTCCTTTGCTCCCATCGTGTAGATGAAACCAACAGGGGTGTTTTTTGGGTAGAGGGAAGGCAAGCTATTGGAATATGTGAGGTATGGAAATACATAGCGTTCCATGAACGATCTCATCTCGCCTGTCAAATTCCCAAGATAGATTGGAGATCCCAGGATTACAGCATCAGCATCTTCCAACCTCTCAAGTACAGGTGTCAGCTCATCTCTCATTGCGCATTTTCCATAGCTTTTCCCGCCTTTCAATTTGCAGGCAAAACAACTTGTGCAGCCTTTAAAATCGAGGTCGTAGAGGTGGATTATTTCTGTTTCCGCGCCCTCCGAAGCTGCGCCTTCAAGAGCTTTTTCCAGCAGGGTGGCTGTGTTCCATTTCTTTCTGGGGCTTCCGTTTATGGCTATTACTTTCATGGTTTTACCTTCATTTTCATTCTATTCAGATTTTTAGGAATAGGGACCGATCAGTTAACAGAGAATAGAGTTTCCAGTCAGTCTAATAATGTCCTGTTTTTATATAAATAAGCATAAAACCCATGAGTCTTTAGCTGAGTGGTAGTTCATATAACTCTTTGACAGGATGATCCAGAATTGAGAGGAACCTTAATTAGATACAAAAAAATATTATATGTGTTTTAATAAACTCATTCCCGGAATAACTTCGGTACTCATCACAAAAACATCAGGCTAATGACTTTATATGCTGCATAAAAGATTCCGCCGTTATTCAATGTTGAAAAGATACGGCCAGATAATTGAGGTTCTCCAGAAATACGGGTTCGGATATATTGTTGACCAGATTGGTCTGGGCAGTTTCGGAGACTTTACTTCCAGGCTCAAAAAACAGGAAAAAAGAGATGAACATAATCTCTCAGGCCCGGTTAGAACTCGCAGGATCCTCGAAGAACTCGGTCCGACCTACATCAAGTTAGGCCAGTTGCTGAGCATGAGGCGGGACCTCGTTCCTCTTGAATACGCCGCCGAATTTTCAAAACTTCAGGACGATGCCCCTTCCTTTGGTTTTGAGGAAGTTGAGCTGATTATAAGAGAGGAACTCAGACTTCCTGTTGAGGAATTGTTCGAGTCTTTTGAGAAAAAACCACTTGCATGTGCGTCAATCGGACAGGTGCATCGGGCAAAGCTAAAAAATGGTGACGACGTCGTTGTGAAGGTCCAGCGTCCTGGAATAAAAGAAGTAATCGAATCCGATCTGGATATAATGTACAGTTTATCCGGGCTTTTGACCGAACACATCCCCGAAGCCAGACTTTACAGGCCGGTTGAACTTGTTGACGAACTATCGCGCAGTATTCTTGCAGAAATAGATTATTCGCAGGAAGGCTGGAACACAGACCGGTTTGCAGAGAATTTTAAGGACAGCGAGCAAATCCACATCCCCAAAGTGTACTGGGATTATACAGGCACCCGTGTGCTGACCCTCGAATATATCGAAGGGATAAAAGGAGGGCGCGTGGATTTACTTGAAAAGCAGGGGTTTGACAGGAGTGCAATAGCTCTTGCAGTTGCAGGTTCTTTTCTTAAGCAGGTCTTTGAAGACGGTTTTTTCCATGCTGACCTGCATCCAGGGAACATCCTGATAATGGAAGATGGAATAGTAGCATTTCTTGATTTCGGAATGGTTGGGCACCTATCTTCAGAAACAAGGGATATGTTCCTGAACGGGATGACGGCAATGGTTAAAGGGGATAGCTCTCTTTTTGTTGAAACCCTGCGGGATATGGGAGGTATAGACTCGCATGTGGACACAAAAGTCTTGAAAGTGGATTTTGATTACTTCCGTTCCAAATATTACGGCAGGGCTCTGAAAAATCTCGATGCTTCGGTAATAATAGAAGAGTTAATAGAGGTCCTGAGAATGAATCAGGTTAAAGTGCCTTACAATATTACGCTGCTGGTAAGGGGTACGCTTGCTGTTGAGGGGTTCGGGCTGATAATCGATCCCGATTTGAATTTAGCCGAGCTTGTAGAGCCTTATGCGAAAAACGCAATAAAAGAAAGTTTTTATCCGCAGAACATTGCCAGGGTACTTTACGACAACATTTCCAGCTGGTCCCGCATATTCCAGAAAGCCCCGACAAAAATCTCCCATATCCTCGATAATGCCGAAAATGGTTATCTGGGAATAAAGCTTGAGTCCGAAGAGACTAAAAGGCTGATCTCAGAGATAAATACCGCAAGCAACCGGTTGTCTTTCAGCCTGATCATTTCTGCCATAATCGTTGCTTCATCCCTGATAACTCAGACAAACATGAAACCCCTTCTCTGGGGAGTGCCTCTTCTGGGAATATTCGGTTTCCTTCTTGCCAGCATTTTTGGGATGTGGCTTGTATTCAATATCTTCAGGACAGGCAGGATATGACTTTCGGCTATTTTCCCATTTTTGAATTAAGAGTTTGAATTCAGCTTTGAGTGGATGGACGGGGTAGGTTACGTTTCTGGAAGCTTTAACCTAAACCCCATCTTTGAATATCTCCCTCCCCGGTCATTGCCCTGTCCTGCACTTTCAAACTCAAACATTCTGGGTAGCTGCGAAGCTGTTCCCTGAAAACGACGACGACAGCACCTGTCCGGGGAGGTCAATGCCAAGTGCCTCTTTGAGGACCTCCTCAATGGTCTCTACAGGCACGAATCGAAGCTCGTTTCTAACGTCTTCGGGCACGTCCTCAAGGTCTCTTTCGTTTTCTTTTGGCAGGATTACTTTCTTTATACCTGCCCTATGAGCTGCCAGGACTTTCTCTTTTATGCCTCCAACGGGAAGTACGGAGCCGCTCAACGTTATTTCCCCTGTCATGGCAAGTTTGGGGTCAACAGCTTTGCCGGTTATGAGGGACGTAAGGGCGGTAAAGAGGGTCACACCTGCTGAAGGGCCGTCTTTTGGGGTTGCACCCGAGGGCACGTGGATATGGACATCGCTTGCCGTAAAGTTAAAGCTGTTTTCGGTGCTGGCAAGTCTGGACCTGACAAGGCTCAAAGAGATCTGTGCCGACTCTTTCATCACGTCCCCGAGCTGGCCTGTAAGGGTAAGCTTACCGTTTCCGGGCATGAATGTGCCTTCAATGAAAAGGATGTCTCCTCCTACAGGGGTCCAGGCAAGGCCGGTTACCACTCCGGGAACATTTTCTTTTCTGGCTTCTTCCTGCCTGATTATCTCTTTTCCGAGAACCTCTTTGAGCATGTCCGCTCTGACCACGTAAGGGAGATCGGTTTTTCCCGACACGATCTTTTCAGACACAAACCTTGCAGTCCTGGCAAGCTGTTTTTTCAGTCCACGGACCCCGGCTTCGCGGGTGTATTTGTCAATGATTCCTTTCAGGGCTTCATCTTCAATTTTGAGCTTGTCCGCATCAAGGCCGTGTTCTTCCAGTATACAGGGCAGCAGATGATCTTTTGCAATTGCAAGTTTTTCATTTTTCGTGTAACCCGAGATCTCGATAGTTTCCATTCTGTCAAGCAGAGGCCAGGGGATACTTGCCAGTGAATTGGCAGTGGCTATGAAGAATACTTCGGACAGGTCATACGGGACTTCCAGATAATGGTCCGAGAATGTGTTGTTCTGCTCGGGGTCAAGGACTTCCAGAAGGGCACTTGCCGGGTCTCCTGCGTAGGAAGTTGAAAGCTTATCGACCTCGTCGAGGATGAAGACCGGGTTTTTCGTACCTGCTTTCCTCATGCCCTGAATAATTCTTCCGGGCAGGGCTCCTATATACGTTCTTCTGTGGCCTCTTATCTCGGCTTCGTCCCTTACGCCTCCGAGGCTAATCCTGACATACTCCCTGCCGAGGGCATCTGCAATACTTTTTCCGAGGCTCGTTTTCCCGGTGCCGGGCGGGCCCGTAAGGAGCAGAATTGAACCCTGTTTTTCCTTTTTCAGTTTCATTACCGCCAGGTGCTGGATTATCCTTTCCTTGACCTTTTCAAGCCCGTTATGGTTGCTTTCAAGGACACGGCGAGCTTCGTCAATATCGATGTTCTTTTTCTCCTCCGTCACCCAGGGAAGGTCGAGCATGAGGTCCAGGTAATTTCTGATAACAGAGCTCTCAGGATTGTGGGGGCCCCCGGTTTCGAGTTTCTTCAACTCTGACAATGCCTTCTTTTTGACCTCTTCAGGCATCGTTGATTTTTCAATCCTTCCCCGGTATCCGCCCTCACCGGCAGAATCGTCAGTTTCGTTAAGCTCTTCCTGAATGATCTTGAGCTGTTCCCGAAGCATCGCTTCCCTATGCGATTTGTTTACCTTTTCGGAAACTTTTTTTGCCATTTCCATCTGGATTTTTATGTTTTCTTTCTGCTTCATCAGGATCTCGAGGAATGCGAGGTATCGCTCACGGACAGAAACTATCTCAAGAAGGGCCTGCTTTTCTTCGAGCTTTATAGGGATATACGGCATGACAAAGCCCATTATCTGGTCAATGGAATTCATCTTCTCGATCGGCCGCATAAACTGCTCCGAACTCTGGAAACGGCTGCTGATCTCATGGATTGATTTTTTGACATTAGCCAGCATTTCCATCTGAACGTCTTCATCGAGGTCCGGAAGGTCCATTACAGGTTCGAATGCAGCGTAGAAAATCCCGTCCTTCCGGGTAAGCGATACTGACTCTACCCTCTGGACAGCCTTTGCAATAACAAGATAGCCCTCATCTGCAGGCTGGACAAATCCAATTCTCAGGAGATTTCCTGTCCTGTACAGTTTATCCTCTGTCAGGTCGGAAGGTTTCGTGCCGCTTTTTACTGTCAGCCCGATGGCATATACAGATTCGGCGTTTTTCATGTCGTTCAGGAGGATTTCTCCCGTGACTTTGTCAGCAAGGAATTTGGCCCGGCTTTTCGGGTAGGCCACTACCTCAAAAAGCGGCATTACAATGCATTCTCTGTTTTCATCGGGTTGTTCTGGATACATTGTCAATCGTCTCATTTTTTCTAAAGTTGTTTTTTCAGTCTTTCAGGCCATTCCAATTATTTAGTTTGAATTAACCTAACTTTTCTGCCGGACAAAAAAAATTACCACACCTTTTCAAGGAGGTCGATAAGCGTGTCAATTTCCTTCTCGTCCAGAGAACCTGCCATTTTTTCAATGACCCTTAACAATGCGTTTTCTTCGGCACGAGCTATTCTCCGTCCTTTTTCAGTCAGGCGAATGTAGAAAATTCTCCCGTCCTCCGGGGATTTTTCTTTGTACACGCAGTCCATTTTCACGAATTTGTTGACCATCTCTGTGACGGTTGGCTTTGAATTTCGGGTGATTTTAGCAAGCCTGCTAAAAGTCACGTCTCCATGTTCATCAATAATCTTCAGATATCCGATCTGTTTAATAGTGATATCAGATAACCCACATTCCGAGAGGATCTCACAGGAGCATTCGCTTTTGGTTTTGATCAGGCTTTCAAAGACTAATAACAAATGCTCTTTTTTCTCTGTCATGCTGGGTCCGGGTTATTAGTTAGGTATTACCTAATTAAATAGTTTTTGGTGGGAGGTAAGTTTGGCTTTATTTTTATCAATTCGATTCATCTTGATAGATTCTGATAACAAACCACTCAGAATGGAGAACCTCAATCAACCTTTTTGAATACGAAAATAAACTCTTTTCCAGCCTTCCTTTTTTCAACATATTCCAGTTCTTCCAGATGAAAAAGGTCACTTTATATTTCCTGCCCCTCATACTCTTAGCATTATGCCCTCTTTGTTGAGTCCAAGGGAGATGCCTTCAATAGAAGGTATCCGAATTCCACTGAATTTCTATGTCGTGCTCAAAGAGCCTGTTCTTCTTGCCGGCATGTCTCGGCCACGGGAGTCTACCCCCTGGGAGAAAATTGGGGAAGCCGGTTTTTCAAACGTAGTCTGTCTCAGCAGTTAGGAGGTTACTTACGACCCTTATCCTCTCAAAGTGCTGTTCTCTGCAGAATTAGAAGACCTTTATTTCGGCTATGGGCCGGAGAACCCTGAAAGAGAGGAGCGGCTTATCAGGCAGGCAACTGCTGTTATAAGAGCAAAAATGGATGAAGGAGAAGGGATTGTTGTCCACTGCCTGGGGGGCATAGGCAGGACAGGCACGGTTCTCGGATGTGTGCTCAAAGACTTTGGTTTTCCGGTGGGCGAGGTACTGAACTATCTTGATGAACTAACTATGCATAGGGGCTTTGGAGGGTGGCCTGAAACTGAATGGCAGGAAGAAATGGTACGAAAATATTAACAAAATTTTAAGCTTTGTTTGACGACTTTTTGATGAATTCTAATAAAAATTGATGAGAGTGCTTTTTTAATAGATTCCGATAACAAACCACTCAGAATAGAGAATCTCAATCAACCTTCTTAAACATGAAAATAAACTCCTTCCCAGCCTTCCTTTTTTCAACATATCCCAGTTCTGCAAGCCGGAAAAGGTCACTTCTGGCTGTAGCATACGCCACACTGTAAATGGTCACTATTTCTTTGATTGTGATGGGTTTTTCAGGCTGCTTCAAAAACTGCTTTAGGATTTCTGCCTGCCTTAAAGTAAGATTTCCGGATTCGGTAATGATTTTCAGGGCTTGAGCCTGCTCTTTTTGTTTTCTTTCCAGATACTCGAGGGTGTCATCAAGGGCTTTTTGTATGCAGTCGAGGTTGTATTTGATGAAGTACGTGAGGTCGCCGGAATCCTCGGGGGTACGGTCGGATTCGGTATAGAGGTAGGCATTTTGATACCTTTTTTTCGAATTATTTATTACTCTTGAGACTGCCATGTACTCGAAAAGCCAGTAGTCGTTTTTGATGAGATACCAGTAAAAAAGAGCCCTTGCGGTCCTGCCGTTTCCGTCGTTGAAGGGGTGGATGTATCCTAGCAGGAAGTGGATGATTATACCCTTTATCACGGGATGAATGAAATCTTCATCCTTGCTGTTGGCAAAATCACATAATTCATTAACCAGCTTCGGGACTTCGGTGTATTCCACAGGTTTATGAAGCAGTGTCCCATCATGGGAAAAAACTGCAATTTCATTGTTTTCCCTGAAATTGCCTTCGTATTGGGTTTGTTCAAGTGTTCCGCCTGTAATCATCCTGTGAATTTCTAGAATTCGCTCAGAGGTGAAGGCTTCGTTTTTTAAATCCACGATATACTTTACTGTATCGTAATTGTTTACAATCATTTTTTCGTCTTTATTTTTGGGCTTCCTTTTCTCCTGCAGCATCCTTTTTGCAACTTCCCTTGTAGTTGCTGCTCCTTCTATCTGGCTTGAAGCGATTGCCTCTTCCATCAGGGAGCTGATAATGTATTTCCTTCTATTGTCCTGCAGGGCTTCAAGACTACTGAGCAAGTTTTCCGCTGCTGATTTGTCGAGGATATGGAGTTTTTCCTGAAATTCATCTATTAAGTTATATTTAAAAACCCAGTTCCCAAACTTCAGGGATTTTGCTTTTAATTCCCTCAACATTTTCATTAAATTCCATACGATTCCCGGGTCAAGAGGGAGTTTTCTGTGTTTTAACTCCTCCCAGTGCAGATACCTTTCATTGTATGCATAGACTAAATCTGCAATTTGATCGTCATGAAGAAATTTTTCAGCTTCTTCAAGGGTTTCATTTGAAAATTCAGGAACTTCCGGGAGTTTCATATTACCAATCTATCAATTTGATCTGTTTTGATAGATATTGATAGTTATATCCTATATTTTTTTCTATCAATTTGATTGATTTTGATAGATATTGATAGATTTTGATAGTAAAATCGAGGATAGACGGCTTGACATCAGCCAATAAAAAAAAGAATAGGAGAGGTAATTCAGAGATGTAATTCAAAAATAATTCTGCTTCTTCAATTTCAAAAAGAGTTTAGTGCATAGCTAATAGTGTATAGCTAAGTAAGTACCTTTAGTACACTTATACTACTCTTTCCGGATTCCTGTTACTTATTTTTTCAGGCATTATAGGCATCATAGAGCTGCCAGACCCATATAATCGCCCATATTAAAAATCCGGTTCCGAAGAAATGCATGGCTCCTGTAACCATGAAAGCTAACCAGATGCCGATTGCTTTAAGAAAATCTCCTTTTACAAGCTGCCCCAGACCGGGTACGAAAAAAGAAAATAGGGCGGGAACTCCGTGTGTTCTCCTGCATTCCATATAACTTACCTTTTTTAAGAACTTATCTTTCTAAGAACTTGTTTTGTAAAAACTTAATGAGAGGACGGATATAAATACTTCGATCCTGATGAGTCTTTTTCCTTGAACCAGTCTCTCAACCGCAATCCGTAGAACTGCAATTATAAGCTTTAGATTTTAGTTTGCGTTTCTGAACACTTTTTGAACAGCAGGTTCATATGAGTTAGTCCCGATATAATGAGTATTAGTCCCGATATATTCTCAGTCAGAAATATATGTTTTCAGTAAACTGGTTTTTACCGTCTTTTCAGGGTATGGGACTTCCGAAAAAGCAGAGAAAGCTTCCGGAAGCACAGGAGAGAATCACATGTTTAAAGAGCTTAATCCCGATGAGGTTACAACGGAATGGAACGATGCCTATATTTTCAGCAGCAGGGATGCTGCCCTTGAAAAACTTGGAGCACTAAAAAAGAGCCTGGAAGAGATAAACGAGACGTATCGTCCGGAATTTGAGAAGCTGTCCGGGACTGTTTTACTCGGATATCTGGAAGCCGAAAAAGAGTTTTCAAGATCTATTGACATTCTCTATACCTATGCATACACTCAGCTCAGCAAAAACGTGAATGAGCAGTTCTTTATGTCTCTTCTTTCGGATACTCAGGACCTGCTTACCGAATATAAAAAGGTTAGCGCCTTTTCAACCGTGAAACTGACCTCGCTCAATAAGGAGGATTGGGACCGGCTCTTTTCCGAAGAGCCCGGACTTGAGTCATACAGGGCTTATCTTGAAGCAACCTATATGAGGTTTGTAGAGCACAGGCCGGGCGATGAAGCTCAGGCCGTATATCTGGCAGAGCTCGAAAATCAGCGTATGAAACTGGAGACCGAAGCCCTTTCCAGAATCACCAATACAGTCACCATGGCAGGAAGCATAACTCTTGATAACGGGGAAGAGTTTTCAGTAAATTCCCAGTCTTACAATACCCTGCTTTCAATTGACCGGAGCCGGGAAAACAGGAAAAGGTGTTATGATAAGAGGTTTTACCACCTGATTGACGAATCCGATTCAATGGCTTCTTTGTATGCGGAAAAAGCCCGCTTTGACGATCTTGTTGCAGCACAGCTGAATTACCCTGACTTTTATGAAGCCAGCCTGTATAGTCTTTATCTCACAAAAAATCAGGTTGATGATATGAATACGGTTTTTAAGGAAAGAAAAGCCGTATTTGAAGCTTATAATGAGTTCAGGAGGAAAAAACTAGGGCTTGAAACACTAAAGCCTTATGACCTTATGCTGCAGTTGACGGACCAGCCCGCTAAAAATTATACTTACCTGGACGCTGTGCATGAGATCCAGAAATCCTATGCCGGGATGGATCCTCGTTTCAACGAAATTTTCTTAAAAACGGTAACCGGAAATTTCATCGACGCATATCCATCCCCCGAAAACGGAAAACAGCCAGGCGGTTACTGTTACGGCCTCTATGCCCTGAAGGCTCCTGCCCTGATTTTCATGAACTACAACGGCATTATAAGTGACCAGAAGACCCTCACCCATGAACTGGGGCACGGAATCAACTTCTATCTGATGGGCAATTCCGTGGATTATCTCTACTGCACGGGCCAGATCTATGAAATGGAGGTCCCGTCCACTTTCAATGAAGAACTCTTTGTCGATTATGTGGTCGAAAACTCGGATAAGGAAACCGCAGTCGCTGTGCTTGCCCAGCACATTGGGGAATACCAGAATTATTTTACCCGCCAGCCCATGATTACGGAATTCGAATATAAGGCTCACCAGCTCTGTGCTGAAAAAAGCAATGAAAACGGAACTGTCAGCGGAGCAGAACTCAATGCCCTCTGGACCGCCCTTTCTAAAGAATACAGGAGCGACTCGGTAGAATATTACGCTGAAGATTCTGCGGAATGGACCTACATTAACCACATCTACCTGACAAATAATTACTATACATTCAATTACGCGATTTCAAAAGCAATAACACTCGCCCTCTTCAAGCAATACAGGGAGGAACCTGAATCCTTCAACAAAAACTACATTGCCTACCTCTCAGCAGGTGCAATAATGCCTCCCGAAGAAAAACTCAAGCAATACTTCGGGATAGAAATCAACAGGCAGCTCTTTGAAGATGCCATGGATGTCGTGGAGCTGAGAATTCAGGAATTGAATGAACTGGGAAATAGATGACGACGGAAATAGATGACGAAACTGAATTTCCCTTAAACCTTTTTTCCATTTACTCTTTTTTGGCGGTTCACAAGGAAATAACGAATTCTGAACTTTCTTCCCTGTCCAAAGCACATTTCCCTTGATCCCGGGAACCTGGTTTAAATAATCCACTAAATTTCAGCGCCTCCGCCAGCTTGTCTGGCGGCTTTTCCCAAAAAGAAGAGAATACAGATTTGAATGAAAAATAAGACATAAGACCTAAATTTGTACTCATTTGGCCTTTGTACTCATTTGACCTGTTTGCTTCTCTTTTTCACTCACAAGCGTTTCAGAAGCTTTTAATTGCCTTACATGCTGTTTTTATTCTTCTTTACGTTCTTTTTTTCTTCATTTTTGTGGGAAAGACCGCTCTCCTGCGTCGAGCGGGAAAGAACGACAAAATACAGTGAATATGGTTTCGCGGGTTAGAGAAATCGTAAAGAACCCACCTGAGCGAAGTAAGTGAAAAGGACCTCGTGCTTCGGAGCGGAAATAAGGTAGATCTAAGGCATGTGAGAGTAAAGGCATGTGAGAGTAGATGACCTATTTTGCATTCAGGCGTTGTAGGCATCATAGATCTGTGCGACCCATACAACCATTCCCATTAAAATCCCGATTCCGACAATGCTCATGAATGCACTGATTAGCAGGGCTGCCCAGACGCCAAGTGCCTTTGATACCTGCCCCTTTACAAGCTGGCCCAGGCCGGGGATGAAAAAAGAAAATAATGCTGGGGCTCCATGTGTTTTCTTGTAGCTCGTAAGTTTACCCTCCCTTCTTTTAGAAAATATGTTGAAAATCTGCTGACTGATTGCTGGTTACCAAAAATATTCGTTACTTTAATTAATTTGTTTATTTATTAAAATTAGGGTAATAAGTTCTTAGTAACATGAATGACTTCAAGCTTCAAAAGGACTTTAAGAAAAGCTTTGAAAGAAAACACTGAAAAAAGCGACAAAAAAGACTTAAAAAGACTTATATTCTCGGAACTCGAAAACACCGGTAACTCAGACCAAAAAGTTCAACGAAAGTTATGATCCGCAAAAAACAAATCGAAAAGCCCTTTGAATGGGACCCGCCTGCTCCTTCAACAGTCTATATTAAAATCAAAAATATCCCCTACGAGACTTTTAAAACTAGGCTGAACCAGGGGCTGGTTACTACCGATATTGACCAGATACGGTACCGTCTGGAGAGGCACATCTACTGCTGCGGGGTCTGTTCGAAGTACATAAACGGGTACTGTATAATCACTAACCGAAGGGCCGAACCTGGCTGGATCTGCAAGTCTTTCGTGCCAAAAGAGGAGTTCATATATCTTGATGCCAGGTCTGCCCGGGGGGGCTCGGAAGGGTTCAGGTACCTCTCGGAAACCGGGCTTGAAAGAGATAGAACGGAAGATAAAGGGGAAGCCGGAGGTACGGAAACCGGAGGGGAAGAAGGCATTTACGAAGAAGGAGTTGCTCTTTATAGGCAGGGGAGGTTGAGGCTTGCACTCAAAGCTTTTGACCGTGTGCTGGAAGAAAATCCTCTGGATTTTCCGGCCCTGTACCATAGGGGAAATTCCCTCCTGAAACTCAAACGCTATGAAGAAGCTCTTGAGACCTTTGAAAAGGCTTCGGAAATCAAGTCTGAGAATGCAGGGCTCTGGACTAACATGGGTTTTGCTTTAAAAAAGCTTGAACGTTTCCGGGATTCACTTGAGGCTTTCGAAAAATCCATTTCCCTGAACCCTGTGCAGAAAAACGCCTGGGAAGGCAAGGACTCCGTGCTCTCTCTAGTAAACCTGTGTGAAGAAAAGCTCAGTGAGTATGAAAAAACCCTGGGAAAAAATCCCGGGGACCCCGATGCCCTGTTTGAAACCGGGAAACTCTGGCTCAGGCTTGGTGAGCAGGAAAAAGCTATGCAGGCGTTTAAAAAAGCCCTTGAGGTGAAACCTGAAAATGCCGAAGCCTGGCAGCTCCGGGGAAAAATCCTCTTTAAAGCCGGTTCGGAAAAAGAGGCTTTTCATGCTTTTGAGAAGGCAACCCGGCTTAAGCCCGATAATCCCGAAGCCTGGTATGAAAAAGGAAAGGTTTTCCTGAAACTAGGAAATCTGAGAGCTGCTGAAAATGCTTTTAAGATTGCAGCCGACCTCTGGGAGAGTAAAGGGTTTAAAACAAAAGCTGAAAATGCTCTTGAAAGTATTCGTAGAATGGACCCAGGAAAAGCATAAGTTTTTCCGGACTTTTTCCTGTGGTTGACCTTTTCTTTAACTTGCTTTTTCTTTAACTTGCTTTTTCTTTCAATTGATCTTTTTCTTTCAATTGACCTTCTTTATCTGACTTTCTCCTTCAACTTTTCCTAACAACCGATTTTTAGAAATTACAGGTAAGCATGCGTAACATAACGCCGCATCATCCGGTGGCTGTTGAAATAATATGCAATCATGCCTATCGAGTTGTTAATCAGTTTAAACCATTCGTCTCTGCGTTCGTAATAGGTGGGAACGATAATGTAGTAGAGTTTGTTGTAAAGGTCGTCAAGTTCGGCAAGCCTTGCTTCCTCTCCCGAGAGGCGTTCTTCGAGCCTGGGTCCTATGGACCAGCCGGTTACCCCTTCGATCCACCCTTCAATCCACCAGCCGTCAAGCACGCTGAAATTTACGACCCCGTTATGGGCAGCTTTCATGCCGCTTGTGCCCGAAGCCTCATAAGGGCGGGTCGGGGTGTTCAGCCAGACGTCAACTCCGGAAACCATTTTTGCGGCAAGTTCCATGTCATAGTTTTCCAAAAAGACTATCTTGATCTCGTTTCGGAGCGTTTCGATACTTCTGAAAATATCTCGTATAAGCTGTTTGCCGGCTTCGTCACGCGGATGGGCTTTGCCTGCGAAGATCAGCTGAATTCTTCCCCTTCTGTTAATCTTTCTAAGCCTTTCAAGGTCGGATAGGATCAGGGTTGCACGTTTATACTCAGCCATACGCCGTGCAAAACCTATTGTCAGGGTCTCATAGTCCATGCCTGCTCCTGTCCTTTTGTTGACCTCATCTATGAGGGCCTTTTTTGCATTTCTGCGGGCTTGCCAGATTTCATCATCCGGAATTCCTCCTATCCTTACCAGAAGTTCGGGCTCATTTGCCCATCCTGGCAGATAGCGGTCAAAAAGTTTCCTGAAAAAAGGAGAAGTCCAGGTATAGGAGTGGACTCCATTTGTTATTGCCTGAATTGAGTAGCCGGGGAATAGTTCGCTTGAAACCCGGCTGTGCCGCTTCGTGACGCCATTGACATAGTCAGACAGGTTGAGGGCAAAAAGGCTTGTATCAAAACGGTCTGTTCCTCCAAATCTTCTGAGGATTTCCTCATCGTTTTTGTCCCGGATAAGGTCTTCTACAAGCCTGTAATCGAACTTGTCATGCCCGGCTTCTACGGGGGTATGAGTGGTAAAAATGCAGAGGTCCTTTACTTTAGTAGCGTCTTTATTATTGCACTTTAAGAGTTCCAGGGCGAGCAGGCTTGAGTGCCCTTCATTCATATGATATTTCCGGACCTTAAAGCCCAGAGCATTAAGCATCCTCACTCCCCCTATCCCGAGCACGATTTCCTGCTTAAGCCTGTAGGAGTGGTCCCCTCCATAAAGAAAATCTGTGATCCCGCGGTCTTCCCATGCGTTCCCCTCTACATTGGTATCGAGGAAAATAATGGGGACACATCCCCCTGTCAGGCTCTTGCAGTTATATTGCCATGCCTGGATTTTAACCTCTCTGTCCTGAATTTTAACGCTCACTTCCTGCTGCATTCTGGTCATAAAACTCGAAGGGGTCCATTCTTCAATTTTTTCAGTCTGGTTCCCCATGACGTCAAGGCTCTGCCTGAAATATCCTTTATTGCTGACCAGAGTTACCGCAACAAGCGGAATTTTTAGGTCTGAAGCCGAGCGAATTGTATCGCCTGCGAGCACTCCAAGCCCGCCTGCATATGTAGGGATTTCATTGCGAAGTCCTATTTCCATTGAAAAATAAGCTATTTTCTGACCTTTCAATACTCCTTGAAAATCATTTTCCATGTCTGTAAATCCCCCTGTCATTATATTAGCGGGTACATTTAAAAAAAAGATTATATAAATGCTTTCAGCACAGTCTTTTAGAATGATCTCTCTGTTTTTCTCTACAAATTTTCTCTCTACAAATTATATTTATAATGATGTCTGCGGTGATATATTAAATTGATCTATGACTGCCTGAAGGACTCAAATAAAACTTAAAGTAAGCCAAGCTTCAAATAAGTACAGTAAGGCTTTGAGTAAGTGAAATCAAACCTAAACCATATCAAGTAAGGTTTTGTGTAAGTCAAATTAATATTCAATACGTTAATAAAATTTAACCTTTTCAGGCTTTTAAGGAATCTGAACCGGAATGTGACTACAAAATATGCGGAAATAAAATGCCTGAAATCCTGGAATATGTGTGAATTTCTTTAATTTTTCAGGGGATGTGAAGATCCCAAAAGATTTATCTTCAACTGCTCCCAAATCAAAAATAATCGCAGGGCAAACTGACGAATATGCTTTACTGCTAATTTTAATTTTTTTAGATGAAGATTTTAATTTCATAATGTTTTTATATATGATTAAAATAACAAATATGAATATATTAAACAGGTAAATCATATTCCGGTAGATGTAGAATTAGTGGTAGAAATAAAGTAGGTGGAAAGAAATGCCTGAAAGTATTATATCTCTCCCCCCCGGAGATCCTGATGATAAGGAGGTAATTTCTTTTAGGTCTCTGGAGTTGCTTAAAGCTCGGGCAGTGGGAGAAAAAGATCATACGGATAGACGCGAAGTCCTTCTCACCCTTGCAAAAAATTCTCGTGAAAATGGAGATATTTTTGAATTCATTAAAGAGCGAGCTGTTGAGGATAGCCATTATTCGGTTCGAAAGGTTGCCCTTCAGGAGCTGGCAAGGTTCTGGCATGAAAACCCGGAAACCCTGCCTTTTCTCCGGGAAAGAGCTACCGAAGACTGTAATTATGAAGTAAGGAGGGCTGCTGTCAAAGAGCTGGCAGAAAACTGGAAACATTTGCCTGAAATTCCTGAACTACTGAGGTATTGGGCTGAGAATGCGGGAGATAAATTCGTCCGAAGTACATCTCTCCAGGAGCTTTCCAGATGCTGGGGTAAAAACTGTTGCAGCCTTGATTTTATTACAGATAGGGCTGTAAAGGAAAAAGACGGTTTTGTCAGGGCTATTGCAATCCAGAGTGTTGCAAAATACTGGAGTACGGAGCCTGCCGCCCTTCAGCTACTCATGGATAAAGCCCTGAACGACGAGCACTATGCTGTAAGGAGTGCAGCTTTGCAGGAACTGGCTGGGAAATGGCCTTCCAGAGAAGATATCCTTCCCTTTATTAAGGAAAGGGCAGTTAAGGATGACCATTATTCCGTAAGAGGGGTTGCGATTCAGGAACTTGCAAACGGCTGGCGGAATGAGCCTGAAATTCAGGACTTTATCAAGGACAGGTGCATTCACGATGAGGACAACATGGTCAGGGGAACTGCAGTCAGTCTGCTTGCCTCCTTATGGCCTGAAGAACCTGGGACCTTTGAACTGATCATGGATACAGCGATTTCTGACGAACATTATTCGGTCCGGAAAAATGCCATGGAAGAACTTGCAAAAACCTGGCACGAAAAGCCGGAAACACTTCACCTTGTAAGAGATAGGTTGCTGAATGACAGCGATAATTTTGTACGGGTTAATGCAGTTCAGGAACTTGCAAAAATCTGGCATACGGACTCCGGCACTCTTCCCTTGATTAAGGAGATAGCCCTTAAAGAAAAAGATGAATTTGTAAGAGATGCTGCTGTCCGGGAATTAATAGACGGCTGGCAGGATGAAAATGTAAAAAAGTTCGTAAATAAATTTACTTGACTGAAAACTTTTCTTTATTTTTCTTCTTCCTTTTCTTTTTCCTCTTCTTTTTCCTCTTCTTTTTCCCCTTCTTTTTCCCCTTCTTTTTCTCCTTCTTGTTCTCCTTCTTGTTCTCCTTCTTTTTCTTGTTATTATTTTCTAGACACGTCCTCTCCCTAAGCAAGCCTGATTGAAGTTTTGTTTATATATTTTTCCCTTGATTTTTCTTTTTTTCTACCAATTCCAGGGTTCGTATTTCACCTCCCACATACAGCAATGTGCCTCTTCATCATGATCCTGCCTGAAGTTCAAATCAAAATCTATTTAATTTATTGCGTCTTTCTATGTGATTGTAACAAAAATATTAAATACATGAAATTTTCTCATAGCTTCCTGTAAAAGTTTCCTGAATGGAGAATACGATGGCTAAAGCAACTTCAAACTCGGCTAAAAACGGAAGTAACAGCAAACAAAAAGCCTGCAAATATCTCAATGAGGTAGCTTTATGCAGCGCACTTGAGATGGCGAAAGAGCTGATCTCAGTAATAAATAAAGTTCCTGTAACTGTTTTCCTGTGGCGGCCTGAGAAGTACTGGCCTGCTGAGTTTGTCTCAGAGAACATAAAGCATTTCGGGTATACGGTGGAAGAATTCACCTCAGGGAAACTTCTGTATGGGAATATTGTGCACCCTGATGATCTCGAAAGGGTCGAAAGAGAGCTCTCTAGAAGGATCGAGGAAGACTATGTGGATTTCTCTCAGGAATACAGGATACTTACAAAGTCAGGGGAAGTACGCTGGGTTGATGAAAGAACCTTTATCGAAGCCGATGAGAATGGGGTCGTAAAGTATCTTAAAGGTATAATTCTTGATGTTACCGAAAGAAAACGAAAAGAAAAGCTGCTTTATATCCAGCGGGACCTTGGAATCTCTCTTAGCACTTCGCAACACCTGGATGGGACACTTGATATATTGCTTGATTCGTGCCTTCAGATAGATGAAATAGATGTCGGAGGCATCTACCTGGTTGACGAAGATACCGGCGATATGGCCCTAGCCATCCAGAGTGGTTTTTCTCCCACCTTTGTTGAGAATGCCTCTTACTACAGTGCAAATTCCCCAAACACCAAGCTGGTTATGATAGGACAACCTGTCTATAAGCAGCATATAGACCTCCTTCTCACCTCCAGAGACGATGCACTCAGGCAGGAAAACCTGAGAGCTACGGCAATAATTCCGGTTAAGTCCGAAAATGAGGTCATTGCCGCTTTTTATCTTGCCTCAAGTATGGAATATGAGCTTTCGGATAGCGTACGCACGGTTATTGAAACCATCGCAACCCAGTTTGGAGTTTTTATCTCCCGTATCCGACTTGAAGAAAGGCTAAAAGAGTGTGTGAAGAAGCGAAAGTCCTGATTTCTTTTTTCTTTTTGACTTTTTTATATCGACTATTTAATTCTGACTTGTTTTCCCCTTCTGAAAAGGTCAATGCTTCTTTTCTCTAAACCACTCACTCTGTTTTTGCTATCCCTGTTGCATTTTTACTTGCAAGTTCCGTAATTTATAAGAAAAATTTATAAATTTTGTCCCTATAATGTGTATGGGGAAAGGACTGCAAATATCAGTTAGGTCATGAGTAGAAATATCAGTTGGGTCATGAGTAGATTTTTTCCCTTCATAGCACTGATCGAAGAATACCCTGGAATATAGTATCTGGAAAGGCTCGAAGTAAAGTTCGACGTAAAAGATCTCTGATAGGGTCCGACTAAAAGTTACAATTTATGGTGGGGAATATGACAGAAGAGCTCAAAGCTAAGATTTGCGAATACCTTGCAACTCACAATTACCTGAACCTCGCAACCCTCAGCCCGCAGGGCAGGCCAATGGCTCATACGATGGCGTATGTTTCCGAAGATGAAGTCGTATACGTGGCAACCAATAAAAACACCCGGAAAGTCCAGAATATCATTAACAACCCTTATGTAGCCTTTACGGTTGATGAGGACGATCCTGATTGGTTTGATATGCAGGCACTCCAGGTAGAAGGTAAGGCATCGATAGTCAATGATGAGACAGAATTGCGAGAAGTCGGGGAGATCATAGCAGCCAAATTCCCTGTTACTGCAGATATGCCGCCCGATCCGGATACCATCATGATAAAAATAGAGCCTGAGCTTGTCTATTATCTTGATTACAGCGTTGAGTTCGGATACAGGACAAGCGTAACTTTCTGAACAATAGATTTCTGCTATTGATAGGCTAAAAAATGATATTTTTGTTATATCATTTTCAGATCTCTTTTTTGAATATTTTTGGGATAATAAGCAAGATATCAGTTTAAGAAAGACAGAAATTCAGGCATAAGGCTCATCTGTAAACTCAGGAATGGACTCGTACAATTGCAGCCATTTTTCCAGTAAATAACTTTTTCGTTCCTGGAACCAATCTCAAGCCCAATTTTTTCCCGTACCCCCTCAACCAAATTTCTGATGTCTTTATACATCAATTTAATCCCTCTTTTTAGCTTTAATGGCATTTAATATTCCATATTTCATCAGTAAAGGTTATTAAAGTACACAAATATCTCTTCAGGTACAGAATTCTAACGCTTAAATATATAAATTTATACTGCAAATCAACCTGATGGTGAAAATGTTATGGCAAAGTTAAGTGAAGAAATGAAGACTGCTTTTTCAAAGGTAAAGATCTTTCCTGTTGCAACGGCTTCAAAAGAGGGAGTTCCTAACGTAGTACCCATAGGTTTCTGCCAGCTTGTTGATGACGAGACTATCTGGATTGCAGACAATTTCATGGTTAAGTCCCTTGCAAACCTGGAAGAAAACCCAATCGTTGCAATCTATGTGTGGGGGCCGGGAACAGGCGGGTGCTACCAGATAAAAGGAAAAGCTACAATTATCAGGTCAGGCGAAAAATTCGATAAGATGAAAGCAATTGTGAATGCTGCAAAACCAGGTCTTCCTGCAAAAACCCTCATCGAGATCATGATAAGTGACGTTTTCCAGTGCGCTCCCGGTCCTGCAGCAGGAACTAAACTCCTCTAATCGGAAAATTCACCCTTAAAAAATCGGAAAATACACCTTGAAAGGCGCTGGCTAATATACCATCCGTACAGGTTAACCATTTGTCAGGTATCCTCTCAAAGAAGTGAATTTATGACAAATCCAAATTGCATCTGTGGGATACCTCTTGAAAATACAATGAATCAGGAGTGAGGATATGGTTGAAGATAAGGGAAACCCCCCTATTTTTTGTGAAAAGCTCTGCATAGTATGTAAGGGTGCAAGAGCAGGCAATAGTATCTGTAAATCTATTCAGAACCTTGAGCTGAAGATCTTCGGGGAAAATGGTTGTATCTGGGGAGCGGCAAGGACAAAGTATTATGGAGTTACTCCTGATAAGAAAATTCCTGAAAAATCAAAAAAATAAATCTGGGAACTCCAGACCCTATTTCCAAAAACCCCCTCGATTTCTCATTTTTAGCTGTTGAGTTTGATTACATAAATATTGAATTAGCCTAAAAAGCACGGAATTTTGCTATAAAAGCTAAGGGTGTAGACCTGAAATACAATTGTAAGTGAAACATGCCTGTGTTAAGCATTATCGCCTGTGGTATGCTCGAAGACGAGCTTGTACATGTGCTTTCTAAAGACTGCGAACTGAAGCAGCTAATCGTCGTGGAGAACAGGAATAATTTGGGGTTTCTTCGGAAACTCAGGGCCGGAAAATGTATCCCCAGGACAATTCCTCTGGACAGAGTTCAGATGTTTTTTAAAACCGGGTGTAACCCCGATTTCGAAACTCTCGCAAAGTTCCTTGCCCCCTTTCCGTTATTTGGAAAAGTCTGTGAGAAAATGAATGCAAATGCGGGACAGCAGATAAGTGTGGTTGTAAATCTGCTCAGGCTTGGGTTACATGCCGACCTTGAGCTTCTGAAGTCCGAAGTTTACCGAAATATCCGGGAAATGGCTGCGTTTTCCGATGGAATCCTTATTTTCTACGGTACCTGTGGGCACGTTCTTGGGGAACTGGAAAAGGATTTCATAGACCTTGGATGTCCACTTTTTTTCCTGAAGGATAAAGCTGGAGAGATTGTTGAAGATTGTATCAGTACGGCGCTTGGAGGAAATGAGGCCTATGCCAGAGCTATGCTTGCCTGCAGAGGTAAAGGCACGATTTACCTTACACCCATGTGGGCTTCGAGCTGGAAAAATTTTGAGAAGGAGTCCGGAAGTAGAGACTTGAATAACAGGTATCTGAAAAATTCACGGTACTGCCTGGCTGTAAAGATAGAAACAGGAATTTCATATGAGCCGGGTTTTAGTGAAAATATTCAGGAGTTTGCCCGTACCTTTGGTATGAATACCATAACATTAAAAGGAAGCTCTGAAATTGCAGAGCAGGGATATTCCGATGCCAGAAAAATTATGGTCAAAAATCCTGGTCGCTTGCCCAAAAATCATCAAGACCCAGTATTATAAGTTTTTGATAGTGCTTATTTAAGTTCAGTCTCACTTTTTCTCTGAGATGTTTGAGTTTCAATAGTATAATATTAATGATTTTTGTATTATTAATTTTTTAATGTGTCTCCGAACTCTTATATAGTTTATCTTCTTTTAATAATAAATAATATAATAACTTCAAGCTCCTCGTTACTTCTAAGTTGTTGGGGGTATACGCGATAGATATTAGCAAAAAGGTTCTTATTATCACCCTCTTAATTTTTGCAGTACTTACAGCCTCATTTACATTTACACATAACATGCAGCTGTCCAACTTTTTGGAGCTTGAACGGGCTGATACATTAGAGAATGTAGAGCGAGTGCAAAACTCTGTTGCCACAGAACAGGGGTACCTGGACTATATTGTTCAGGACTGGGCTTGCTGGGATGACACCTACCAGTTTATTGACGATAAAAATCAGGAATACATAAATGTTGACCTGCAGAATCAGACGCTTGCAGGGATTAACGTTAACGTCATGATTTTCGTTAATAACTCCGGGGAAGTGGTTTATATCAAGTCTGTGGATACTCATACTGCGGAAGAAATGCCTGTTTCTGACGATCTGCTTGCAATGATAAAAGACGGAAGTCTTCTTACAACCGGAGAAGAAGACTTAATAAGCGGTTTTGTTTTGCTTGAAGAAGACCCCATGTTTATCTCCTGTCACCCTATCCTCACAACAACATATGAAGGCCCCTCTAAAGGCACCCTAATTTTTGGGAGATATTTTGACGATGAGCTACTTGATTCTTTTAAAAGGGTTACCCGCTCTTCCCTGCTGATGTACAGGGCAGACGAGAATATGCCTACCGATTTTCAGACAAAAATCAAAAACGCCTCGGAAAATCCTGACCGCATTATAGTTGAACCTCTGAATGAAGATCAAATTGCAGGTTATTTCGGGTTAAAGGATATAAAAGGCAATCTTGCTCTGCTCATCAGGGCAGACTTCCAGAGGGAACTTTATCAGCATGGTGAAAGAACCCTTAGTTACATGTACTGGTTCCTGATTCTGACCGGGCTTATGACAGGGGTCGGCGTCAAATTTGCGCTTGACAAATTATTTATTTCGAGATTAGTAGAAATTGACGATTTTGTCACAAAGGTAAGGTCAGAAAAAGACCTTTCCAAAAGGTTGGATCTCAAAGACAATGATGAACTCTATCGTCTGTCAAGAGAAATAAACGGGATGTTAAATGATATCTATCTTGCAGAACAGGAGGTAAAAGCTCAGGCCCGTGAAAAAAAAGTCCTGCTCGACTCGCTTAACGAACTGGTCGTTTTTGTGAGCCCCGAATTAAAAATCATCTGGGCAAACAAAGCTGCTCTCGAATATATGAATATGGATCTGGAGTCGGCAATGGGAGTCTGCCTGAAAGCCACTCCAGGGATTAGCGGGCCTTTAGTTGAATTCATGTATCTTGAGCATATCTTTACAGGTAGGGAGAAAAAATCAGGTGAATTTACTGCAAAGGATGGAAAAGTCTGGTTTGTCCAGGCAACTCCTGTGACAGATGATCAGGGAAAGATCATAGGCGTGCTTCAAACCTGCAGGGATGTTACTGAAAGGAAAGAATCCGAAAAACTGCTTCAGGAAAAACAGGTTGCTGAGGTCGCAAATCGTACTAAAAGCGAGTTTCTGGCAAATATGAGCCATGAGTTGAGAACTCCGCTTAACTCAATCATAGGGTTTTCTGACCTATTATATGAAAAAATTTATGGAGATCTCAACGAAAAACAACTCAAAGCTGTCGGAAACATTTCAAGGAGTGGAAAACACCTTCTGAACCTTATTAACGATATTCTTGACCTCTCTAAGGTTGAGGCTGGAAAGCTTGAACTTGAGTATAAAGAGTTTGAGCTCAGCAGTAAACTCAATTCTATAAAAAATCTGCTATCTCCTATTGCAGACAGGAAAATGATTGAGGTTCAAATCCGGGTGGATGAAAGCCTTAACACTATCCGGGCCGATGAGGCTCGTTTTGCTCAGATCATGTACAACCTGCTGGATAATGCTATTAAATTTTCTAAGGAAAACGGACTTGTGAAAATAGAGGCTAAAAGGAAAGGAGATATGGTAGAAATAAAGGTCAAAGACTATGGGATCGGAATCAAGGTTGAGGATCAAAGCAAGCTTTTCAAACCTTTCAGCCAGGTAGCTTCCTTTTCATCAAAAAAAGTCCAGGGAACAGGGCTCGGACTTGCCCTGGTAAAACAGATTGTTAACCTGCATGGGGGCTATGTCTGGTTTAATAGCAGGATAGGAAAAGGAAGTACCTTTGCTTTCACAATTCCGATAAACGGAAACAAAAGAACCGAAGGCGACGGTGAAGTAGAATCATCCAACCGTTCAGAAACGGCTTAATATCCTGAATTTTCAGGGAAACTTAAAAAGAATAGATAAAATCCCGGCAACTGCTTGAAAATCCCCGGTATGCAGTTTCGTCTTTAAGCTATAGATTCTCCAGTCCAGGTCAAAAGGTAGGTTTCTCGATTTTCCTACTGAAATCAATATCGGAACCTGCTGTTTTTATCCTGTACATTTCTAACTTTCCTTCTACCCTAAATGTTTCAATCTGATCTATTTCTACCTGATACGTTTCAACGCAATCTTTCTGGAGGCTTAAAAGTTCTGCCAGAGTAAAAACGGCGTGCGGACTTTTTCCCGTTCTGGATTTTCTTAACCGTTCATAATCAAAATAAAGGTCATCATAACTTACTACATGACAGAACCATTCAATCGGGATAGGGAACCGGGCCAAAAGGGGAATCGCAGATTCAAAATAGGTCCTGCAAGCTTTATTTTTTGATAACTGGCACCAATTGTCTATCGTGAAATTCACTTTTCCAGCCTCAACCGTAAAAACAACAGGGTAGATTTTACAGATTATAGGTTTAAAATCACTGCATTCGCATTCTCCGGTTTCTTCATTCAGAAAAGGACATAATTCCCCAAGTTTTAAGACGTGAACAAGAGTTCCGTCGTCCATTTCCAAAACATCCAGGTACCTGAGCTTGAATTCTGAAACGCTTATACCAATTTTTTTTGCCATATATTCTTTTTCACCAGGGAGTAGGGTTCCTATTTTATTGTGCTCGCAAGCCCCCCCACATGCCTTGCAAACATTAAAAGTATTCTGGTTACTTCCACTAAACATCTTATGGAAGTTCTCGTACATGTACATAGGTATTTTCCTGAAAATCAATCTAAAAACCTCAAATATGTAAAACTGGGTTATTGGTTATATTTTTTATAAGTTATATTTACATGTATGCATCAAGAAGCTTTTTTTACAGGTTTAAAAAATAAAATAAAGGGGTTTGACTTACAAAGAAAAATGTTATTAGATTTTCTGCTCTTGAAAAAGGAATTAGGTATAAAAAATTTACCAGGCTAACTAAAATTTTTTATGGTTTAAGCTGGAAGTAGCGCTTGAACAGGACATTTAGGGTTGTAAAATAATGGAAAAATACATATTTTTAGTGCCAGTTTACACAGGTTTATTGTTACTATTATTCGGACTTTTCAAGCAGAAGTATGCTGTTTTTATTATCTTATCTGGCCCAGAAAAAGAATGCATTTCCGGAACCTGCCCCGAATCCTGATTTTTCTCAAAATCTCATGGTTTGATTTCGATATTCGTCTATTTTTATGAAATTGTGAAGTCAGGGCAGAAAATTATCCTCAAATTATAATTTAAACCTAAAAATGAAGATCTTCTTAATCGGTCTGGAGAAGATAAAAACACAGTTTATTTCCGGAATGATAAAAGAGATACCAGTAAGCTCATCTCAAAAGCAATTTTATCCTTAAGAACGTAAGATTTCGAAACCTTTTTTCAAAATCAGAAATTAACCCTGCTATCCGAACACAAGATAAAGAGAATTGGTTTTAAGTTACCCGGGTTCAGTTCCAGAAATGTTCCGGTCCCGATTATCGGCACGAATTCTAGAGGAATTTATGCTCTAGTTAGCAATCTTTATATATTTTTTCACTTCATTTTTTATACAGATAGCTGCATTTTAACTTGTACAGGGTACAAAATATTGCGCTACCCAGTTGCATGTATGTGGTTTCACTTCCGGCAACATGTTGGTGATATGTATGGATGTAAGTAAAAAACTATTGATAGTTATTTTCACAATGTTTGCTTTGTTAACTGTGCTTTTAATAATTGCAGCCCATACAATCCTGTTATCGAGTTATTACGACCTTGAAACCCGGGACACCATCAAAAATACCGAAAAAATAGAACAGGCAATTGCCTGGGAAGCTTTGTCTATAGACAGAACCGCCAGAGATTGGGGTTTCTGGGATGATACATATAAATTTGTAGATACCTTAAGCCCTGAATACATAGAGTCAAACCTGGATGACAGTACTCTTTACGATCTGGACCTCAACGTTATGCTTTTTATAAACAAATCCGGGGTCCTTGTCTATCCGATGTCTGTGGATCTGGTAAACATGACAAATGTTCCGGTTCCTGAAGGGCTTCTGAAGCAAATTGACAGTGGAACTCTCACAACCCGGGAAAATACGGATCAAATACAGGGAATCATCCTGCTTGATGAAGGGCCGATGCTTATCGTTGCCCGCCCAATTCTTACAAGTTTCGGAGAAGACCCTTCTGCGGGAACCCTGATTCTTGGAAAATATATTGACAACTTCTACATATCTTCTCTTGAGGAACGTACCCAGACTTCCTTATCTTTTTACACCATAAATGAGGAAATGCCCTCTGACTTTCAAGAAGTATTTGACGAAGCTGCCAGCAATGATGGGAGCGCTGTTAAAATCCTTGGAAGTGATAGGGTAGCCGGGTATTTTATGCTGAGAAATACAACAGGAGAGCCCGTAGCTCTCATGAGAGCTGATTATCCCCGTGACCTCTATGCACAGGGTAAAAATACCCTGGGTTATATTTACGTTTTCCTGCTACTCAGCGGGCTGGTTATAGGAACCGCAACCAAATTCAGCCTGGACAGTCTTCTGGTATCAAGGCTCATCACCATTGATGGTTTTCTTGAAAATGTAAAAAGAGAAAAAGATATTTCAAAACGCCTTGAAGTGGAAGGAGAAGATGAGATTCACAGGCTTTCGAAAGGTATCAACGAAATGCTTTCCAGCATCAGGCTTGCTGAACAGGAGCTTAAGGCCAGAGAGTATGAAAAAAAGTTTATTCTTGATTCCCTTGAAGAAATGGTGGTGCTCAGGGATCCGAACTTTAAAATTCTCTGGGCAAACAGAGCTGCCCTCAACAATAAGGATCTTTTAATGGATGGAGCCGAATCTCCGGCAGCGGATAGCCCTGAAGCTCCGGATACGGACAATATCCCTAAATCTCGGAATCTTCCGGCCCCCGATTGTGAGGACCATGAACTCACCTCTTCTGAAGGAAAAACCTGGCTTATCAGGTCAAAACCTGTATGTGACGAGATCGGAAATAGAATTGCGGTTCTTGAAACCGGTGTGGAGATAACGGAACGAAAGAATTATGAAATCGAACTCTTCCGCGCAAAACAGGAAGCTGAAGTTGCAAACCGCGCGAAAAGCGCATTCCTGGCTAATATGAGCCACGAACTGAGGACCCCGCTCAACTCAATTATAGGCTTCTCCGACCTTCTGTATGAAAAAGTGTATGGGGAACTTAATCCAAAACAGACCAGATATGTCGGAAATATTTCAAATAGTGGAAAACACCTGTTGAACCTGATTAATGAAATCCTTGACCTTTCCAAAGTAGAAGCCGGGAGCTTTGAACTGCATTACAGCGCTTTCTGGATGGCCGAAGTTTTTGCTGAAGTTCGGGACATGACCTTTCCATTTGCCACCAGCAAAGGACTAAAAATAGAACTTGAGATTGAAAGCAACCTCCCTCGAATTTATGCTGACAAGGAAAGGATCCTGCAGGTTCTCACCAACCTGGTGACTAATGCAATCAAATTTTCAAGTGAAAACGGGAGCATAAGGGTTAAAGCAGCACAAATGGACAGTTTTTTGAAAATAACCGTAGCTGATGATGGAATAGGAATTGCAGCTGCCGACCATGAAAAGCTCTTCAAGCCTTTCAGCCAGATAGACTCCTCCTCTTCGAAAAAGTATCAGGGAACCGGACTAGGGCTTGCCCTTGTAAAAAAAATTGTGCAACTCCATGGGGGCACTGTCTGGTTTGAAAGTGAGGCCGGAAGAGGAAGTATCTTTGGCTTTTCTATTCCCCTTCCAGGCAGGAACGAATAACTCCCGAATTAAAAAAGAGAGGTCGGAAATATTAGAACCGACCCGATTTCATTTTTTGATAGCTTTCTGGAATGTTGTTCCAGGACACCGGCGCATTTTCAAGTTGCGTATCCAAATCTATGAAATACTCGTTATTGTAGTAGTACCAGACTTCCACAGCCGGGTACGTGCAGTCCCTATACTGGTCATAGTCGATATCCGAAGAATCTGCAGGTATCAGTTCTGAACTGTCGTCATCATAGTAAGGGCCGTCAGTAGCATCCAGGGGGAGCCATTCTCCGTCCTCGTAAACCTCTACCCAGGCGTGCCCGCCACTGACATCTCCGAAATCGACTTTTCCTATGGCAACCCTCACCGTGCTCTCATTGTATTCTCCTGAAGCTATCAGAAGGGAAGCAAGGGTATTTGCCTGTTCCTCACAGTCGCTGGCAGGCTCTCCATACACCGGGTTGCTGGAATAATCAGGTGTCTCTTCAAGAAACTCAGTTGGAGTGAGCCACTGTTCCTCTTCATTATTCAGGGTTTCGTCCGAGACCCAGGTCCAGGAGAGAGCAGCTTCATAAATATCATATTTATCGTCAAGGTCGTTTTCTTCAAGATAAGATTCTACAGCCTCAGCGTCCGGAGTAACATACATCTGATAGTTCGAGGTTACATCCGTACTTTGTAGTTGCTGTTCCTGCATGAAATTATTCAATTCCTCTCTGTCCGGGATTCCCCTTCTTACAGGATCTTCTCTGCTCATGCCGGGAGGCAACTGCTCAGATCTGTCCCTGCTGAAAGCCAGCTGGTTATTTTGCACCATAGGCTGCCTATTTTGTATCATATCTGCTCCCCTGGAAGGCAGGTCGAATTTCCAGTTATAGATTCCGACAGTATTACCCGTAGTTTCAATAATATCCATCAGGTTGAAATACCGGCTTCCCGAAATCCGGCTCGCAACGGATGAACAGTAAGAAGTAATACCACATGCAACGGCCTTATTGGGGGGAACATTGCTGGAAGCAGCCTCATAGAAACCGTCAACATTTTCCCGATTGATTCCGAAATTTCCTGCATCCAGGCTTTCGCAGGCACAGACCGATCCTGCCAGTATGAAGGCAGCCAGTAAAACTATATTAATTTTTTTCATTCTGTTACCTACCATCCTGTTTTCTCTCTTTTCAATCTCCTGATATTGATTTGGTTATATTTTCTTCATTCAAAACTTAGTTTTTCTCTCTTTGAGTTTCTCTCTTTGAGTTTCTCTCTGTGGATTTCTCTCTGTGGATTTCTCTCTGTGGATTTCAGGTTTTCACAGTTTTCTGGTTTTCAGTTTCAATATGATTGGAAGTTTCAATATGGTCAGCAATTTCCATTTTTTTAGAAACTTCCGTATAATGTAGATGCAATTCTCTTCCCCAGTTCAAAGCTCCGGTTTCGGAAAAAGTGATAAACTGCTTGCTCCGTTTTCCGCTAAGCAGGAAAAATTCCATTGCTATGAACCGGTCTGTCACTACAAAGATAGGCAAATTTATATCCTCACTGCAAACAAACAGTTCAGTGTTTTTGGCTTCCTGAAACTTTTTTGTTTCAACCGGGAATTGATTGAACAATCTTTCAGCCACCGGTTCTGTCACACATAAAGAGAACTTTAAGCCTTTTTCCGTAAATTCGGAATAAATGAGTGGGATTTCCGGATGCAAACAGGAGCAAAAAACCGAAATTTCCTCTGAAGCCCTTAAATTTTCCAGAATTTCCGGAGGAATTTCGAATAAATACTCCGCATTTGATTTTATCAGTTCAGACCTGCCCAGCTCTTCAAGCCTTCGCAACAAAAAATCGGGTACAGGGGTTAGGTCGTGTTGATTCCAGTACTCAATGTTTTCTTCAAAGAAAGCCAGAGAATCCAGCAGTCCTTTTATATTCCAAATTATCGGCATTGCTATTTCCGACAACCTGTATTCCCCGTTTTCTTCCTCAAGAAGCCCGAAATCTAGCAGTTTTTTGAGGTGGTACCTTAAAGAGCCTGAACTTATGTCAAGCGAACTTTCAATTTCCTCAAAACTTCCCTGTTTCTTTTCTATAAATAGGAGTATATCTCTCCTTTTTTCAGAGAGAGCTACCAGGTCAATAAGATTCATTTTATCCTACTCTCGGTTTTATCCTTGACAAAATATTAAGAAAGGGTTGACCCTTTCATTTAAAAATTTTCTTCAAGCTTAATTCTCTTTTTCCGCTTATTCGTACCTCAATGCGTCTACCGGCTTTAGTTTCGATGCCCTGTAAGCCGGGACTACTCCTGAACCCACACCTATTACGATTGCAAGGATCAGCCCGAAAGCCATCAGGTCAGGGGAAAGATATAAACCTGAATCACTCCCCCCACCCATCATGGTCATGCCCAGGTAAGGGAATAGAGTTGAAACAAAAGCTCCCAGGATTACTCCAAGTACACCGCCAACAAAACCTACCATTGCAGAGTTAAAGATGAAAATCATGAGGATATCCCTGTTTTTCGCTCCAATGGCTTTCATAGTCCCTATCTCCTTTGTCTTTTCCAGGACTGAAGTAAACATGGTGTTTGCAATCCCCACGGCTCCTACAAGGAGGGAAACGGCTGCAATAGCTCCCAGGAAGAGGGTCATCGAACTCGTCATCTCGGTAACGGACTCAGCCATAGACTTTGAAGCGCTTACGGAAAAGTCCCGGTCATCTTCCTGAATAATATGCCTTGAGATCATGAGCTTGTCCTCAATATCTTCCATCAGCCCGTCTACCAGGTCTTCACTCTTGGCTTTTACCGTGATAGTATCGAAGACATCGTCTTCCGCATCGTCAATTATGTTTACTGCCGCATCGATTGGCATGTAAATGCTTCTGTCACCCCGCCCCTCTTCTGTAAGGATACCGACAACTCGCACCGATTTTCCGTTGATTGTTATTACCTGATTGATTCCAATTTCCTGGTCATAAGTCTCAGTGGCAACACCGCTTCCTATTACTGCTACATATTTGTCAGACGGTTCGAGCAACCTTCCTGATTGCGTTTCAAGCGTGGTCATATATTGCCAGACCTGGGGATCCACTCCTGTGATTGTCATAGTAGCATTTTCCCCTGCATAAATCACCGGTTCACTGCCGGAAATCTGCCCGGCTATATATTCGATTCCGTCCAGACCTTGAAGCGCCGTGATATCATCATCGGTTAATTCGACATCCGTTGTCGTGCCTCCTCCACCCCCGGGGCCGGGCATGTTTGACGATGCTCTGGTATATCCGGGGGAAATGGTTATTAGAGTCAGGTCCATTTCGGCAAGTCTGCTCTGCACCTGCTCCTCCATAGCATCCCCAAGGGAGAGGATGCCAACAACAGACCCGATCCCGATAACTATCCCGATAATGGTCAGCCAGCTCCTGAGTTTACTGTGCAGGAGCATGTTAAGGCCCATTTTCAGGTAGGTTGAATTTCTCATCTTGCATCCTTCCGTTTTCTGTGGATGTTGATCTTTCAGTCTTTTGACGTCTCATGGACGTATTTCTGCTCTTCAGGCTTTTTACTACCCGCAGTTATTCTGTTGCCTTCAGGTTTCTTGTTCCCGGGTTTTTTCTCTTTTCTTTCCCTTATCTTTTCCTGTATTTTCTTCCGGTACACGAATGCTCCGCCCGCAAGTATTATTACCGCTATATAGGGCAGGTACGAAGTGATGCCACCGCTATTGCCAGGTCCTCCCGTCTGTGGACCCATGGTTCCGCCGGTAATCTCAAGTTCTACCTCCTTATCGACGGTTATTCTCTCTCCTTTTGCATCCGTATATTCAATCTGGACTAACAGGGGATTGTTTTCCACGGAGGCAACGGTTAAATTTTCTCCTTCAGTACTTGCTTTTGCAGTACCCGGTCCATCTGTACTACCTTCAGCTCCTAAGGCACCCTGTGTGCTCGCAACGTCAAAGGTAGTGATTGTATAGTCTCCTTTCTCAAGATTTCCTACAATTGTTGAGGAACTCCCCGATACCTTGTAATTTTCCTGGTCCGGAACCGAGACTTTCACTGAATAAGCAATGTTATTACCTACGTTTGCAACCGAAAGCGAAATTTCTCCCTCATCACTTTCCGAGAAGGAAACGTCAAAGTCGGTTTCACCACCTACGAACACTCCTGCTGTAGTATTGATAGTTTGTTCATTTGAGTCATAGTCTTCAAGGGTAAGGGTTATGTCCAGAGTATAAAGTCCGGGATCCGCATTGACATCTGCCATTACGGAATAAGTAACGGTTACGGACTCTCCTGCATCCAGGTACTTGATGTACTTGGTGTTGTCCGAATATACCGGCAGGACCACGCCGTCAGGGTCTGTCCAGGATATCACCATGTTTTTCAGAGGGGATGTTCCGGTATTCGTTACGATGAACTCAAGTGTTTCTTCTTTTGCGATGTCGATGTTTGCCTTATCTATGGTCACGATCTGAGCGTATTCTTTCCCTCTTACATCGATGTAGACAGTTTTTGTGGTGGTGTATGTGGTTGCCGAAGATCCTGATCCGGTTTTATAGGTAGTTGTAATGTCCACGGGATACGTACCTGCAGAGGCATTGGAATCTACCAGGAGCTTGAATTTAAGGACACCTCCCTCATCATCATCTTGCCGTGCATTCAGATAGGAGATCTCTTTTTCAAGAGCTTCGCTGGAAATTTTTGAGAAAGGATATTCCGGATCGACGGTGACAGTAATATCTTTTGCATCCTTTGTTCCCACATTCTGCACGCTAACGGTAAGCTCAACAGTTTCTCCGGGGCGAGCAGTGTCCGGGTTCTGATTGGTTAAATTGACTTCCAGGGATGAAGACGTTATGTCCCCTGTAGAACCTAAGGCTGTTCCGGCCCCCAGGCATATGAACGCTGAAAACAGCAGCAAAATTGTTAGCAAAGAAAACTTTTTCATTTTTATTCCTCAATTCATATCCGATTCGTTTATCGTACCTGATTCGTTTTTCGTGCGTGTTTCAATTTTTTCGATTTCACCGTCTCTGATGTACACAACTCTTGTTGCATATTTTACCAGGTTCAGGTCATGGGTCACAATGATGATCGTCTTGCCTTCCTTTTCATGCATCCCGTCCAGAAATTCCAGAATATAATCTCCGGTCTTGCTGTCCAGGTTTCCTGTAGGCTCGTCTGCAAGGATTATAGGCGGGTTCACAGCCAGGGAACGTGCTATAGCAACCCTTTGCCTCTGTCCGCCTGAGAGCTGGGAAGGCAGGTTTTTTTTCTTGTCCGAAAGCCCGACTATGTCAAGCAGGTATGCAGCTTTCTTTCGTGCTACATGCGCGTCCGCTTCCTGAAATTCCAGGGGTAAGAGGACGTTCTCTTCCGTGCTCAGTGTGGGAATCAGGTTGAAACTCTGGAAAATAAAGCCGATCATCTGTCCTCTGATGCGGGCAAGCTCGGATTCTTCAAGTTCCGAGATGTCATTTGAATTTAGGTAAACAGTGCCCTCTGAAGGTATGTCAAGACAGCCCAGCAGGTTCATAAGTGTGCTTTTTCCACTTCCGCTGGGGCCGAGTACTACAAGAAATTCTCCTTCGTAAATCTCCAGATCTATCCCCTTTAAGGCTGCAAACTCAACCTCCCCCATCTGGTAGATTTTCCAGACATCGGTTAGTTTGATAAGTGGTTCTCTTTCATCACTGGTGAGCCTGCTCATTTCAGAGCTTTGGGAAAAACCGGCGTCTGAACTTCTTTCCGGGTTTTGTAGCTCCTCCCATGAACCACTTGCCTCTGAATCGTTTTCGGATTCATCGTAGAAACTCGCAGTTTTTTCGAGCGAATCCATGATTGTTGAGGGATTTAACTTCATTTTGAAGTTCTCTATAAGTTCAGTAAGTGTCATAAATTACCTCTAAAAAGTTAGTCACATCTGAGCTGAAGCTTTCAGGCCGAGCTGAATCTTTTCAGAGTAGCTTTAGTTTGTTTTGTTCGTCTGGTGTTTATTTTCTCACGACCTTTTTCGTGATTGGATCTGATGCTCTTCTCAAGATATAATTCATGTAATTCATGTGGTCCAGTTGGATCCTGAAAGCCCAATTAGACGGTTCAATGAGGTCTTGATGATTTTGAGACACCTGCGGGATGCAAGGTGCCTCTTTCTTCTGGGGTGTAGGGTTTCTGTTTGACTGCTCCTTTCCTCTTGTTCTTAAACGGGAACACCCGGACGTTATGAAGGGTTCCAGTTTTCTGGTGGCGAGGTATCCTTTCCAGATGTTTCCCGTTTTCTCCTCCTGACAGAAGCACCTTTAGACCGGTACTCAGTCAGATGACTGCTTAGGAGGGACTTGAGGCAGTCAACCCCCATCAAGGGCATTTAATAATAAAAGCATACTTAACCGAAAAAAGGGAATTTAAGGAATAAATTTAGCAATGAAGCTTTTCTATGGGGTTTCTGACTTATTTATTCTTTAATAAGCCCTTAATCAGTAATTATACTCCCTATAAAGTATTATTATCTGTCATGATTATTCGTAATCACACAACAGCCTTCTCTGGGAACTGTTTTCTATGGATAAAACCCCGAGTTCAGATATTGATATGTTCCCACTCTTGATCTGAATACTCATAGAGAGGTAGAAAATAACCCCCCTATACAAAAATAAAGAAAAAAATATATTTATAGTCTGAGAACATTCAAAATAATTTAAAAAATATACTATTCTTCTCTTGAGCCCCAAACATAAATTGATCTCCTCTACTATTTGCGCACTGAGGGTCGAGTAAAGTTAAAAAAATTGTTTGAAATTCTTCTGAAAATCTTTTGCCTTTTATGCTTTTTGTGAGGGGGCGCCAGAAGTTGGTGGAGGTGTTGATGTTTACATGTAAATTGAAATGTAGTTTCCGGGGTTAAGGAAAAATATTCCCTTGAACCGGGGGACATTTATTCAGTATATCGTTTCTCTTACTTGAAGCACTTATTTGCAGCTTATTCTTTTACCTGACTGGCAGGCTGGCAGAGGTTAAGCGCGGGGCGGGGTGAGAAAACTGAAATTTTCTTCATGGACTATGCAATCAATTAATCAATTTCCTTGTATATAATATAATTATAAAAACTCATGCCTTTTGTGATTCCTAAAAATAGGGCTTAAAACAACTAATTTAAGATTTAAAAGTAAGAATCAAGAATTAAATTTGATTTATATTCTTAATAAAGTCAAAAAATGAAAATTAATTTCTTTTTGAACTCTTTTTTTGCAAGTATCTTTTTCTCTTTTTCTGGCAATTAGAGGGATGTAAAGCGGTAAGCTGAGTTTAACAGCGTGGCTGTAATTGATTATGCGAAGAATATGGGAAATTACATAGAAATGTAGAAGTTACAAAGATGTAGATACAATGGAGTAAAAGAATGAGTCGAACAAAAATTAACTACGTCGTGGACCTTGCCTTACTCGGACAATTTGTGCTGGTTGGCTATTCAGGTCTTTTATTGTTTATCGACGGACATGGAACGTCCCATTTCTGGAAGTTTATCCATGAGAAGATTGGGATTCTGATGCTGGTCTTCTTTATTGCCCACTTTGTACTGCACTGGGGCTGGTTAGTGTTAAACACAAAGAAATGTTTCAGAAGAAACAAAGAAATAAAAGCTGATGAGATCATTGAGGCAAAACATACTGCTATCGACTAATCTGGAGTAACCCAATATACAGATATGAAAAAAGTAGTGAGAGATGTGGGAATCAGGGGATATGGGAAGCTAGAGATATGAGAAACTTATCTCTCCTCGTCCCTGATGATCACAACATTTCCACGTCCCCGCTTGAACTTTTCTATCAGCTCTCTTCTTTCCAGATCTGCAAGCATGAGGCTGACTTTCCCTTCGGAATATCTTAATTTACTGCGGAGATCTTTCTGTGTGATCCTGCCTCCCTGGCCCCTGATGATGTCCATGATTTCCTGGAGGTCCGCAGGGAGAGGAAGGTTCTTTTTGACAGCAGGGGCTTCCGGTTCGGGCAGTTTTGCGGGTTCAGGCACCTTTTCCGGTCCCTCAGGAGACTCTTCAGGAGATGGTTCTTCCGAAGCCTTTTTCCGGCCTTCCTCTGCTTCAGGTTCAAGTTCTGCAGGTTTTATTTCAGTTCTGGACGGCTCTGCTTTGCTTTCTGTCTCTTTTTCCTTTTCCTTCAATTCAAAGTCCGTCTCTTCAGGAAGCCGGGTTTCTGAGGGGTTTGCCTGGATTTTCTTTTCGATTGACGGTGTAACTCTTTCATCAGGAAGCTTTGCTGAAAAGGTGGGCATACTCTCGGGTGCAGAGAGTTTTTCTGCTTCGGATACTGCTGTTTCATGCACAGCTTTTCCTTCCTGAAGTCTGTTTTTCTTTAGTTTATTTGCTTCCAGTTGACTTTTTCCCGATTTCTCTTTTTCTGGTTCTTTTTTCTCTACGTTTCTATGTTTCTGGAAACTGTAGCCGGCAGCTAAAAGGAGAGACAGTGCAAGGGCAGCAAGCAGATAATAGCCGGTCGAAAAGGTAGAGCCGGTTATTTCTGTGCCTTCAGGGAAACTTACATTAATATCGCTCGAGTTCTCGTCATCTGAGTTGATATCAGAATCTGAATTATTACTCACCGGTATGGAGGTGCTGGAATTATTCTCTCCTTCCATCAATATTGTGGAATAAACAGGGAGGAGCAGGAGGTCACGTACATAACTTCCTTCCCCTTTAATTGTGACCGTTACTTCGCCAGAATTAACAAGCGTACTGTTTTCATAATAACTGGCTTTAATTAGGTAATCCCCAGGGTCAAGCTCAAAATAGTATACACCGTATTTAGCTACCATGGACTGGGAGGGGGTGGAGTTTACTTCAACCACGGCATTTTCAAGCGGTTCGAAGGTATCCCAGCTATACACCTCTCCGTGAATTGTGGCTGTGTTATCTGCAAGGACAGGCACAGCAAAAAGTACGGCGGTAGCAACGCATATTATGTAAACTTTCAGATTCATTTTTATCAGGAAACCCGGGTCACGGTTGGATTCTCAATTATCTTTTCGGACTTTATGCTTATATCTTTTTATGACTTTATAGATTCTCTTTAATAAAGTTGATTCCCTTTGATAAAGCTGATTCCTTTCAATAAAGCTCTTTTCTCCCGTTTTCCTGAACATGCATGCCCACCGGAGAAAACTTGTTTTCCGTCCTTTCCGGTTTATCTGGGCCCATTTCTGCGACTAAAAGTACTTCAGATGCCCATTGTTCTTCTGGCTTTGTTCCGGCGGCACCTTCAACAGTATAAGTCCCATTCCCGAAGAAAACCGCATATCCTTCTCCTTCTGACTCAACAGTGATATTTTCACCAATGAGCAATAGTGTTTTTTGGGCACCTGAAATCTCCACATCCGCAGAACGTATATGGTAGATGAGTATGTTTTCCTGCCGCCCATCTTTAATTTCAACTGTGTAGTCCCCTTCGATCTGCATTACTGAATCAGGGGAAAGGTCCATTATGGCTATTTCACCTCCCTGCAGGTGCAGGCTGAGATCAAAACCTCCCATTAGAGTAACTCTCCCCTCCCCTTCCGCATTTAGCCTGGCCGTCTCGTTCAGTTCTACACTTCCGGGCATCAGGCGTTTAAACTCGTCAAATATGTCTTTAAGCACAAGATTGGCTTGAATCATGCTCTTCTGGGATTGTATCAGGTACTCCTTTTCCGAGCTCTCTACTGTCATTCCATCTTCTGAAGCTTCATTCATCTCGGAGATGACATAGTCTTCACCAGATTCTGATGCTGCAAGGGCACGATAAATTTTTGCTTCTTCTATGAGCCTTTTGTATTCCTCAAGCAGGGCTTCAAGCCTGCTCACATCCTTTCCCTGCTCTTTGAAGTACTGAATTCCGGGTTCTATCTTTTCAGCTATGAATTCTGCCTTTCCAATATTCTCGTCAAGCAGGTGGGTTGCATCTCGCAGAGAAGGTGGTCCATCCACATCAGGATTGAGAGGAGGATGGGACGTCAGGAGTCCAGCATAGGGGTAGAAAATGCTTCTGTAAAGGTCGCCTGGAACTTTTGTATAAGGCTGCACCTGTGAATTTGTATAAGGCTGTGCCTGTGAATCAACACAACCTGAAGTTACGAGAACTCCCATTATTATAAGAATCAAGGACAAGAGTTTAATTTTCATGCTTGTCTACGCCTTCTGGTAAATAATCACTGGACACTACATTCCATTTATTGTTTTTGTATATTAAAATATTGTTGAAGTTCAAAATTTTTTTAAAGCATACCTTAAGCAATCTCAGATGCGTGCTTGCGGAAATTTCAGATTCCGGGCTCACAATAAACTCCCGAAATATCCGATCCTTCCGGGTTTTTCAGGCTGTGCTGCCGAAGCATCGTTAATATGAGGGACATGTCCGGACTTTTTTTCCCTGGCAGAAGGATAATTACTTTCTCTACTGCTTCGTAGATTTTTATTTCTCTTCCTTTTCTGCTCCATTTTACCTGCCTCACTCTGATCAGCCCGGCTTCAAGGAGCGAATCCAGGTTGTACTTGAGGGTATTCAGGCGCACTTTAAGCTCATCGGCAATATCAGCGGCTGACATCGATCTTCTGTAAAGCAGTTTGAGAATCCTGATCGAAGTCTCATTAGAGAGGAGCCTGGCAATTTTCCTGGAATCTTCGGAAAGCTGCAGGACCAACAAATTTTCCTCCGGGTTTTCAGGCATCTTTCTGTCTCTGTATGTTGGATGATCTGATTATATTTTATGATATCTTCTGAAGGGTTTGTTAGCTGTCAGGAACATCCGAAGCTACTATTTTGAAGGTATATGATATAACATATATGATATAACATATATGATACAAACATATGGTCTCTATTTTTTGCTTCAGCAGTATCTTCCATGAGCAGTATCTTCCATGATATATAACACGAAACATTACTGCTTGAAGGCATATTTTGAATGAAGGCATATTTTGAAGGTTTTTCGTTTTGAGAGTTTGTTGGGTGAGGATTGTACTGGGTTGGATGTGTATTATTCGGTATATTCCTGACTGCAGATGCTGTATCTGGATTTAAAGATAAAAGCATACTTACTTTTCCAGTTCCATCATAGTATTGGGTTTAGTAAACATCCTTTAAGGGGGATTATTTTTGTGTTTAATGCTTTATAATTCTTAAATCTCACATTTTGGGAGTTTGAATTTCCTTAAAGCTCTTGAACAACCCTATATTCTATTTATAAGCCATTTTCACATTTGAAAAGTGCCCTCTGATTTTTCAGGTTTTATATCTCAACGCGACCTCCGTAATGATCCCATTCTTTTCTCCAATTTTTTCGTCCTTTTTTCTTCCTCTTTTTCGTTCTCTTTTTCTTCTTTAGATCTATCTCTTGATTTCTCTACCAGTAAATGAATCCGAATAAAATTAATCGCGAGGACAACTAACAACGAGAATAATGAATAGCGAGTACAATTAATAACGAGAATAATGAATAACGAGTACAATTAATAACGAGTAAAATTAACAACAAGTACAGACTCATTAAAAGCTGTATCTTTTTCCGATCTTTTTTATCACACAAACTTGAGGCCAATATACATCTCTGTAAAAATGGGATGGTAATCGGGTGAGTTCCGTACCCCAGTAATCAGAAAGGTGCATGTTTTCATTCCTGTTTATGGTGCATCTCCGTATTGATGTGATTTAATTATCAACTTTAAGATAACTTTATTCTTGTAGGGCAGGCTACCCCGACTATTCAGGTATTTAATTTAGTGGATATATTTACCAGTTAAAACATAAGTTTTTTTAGAACTTAAATAAGCATCATATTTGATAATTAAGCTTAATTTTCAAAATAAAACTCTATAAAAGCTTATTCTCTAAATTTATTTCGTAAAAGATCCCTATTCCTGAAAGTATGCTTATATTTAAGCCAGCTTATTACAGGAATGTCGAGCGGCGAAAAGTTGCTTGAGTTCAACAGATAAAAAGAACAAAGTAAGTTAGACAAATTAATCAAATAAGTTAGACAAATTAGTCAAATAAGTTAGACAAATTAGTCAAATAAGTAATTGACGGAGGTATACTATGAAAAAACAAGCAGTAAAATCGACTGCCAGTTTTGCGGTGGTGCTGATGGTCTTAAGCATCATTCCTTCTGGTGCTTTTGCTTTAGAAAATGGGACCACAACTCAATTAAATTCAACAATTGAAAATGAATTTGGAAAAATGATGCCGGGAGGCATAAGGCATGGGGGTGCGGGGCTCGATGGAATGCTAGGCATGGGGGTCGGTTCCGCTTCAAATATTACTGAAGAAAACTTCGCAGAGATTCAGGCTGAAATTCTTAACTCAATTACTGAAAAGATTGCTGAACTTCAAAGCAAGTATGAAAATGTAAGTGAGGCTTCAAGTGCAGAAGAACTGCAGGAGGTTTTGCTCGCAGACAGGCCGGCAAATGCTGAAAGTGCGGGCTTTGGAGAAAAGAATGGATTACCCTGTGAAATGTACGGGTCATGCCTCTTTGAAGTCGCGAACTTAACTGATGAGAACTTTACCGAGGTCCAGACTAATATGCTTGATTCTCTTCAGGACATGACCGAACAGCTTGAAGAAATGCAGACCAAGCTTGAGGAAGCAGGTGAAGACGACAGGGCTGAAGAGCTCAATGAGAAAATCGCTGAGCTTCAGAACTTATATGCTGATGTAAGTGAGGCTTCAGCGGCTGCAGAACTGGAGGACATTTTATTTGATTACCTGCAGACCCGGACCGTTGATTCCCTTGAAACGGAAATTGAGATGCTGAACGCCAGGCTTACGGGGGATGAAAACGCAACTGATGAAAAGCTCGAATCCAGGATTGAGGAACTCACTGCCCTGATCGCAGATGTCGAAGGGGCTGAATCCCTTGATGAGCTCAGAGAAATTATGTCCTCTGAAATGAAGGATGGGAAGGGTCCGATGCAGCAGGGTGGCCCAATGCAGAGAGAAGGCAAAATGCAGGGTGGTCGCGGAAACATGCCCATGCGCCCTGAAAACCTGCCGGAGAACGGCAAGGATGACAGCACCGAGGACTGATCCTCTGAGATGATCATTAAAAATCCCTCCTTTAAAGATCCAGTTAAGAAACCAAAACCGAAAACCTAAGTAAGGAGATCCGCAAAAATCCATAACTGGGGAATAGAAGTCAAAAAATCGGAAAGGTTTCCTGAAGGAAGCCCATTATAACTGCACTATGTAATCTGTCAGAACCCTAGATAAAGGGAATGGATTGGGGGATAGAGCACACACTCTTTTCCCGTTCTTTTTCTGGCACAGGTTACCTGGATGGATTTTTATTACTAATATGTTCTCCGATTAAATGTTTAAAATTATATATTTCAGAATACGATCCGAATGCAAGATTCTTTATCTGAATGAAGATTCATTAGAGGTTATATACATGAAACTTTTTGATTTGACTAAATTCTTTACCCTGAAAAAAATTTCCATATTTTCCGTTTTGCTGATAATGTTCAGCGTAGTTCCCAGTTGCGCACTTGCTGAGGAGGAAACAACAGAGCCCTCCCTCCCGGAAGAAGATTTTGATACTATGCAGAGCCGGATGACCGAATCTGTTGACAGGATGATAGAAACTCTTGAAAACTCCACCGAAGAAATTGACGATGAGACCCTTGCATCCGCCGAAGAGTTGATAAGCGGGTTGACTTCAATCAAAGAAGAAATTTCCGAAGCCGAATCTGAATCAGACCTCCAGAAGATCCGAGAAGAGCTTGATGCCCTGCTTGAAGAGGCCCCTGAAGAATTGAAGAGCATTTCCGGTTTTGGAATGATGGGCCCTGGCCCAGAACAGGCTCAGAACGGAAGTCAGAACGGAAGTCAGGTACCTTCACAGGGCGCTGGGAACATGTCCGAAGAGCGCCCTGAGAGGCCAGAGGGGGCTAACGCAATGGGCGAAAATGCGAGTACGGAAAAACAGGGAATGTCCGGACAGGCTCCCGATGAACAGGAAGAAACAAATAATGCAGAAAATGCTGAGACCGAAAGCTCCACTGAAACCGGTTTCTTTGCAAGTCTTCTTAACAGTCTGAAATCCCTTTTCAGCTAAACCCTTTCAACTGCGTCGGAAATTAACCTGAAGTTTAGATTCTTTTAAGGCTTCAGGAGCAAAAATGGAAAGGTCTATCCAATAGAAGGATCTGTCCTTTCCTTTTTCTAACCGTTTTTACTGCCTGTTTTGAACTGTAAAATAATTATTTAATCATTCAGGAAATTGTTTTTATACATCCCTTTACACACTTGAGACTATCAAGAAGAAATTACCCTGAAAGAGGAAAACAGAAAATGAACAAATATCTTGTATCTCGAAATGTAGTCGCGCTACTGCTGGCCACCAGTATTATCACTCTCACTACGCTCGCTGGCTGCGGATGCTTATCCGACTCTGACAGTTCAGGGGAGTCTGAGTCGGACAGAACATCGGCTTCAATAACAACTAAGGCATATGCACAGAGTGGCGGGACTTCAGCCCAGGCAACCCAGGTAATTACTGCATCTAATCCCGATGAAAGCAGCATAAAAGTTACTGATGGCGGAACTTTTACTCTATCCGATTCAACAATAAGAAAGACTGGAAACACTTCTTCAATTGAAAACAGTGACTTTTACGGCCTCAATGCTGCAGTACTGGCAGATTCATGCAGTAAGGTAAAACTCACCAACTGTACGGTGAGCACGAGCGCAAATGGTTCCAATGCTGTCTTTGCGACGGGTACGGGGTCTTCAATTATCCTGTCTGATGTAGAGATCAAGACCACAGGTGATGGCTCAAGAGGCGTGGATGCAACCTTTACCGGAAACATAACCTGTACCGATGTGGATATCAGCACCGAAGGGCAGCACTGCGCAGCCATTGCAACGGACAGGGGCAGCGGAACTGTGACCGTTAAGGGAGGGACCATGAACACGGTAGGAGAAGGGTCTCCAGGAATTTATTCAACAGGTGTTATTAAGGTTTCCAAAGCCGTAATTACTTCGATCAGGTCCGAAGCTGCCGTAATAGAAGGAAGAAACTCCATTACCATTACGAATGTTACCCTCTCGGGCGCAAAAAAATGCGGAGTAATGCTGTATCAGAACTTCTCCGGGGATGCCGAAGTGGGCACCAGCATCTTTAAGATGAATGGCGGGTCCCTTATGGCTGGAGTCGGTCCCCTGTTCTATATTACGAACACAGACTCCGTAATTGAGTTAAAAGGTGCGGATTTAACTGCAACATCAGGCACGCTTCTTACAGCCAGTGCCGACAAGTGGGGAAATACGGGTTCAAACGGTGGTGTAGTGACCCTTAAGGCTGAAGAGGAAGTTCTTAACGGGGACATTACATGTGATAACCTCAGCTCGGTCACAGTCATACTGGAGAATGGAACCAGCCTTACAGGAGCTATAAATGCAAACAATACAGCCGGCTCAATTGTCCTCACCCTGGACTCGACAAGTAGCTGGGATGTGACCGGGACTTCCTACCTTACGAGCCTGATTGATAAGGGTCCCACCCTGGCCAATATTAAAGACAACGGCTACACCATTTATTATGACGCGGATGAAAGTACAAATAGCTGGCTTAAGGGCAGAACATATACCCTGACCGGTGGGGGCAAAATTACCCCCTTCACATGTTCGGTGTAAACCCGGGAAGAGTAATTGTTCTGGTACCTTATTCTGAAACCTCGAAACCTGAAGTTCCGAGGTTTTTTACCTTTTCCAGGGTATTGCCTGATTTCTCAACTCTCTCGAGAGCCTTTAATGCAGCTCTTCTTACAAAAGCGCCATGATTCTCAAGAGCTCTTGCAAGACCCGAAACTGCTTCGGGTGTACCTATTTTTTCGAGTGTAGAGATTACGGCTTTATGCGTCTTAGCCTCAGGGTCATCAAGGATTTTTAGTAGTTCAGGAACCGCATCCTTTGCCTTCAGGTCTCCAAGCGAGATCACGGCAGCTTCCTGGACGGCATTTTTCGAATCATGAAGTGCTTTCAAAAGCCCTGGCACAGCTTCTGTTTTTCCTGTCTTTCCAAGCACAAGGGCTGCAGTCTCCCGGACCGAGCTATCAAGGTCTTCAAGGGCTTTGACCAAACCTTCAACGGCTTCAACCGTCCCGATTTTTCCAAGGGCATTCACTATTATTTTCTTTACAGGACTGTCATGGATATCCATGACTTTAATAAGCCCCAGGGCAGCTTCAGGGGAAGCGATGTCTGCAAGTGCGTCAGCAGCCCGACTTCTCAAATACCAGTCCGCGTCATCAAGCTCCCTCAAAAGGGGGGGAATGGCTTCAGAGGTACCTGCTTTCCAGAGAGCTTCTATTGCAGTTTTCCTGACATTTCTGTCAGTTGCATCCAGGGCCTTTACCATAACGGGGACCGAGTCTGATGCAGCTATTATTTTGCGGAGGGCTTCGGATGCTGCTTCATGTACCGGTTGTCTTGAGTCTTTCAGCGACTCCATCAGATCCGCAAGGACATCCGGGTTACCCCTTTTTCCAAGGGTTTTCACAGCTCGCTGCCTTACCCTGTTGTCCGGATCTTCAAGAGCTTTTATAAGCCCGCAGCCCGCTTCATAAGTATTTATTTTCCCAAGGGCGATTATTGAATTTTTTTTCAGGGGGGTATCCGAACTCCCAAGAGCTTCCGTAAGCCCTGAAATAGATTCCAGAGACCCGATTCTCATCAGAGCTTTTACCGATTCTTTCTGTACGAACTTATCCGGATCACTGAACCCTTTAACAATTCCGGAAACTGCCTCCGGTGTGCCTATCTTTCCCAGAGCAATTATTGCAGTTTTCTTGACAGTATTTTCAGGTTCAGCAAGCATTTTAATCAGACCCGGGACTGCAGCAGGGTCGTTAAGTCTCCCCAGCGCATCAGACGCCGCAATTTTTACCTTCGGGCTGGAATCTTCAAGCGCCTTAATCAAAATGGGAACAGCCTCAGGGTCTCCGGTACTCCCCAGCTCTTTTGCAGCGGCTGCCCTGTTCCCCGCGAAAACAGAACGTTCGACCTTCTTTCTTAAACTCTTTTTTTTCTCATCCATTTTATTCTACCCCCATAAATATAAAGAGTGATAAATATCAAGAAGTTCTGTATCAAAAAGTTTCAGGTTATTTTTGGAAGATGCATGTTGATCTGCATATTAATCGGTGTATTAATCGGTATAATATAAATTTTTAAAAACAATTATCTATAGAAGGTTATTATTATCATTTTTTTATTTCGATTGTGTATATAGCGATATAGTTAGTTGAAACCCCATCTTCCGAACAGTTAATCCAATAACTGAAACTCTGCAAATTCCCCTTTTAACACCTTATATATCTCATCTCCTGATATAAAATATTTCTTAATGTATTCCCTCAGATATATATGAAATTTTAACATGTATGGGATGAACGATTTAAATATACAGGCTTTCAAGGCAGGCTTAAGGGCTACTCGGGAAAAATAAGTATAAAGGGTTGTAAGAAAAGAATCAAAGGAATGAAGAAAAGAATCCGGAAAATTATACTTCAGGTTCCTTATTATTCCGGTTATCCCGTCTCCATATGCCATAAAAAGCACCGGGATTACCCCAAGCAAGAAAGTTCTGTCAATACACCAGGTAAAAATCAAATTGCGGGCGGCCACCTCACCCTGAAGAGGCTGTCCGACAATTAATGTTAGTAATGAAATAAAATCATCTGTTGATGTATTGGAATTTTTTTATGAGAATCGAAGGAATAAAAAACGGACTCAACTACCGGAGAGCATTTTTTCAGGAAAAAGAAAATGGAATATTGAAAACAGAGAAATTACAAAGTGACTTAAAAGAAATCTCCGGGACCGGGTTTTATAAGCCCCGGACCTTCTCACGAATGTAAAACAAAAAGGAGAAAGATATCAAAGATTATTTTTTCTTCCTTTCCTTTGCAAGTTTCTTCTTTGCATCCTTGCTGCCCGCAGAAGCCAGTTTTTCCAGCTCCTGCATCTTTTCTCTCTTAGCGCTTTTTTTCTTCTCCAAATCTTTTTTAGACATTGCCATATTGCATACCTTCATAGAATTTAATGAAGTCAAGAATATCCGTTCAGATACCACTTCAATACAGTACCTCAACAGATATCATATTAATCCCCTATTTTCATTTTTAGAACTATTTATCAGTTTCCCATAAGAAAAATTCTCCGACCCCCGTATAATTATATAAAAGGCTTAAAAACCGGTTTTTCAGAAATTTCAGTTAGGGAATCTAATTTATAGAATATCAGTAAAGAATTGAAAAAAGCAGAAAAGAGGATTATAGAGAGCAAATTCTCCCTAATCACTCTGGTAGGGTTTATTGTCCTTCCTTTAGGATTACTGGCCTTCCTTTTCCTTTTTATATTTGCACATTGCCCTGACGAGGCCCTTGAACGGGGGAGACGGCCTGCCCGGTCTTGACCTGAACTCGGGGTGGAACTGAGAGGCAAAGAAGAAACGTTTGCCGGGAATTTCGGCGATTTCCATTCTGTTTTTGTTTTTGCCGGAAAAGATTATGCCAAAGGATTCAAGCCTGTCCACGAAATCGGGGTTCACCTCATACCTGTGGCGATGGCGCTCGACAATGTAATTAGTTTCGTAGAGTTTTGTAGCAAGGGAACCTTCTTTGAGGATAGCGTCATAGTCCCCAAGGCGCATGGTGCCGCCCATATCCGCAACTCCGGTCTGCTCCGGGAGGATGTCAATTACCGGGTAAGGAGTGTCTTCATCAAACTCCGTACTGTTTGCGTTTTCAAGATTTACGACGTTTCTGGCAAATTCGATCACAGCAAGCTGCATGCCCAGGCAGATTCCGAGGAATGGGATATCATTTTCCCTGGCGAATTTGATTGCAAGCATCTTGCCTTCAGTTCCGCGTTCTCCAAAACCTCCGGGAATCAGGATGCCGTCAAACTGTCCTAGCTTCTCAATCTCTGCAGGGTCTTCTTCCAGGGTCTCAGCCTCAACCATGTTGACTTCAACCTTACAACCATTATCAATTCCTCCATGCTTGACAGCTTCAAGGATACTGAGGTAAGAGTCTTCAAGGTTTGTGTATTTGCCCACGATTGCCAGCTTGACCTCTTCAGTTGTGGACTTCATCCTTGCAACCATTTCCCTCCATCCATTGTCCTCTACACTGGACTCCAGCTTCAGGTGCTTCATGAGCTGGGTGGTCAGGCCCTGCTCTTCAATCTCAAGAGGCACTTCATAAATATCAGCGGCATCATGAGCGCTGATAACCAGTTCCTGAGGCACATCACAGAACAAGGCGATTTTTTCCTTGGCACTTTCCTGAAGGGGAGTCCCTGATCTCGTAACTATCACTTCAGGGCTCAGACCAAGAGCCCGGAGTTCCTTCACCGAATGCTGAGAAGGTTTGGTTTTTTGCTCGCCCTGGAGGTCTTCCATAACAAGGGTGACGTGAATAAAGACAATATTTTCGGAAGGTTCTTCCCTGTGCATCTGACGGACAGCTTCAAGGAAAGGCATACTCTCAATGTCTCCAACAGTCCCTCCGATCTCGATAAGACAGATATCAGCCCCACTCCTGGCTGCAACCTTTCTTATCCTATTCTTGATCTCGTTGGTTATATGGGGGATAATCTGAACAGTCTTTCCGAGGTAGTCCCCTCTTCTCTCCTTGGCGATCACTTCCTGGTAAACCTTACCTGTGGTAAGGTTGTGGTCTCGGGTAAGTTCCGTGTCAAGGAACCTCTCGTAGTTTCCGAGATCCAGGTCAACTTCGCCACCGTCCCTGAGCACAAAAACTTCCCCGTGCTGGTAGGGGCTCATGGTGCCTGCATCAATATTGATGTAAGGGTCAATCTTGATAGCCGTAACTTTATAACCTTTATTTTTCAGATTTCTGCCGATGGACGCGATGGTAATGCCTTTCCCAAGCCCGCTCATCACCCCACCGGTAACTACGATATATTTCATGGGTAAGCTTCCTCAATAATTTTTCTAATAAAGGGTTTTAGACCAAAAGATTCCTGTGAATTTTAGACTAAAAAACAATCAGATAATATATCAAATGCTTTACTTCAATGCTTGTGTACGAACACAATACCAATATCTTCATGATATAAAAAATACTCTCTAATTCCCTAAAAGAACAAACTCAAATAGTAAACGGAAACCGAGTCCTGCTTACAACGACGCCTTAGAAAAAACTAAAAAAGAACCGGAAAAACTCAGACCTGAAAAATTTAATTAGGAAAAGATACGGGAAAGAAATTAAGCAGGAAAGAAATTAAGATAAGCGAGCTTATCGAAAAATCCTGCTAACCGGGAATATTACTTTTCTGAAAATCTTATTCTGGCTAAATAGATTTCATCCGGACTGCAAAATAGGATACAAGCCAGGTCTTTCGGCGTTACTCAACCTTCTTCCATGATGTTTAGCAGGATGTAAGTGGTACAGGTCACAAACAGGATTGAGAATAAAAGGGCCTGAATAAAACTGACATTGAACTGGAGTCCGGCTGGCAGGATGAAGTACAGGAAGAATAAGCACATGAGCAGCAAAAAACCTCCGAAAGCCAGGACCAGTGGAAATCTTTCGTTCTTCCCCGTACCTATTCGGGTCCTTTTTCCCGGAGAAGAAATCCCTCCTTTAAAGCCCCCCAGAATCCCGCCAGAACCGCCTCCTGTCCTCGGACGTGAGGTTTTCTTTACAGGCTCTGACACTGAAGGCCTTGAAGATATAAATTCTTCAGTATCTTCTTCCCATTTCCCAGGCTCGTCCTTTGAGAGATCCTGCGGCTTTGCCTCGACCTTTCCGAGCTGGACAGGAAAACCTTTCTTTTTTGAACCGTACCCTGCGGTGATGAAGATCTGACCTTTTGTAAGTACCCTGCCTTCCTGCGGGATTCTTGCAACTGCGGATACGTATTCCTTCTGGAGCACATAGGGGTTGTCCCGCAAAAAAGTGATCTGACCTTTCAGTTCTTCACTAACGGAAAGGTGAATATGGGTTGGAGATCCGTGATTTGTAATCAGGATTTCGAAAGTCTCCTCTTCACCGGGATAGAGAGGGATCTCAATGCTTTCTTTTTCAAACTCTATAGAGTTTATTTCCTGCCGGTTAATGATAACATTCTGGAATATCTGCTCCAAGTTCAACCCTCACATCAGTTCCTGAGGTCCGGAGGAAGCAAATTAGGAATCCCCTCATCTACAGGATAATGCTCTTTACATACCGGGCAGTAGAGGGTTCCGGATATGACCTCTTCTTCATTTTCTTCAACAACGTTCAAAATCAGATCGCCCTTACATATAGGGCAAGCCAGAATATCCATAAGATCTTTTTTCACAAAAATTCACCATCAAAGTCACTTTTGCGATAGGGGAGACAGAATTATATTATTTCCGGGTATTTCAAGGCACCTTGATATAAGTCTCACTTCATATTATTTTATTTCCTACTTCTTAGTTCTTCATCCTAAGATATAAAAACCTGATAATGCTATTTACCATTAATTCTCCTATATTCGCCAGGGTTGGTTACTTATACTTTTTGCAGATCTCGTATCCTTTTACAGATTCAATATTCTTTACGAATCTCGTATCCTTTTGGATACCTCTTCTTCCTTACGCCTCTTCTTCCTATCCTTTATATTCAGCGTACTGAGGCCCTTATCTTCTGGCATAAATATACCTGACGATTCAGGTGCTGATTTATTTATGCATTTCACCGGGCTTTTCTCATCTGTATACTTTGATCTACGTTATTCAGGGTATTTAATATATTCAGTTAATCTTTCTTCTACTCAACTAATCTTCTTCAATTCATCTTCCTATTTTAATGTGATCTATAGTGTACTTACATATAACCTATTATTTTACGAACTACTTCAGTACTTCGCTAATTTTCATTTCCTCGTAAAAACGGTTTTCCGATACCCTTATATATGATTAAAATGCCCCTCCTATGTCTCTTTTATCATATAAGCCCGGAAATAATCCTAAACTTGAATTAAAGGCAAAAGAATGTATTGATGCCGTATTAAGGTCTCTCACTGATCATGTGACCATCAAGATCAATGGTTCTCTTACAAGTGAAGACGTTTTTCGTACCGTTGTGAGTATGTCAGTCAACAGGAATTCTGTTCATTCTGTTGCAACACAGTATCAGAATGTTGCTTGCGAAACATCTCTACGATGCCATCTTAAAAAACTAAACATGGAAGAACTGATCAAATCGAATGAAAAGATTCTCCTTCAAGAACTCATAAAAACCCTGAAAACAGGCAAAAGTTATGAATTCGCTGTTGATTATACCAATGATCCTTATTACGGAAAAAAAGATCCATCTAATGAAAAATATGTAATATGTGGGCAGGCTAAAAAGTCAACAAACTCCTTTTACTCATATGTCTCTCTTTATATCATTAACAAGAATGAGAGGTTTACCATATCTGTTCTTCCTGTCGAAAAGGATAAAACAAAAGTTGAATACCTCTCCCATTTTATCAGCCTCATCAAAAAACTGAACTTTAACATTAAAATTCTCTGCCTGGATAGAGAGTTTTATTCTATTGACGTGTTTAAATTTTTGCAAAGTAACCAGGTTCCACATATAGTTCCAGTTGTCAAGAAAGGAAAACGGATGAAACAGATCCTGAAAGGGAATAAAGGCACGTAGCGAACAATATGTCATGAAAAACTCTAAGAAAAAGATTCTTCTAGACATTATTATTGATGTCAAGTATCTGAAAGGGAAAAGAGATAAAAAAGGATGTGAAAACCTTGGTTTTGTCGTTTTTGGAATCAAATGGTCTCCAAGAAAGGTCAGTACGGTTTACAGAAGAAGATTTGCTATTGAATCTTCATACAGGATGAGGAATGTGGTCAAACCAAAGACCTCATCTAAAAACGCAATTATCAGGTACTTTTATGCACTGATATCTTTCCTGTTAAAAAACATATGGTTATACCTTCAGAAAAAACATTTTACGATTGTTAAAAGAGGTCCTCAGGTAATAGATGAAGATAAGTTCAGATTTGAAATGTTTATACTACTCATTGAAGAATGGCTGAGACGAAAGTTGAAGGTTAGATTAGTAGTGGAGTGCCTGAGGTAAACGAATGGAGAGAAGACATGGAGAAGAGATTTTTAGCGAAGTACTGTACTTATGATTTGAGTTTTTAATGCTTCAAGCTGAGAAAACAAATAAAAATAGATATTAACAAGTTGCTTTTTTTTAAAAAGGTATATAAAATAATAACATATGATAATCCTGAATATTTTTTCCTAACTGAAGAAATTGAACTTCGGAAACCGGATAAGATTAGCTCAATATATTTCAGGATCACAAGTTTCAGAAAACCCCCTATTCAGGAAGCTGAGACTGAATTTCGGGAAGTAAATAAAAACTGAGCCTATCCCAAAAGTAATATTATGTTGAAATTATAAATTTACTTTTATGTCATTTCGTGAAATCGATGATGTTCTATGGAACTCCATAGAACCTTATCTTCCTCCACAGAAACCACTTACAGGAAGGCCGCGTGCAAATATGAGGAAGTTAATGAATGGTATTTTTTACGTTGTTATGACCGGTTGTACGTGGAAAGACGTTCCCAAGAGATATGGATCAAAGTCAACAGTTCATAGATTTCATCTATATCTGTGTGAACATGGTATCTATCAGAAGATTTTCAATGAACTTTTGAACAAAGGTTACGATTTGGATAAAATAGATCTTTCTCAATGCTTTACTGATACAAAGGATGTTCCGGCTAAAAAAGGGGGAATATCGGCTACGATGGTCACAAAAAAATAAAAGGAATAAAAATAAGCGTTTTAGTAGATTTACAAGGTCTACCTCTTTCGATTATTATTGTTCCTGCAAATAAGAATGATTCTACACTTTATATACCGACACTTAAAAATTTCAATATAAAGAGACCTATAGGAAGGCCTGTTAACAGGCCTTCCAAAGTAACAGCTGATGCAATGTATGATACAGCTAAAATTAGAAAATATAACAGGAGAAGAGGAATAAAGTCCAATATACCAGTAAATAAAAGAAATCGGAAGAAAAAGAAGATAGGAAGACCAATAAAGGTAGATCAGGAAGAATAAAAAAAGAAAAGCATAGTAGAAAGGTTCTTTAGCTGGATAGAGTCATGCAAGAAAGTATTTCCAAGATATGAAATTAAAGAGACATCATATTTAGGAGTTGTAATGGTAGCAGCAATAATTAGATTAAATGAGCTTTTGGGATAGGCTCACTCAGTAAAATTACGGCTCTGCTGACTAAAGGCCTGGACGACGTTGTTGGAGCAAGCTTTGCCGTTGAGCCTGATCCTTTCAAAGCTGCAGATCTGATGCTTGAGCATATTGAAGGAAAAAGAAAGGTACTGGGCTTGAAATAAAGAGGAGGTTAGTATGAAAGACCTGATAATCCGGCCCGAGCGCTGCATGAGCTGCCATTCCTGCGAAATTGCCTGTGTTGTTTCACATTCAAAGAGCAAAAACATCTTTTCGGCAATAAGAGAAGACCCTGCCCCGGGAAAACGCATCTCTGTGGAGTTACTTCCTGCCCTTGGAGCCTCCATGCCGGTCACCTGCCGCCACTGCAAGGACGCATCCTGTGTTTCGGTTTGCCCCACAAAAGCCCTTACCCAGGACACAGATACGGAAGCGGTAATCCTCAATCTTGAGCGCTGCGTGGACTGCTGGACATGTTCGACCGTCTGCACCCGTTTTTTATCTCTGTACCAGTTAATTCTTGCTACAGGATGCAGGAACTCTTCCATGCTCTGCAATTACAAAATAATCGATAGCCGGACAGAAAACGGAACCGTAATAAAATGCGATTTCTGCGATGGCAGAGAACTCCCTGCCTGTGTGGAAGCCTGTCCCACCCATGCCCTTGCATTTGCGGAAGTGGAAAGGCGTTAAAGAATAAATTCAGTAACGGAACCTGCCAGGGTTGTAATTTCGAGGTTAAATATCTGGGGTGTTCCTTCCACAGCTAATTGTTGATATTGCTTCGGAATCCTGAACCTTGGAATCCTTTTTTCAATTTAAAAGCAAACAGGGGCACTGCCTCCGTCGGCGGCTTTCCGCGCATTCAAACTTCCTGAGTTCAGTGAAGTATTAATTGGCCCTTTTGGATTCTTCCGAACTGATACTATATAAAGGATTATTGCCCTATTAACATAAAGAACTTGAAAAGAAAAAGGGGAGTAAGGCATGAATAGCAATATCTACAGGAAGATACTGATTGCAACCGATGGTTCGGAACCCGTCAAAAAAGCGGTTGATACGGCGATTGAGATCGCAAGACTGGGCGAGGCAAAGCTCTATGCTGTATACGTGATCGCACCCGGAGGGCTTTCCCTGACCCATCCGAGAGATGTGGGATGGGATAAAGCAATGAAAGAGCACCTCTCTACCGAAGGAAAGGAAGCAACAGCTTATGTCGAGACCAGAGGAAAAGCCGCGAATGTTGAAGTCGAACCCGTAATCCTTGAAGGGAATCCGGCGCATGAAATTGTCGAGTTTGCAGAAAAAAATGATATAGACCTTATCGTGATGGGGACACATGGCAGGACAGGAGTCAAGAGGTTTTTACTGGGAAGCGTGGCTCAGAATGTGGTAAGGCATTCCAGAAAGGCCGTACTTGTCGTAAGAGAGACTGAAACTGAATAATACAGAATGCAATACCAGATGTAAAATACCGGCCATAAATACAGAAATCAACGGTAAAACGCTACGTACAAACTCAAAATGTTAAAACATTAACCTCAAAAACAGGAAATTTTCAGGGCAGGAGTCCCGAATTTTTTCGGGATATATTGATTTACCTGCCCGCCCCAAATAAGCTTCAATGATAGAACTTTTTCTCAGTGTACTGGATTTTGCTCTCCCGATACTTGTAATGATTTTTGTGGGGCTTGTAGGTACCAGCGTACTTGTGGAACTCGGCCTTATGCAGAAAATCTCAAAACTTGTGAGCCCTATTTTTGCCTATACGAACCTGCCAGAAACCTGTGCTTCAGCCTTCGTTGTGGCAATCGGGTCTGCTGTTGCTGCAAACAGCATGCTTTTTCAGGCAAAAAAGGAAAACTGCCTTAACGACAGAGAGGTCGTGCTCTGTTCAATGATGAACGCAACCCCTGCCTACTTTCGTGAACTTTTCACCTACCAGATCCCTATAGTACTACCTGCACTCGGGCTCATTGTCGGGGGATTTTACTCTCTTGTATTTGTGGTCACCGCAGTGTTCAAGATCCTGGTAATTGCGGTTGCAAGCAAGCTTTTTCTTGAGGGTGATTCCTGCAAAGCCCCCGAAACCCGGAACACGGAAAAAGTGCCTCTGAAGACAGCGTTAAAACGAGCGTTTAAGAAAGAGTTCAGGGTCTTTCTGAAGATTGCAGGAGTTTACCTTCTGGCAACCACTATCATCTTTGTCCTTCAGGAGCACGGAGCTTTCGAGATATTCAGTGTGCTTCCCCTTGCCGAGTTATTTAAAATCCCCCCTGAGACAATAGTCCCCCTGACGAGTTACGTTGCAAGCCCCATACTAGGGATTTCACTTCTAGGACCCATGATCCATTCTGGAGAAATTACAAATGTGCAGGCAATGATCGTGCTTATGCTAGGTAGCATGTTCATGCTCCCCATCTTTGCTGTCCGCAGCCAGCTCCCGAGAAAAGTAGCTATTTTCGGGACACGCCTTGGGACCCAGATTGTTGCGTATTCTATGGCAATAAGCATGTTTGTAAGGCTCGTAGTTTTGTTATTATTGCTTGGCATGGCTTCCTGATGCCTCGAAGATCTAAGAAAAAAGCATTTCGGGAAGGAATTATTTTACTCGCTTAAAACTTTAGTCGCTTAAAACTCAAATGCCTATTAGATTTTTTTCGGCATGCCTTTTTGAGTTTTACTGACATGCCTTTTGATTTTATTTACTTTTTGGATTTGTACCTGCAATTTTTGGAATTCCTTATATCTTCAAGCCCGGAATGAAATCCGAGATAAAAGATAGGGGAAATTTGAAATCTGCAGCTTTTCAAAACAACAAAAATTTTCCCACATAGTAAAGATTCCCGACAACGGAAAAGTATTTCCTGAAAAGATTTTATTTCATAGGCTACTGTTTAAAAAAACAAGAAGAAAACATCAAAGGAAAGACAAATGGATAAAATTAAACTAAAGTTTACTTGTATAAACTTACAAAAAATGTAAAGAGCAAATTAGTGAACGGGGATTTTTGGAGGAGGTAAAAATATGTTGGATTTGATTATAATCAATATTATTTGATTTTGAGCGTTACCCGTTCACCAAACTCTTCTGACGAAGATCCAGTATATAAACGTTGTGGCATGTAGAAAAGGCAACACCCTTTTGTGCAAGAAAAGAGGGAAAAACACTGAGTTAAGAGAATTTTTATCCTGAAATGGCAGGTTAATAAAAATAGTTAGCGCATAAAACGGAGGAAAGGTGTTTCCGCCTAAAAAATAAAAAACCAGGAATAGGAACAAAAAAGGTAAAAATACCTGCCAAAGATATTTAAATTGGCTGTATTTTAGTTCCGGTGCCGGAAGATATTATAAATTGCTTAGGAATATATGAAAAACGGCATATAATAATTAGCAGGATATGTGTGGAGCAGGTGTGAACTTACATTATGTGTGCACTTACATGCATTATATGGAGATTATGCAGGATAGGCTTCAGAAAACAGAGCTTATCCCGCAATGAGAGGAAAATAACTTTACAGGGAAATAAAAAAGAGGGGGTAAGGTATGAGAGAAGGAACTTATAAGAAAATAATGGTTGCAACCGATGGTTCGGTCCTCGTCAAAAAAGCTGTTGATATGGCGATTGGAATTTCAATGCTTAGCAGAGCTAAACTTTACGCTGTATATGTGTTAGTCCCGATGACCCATCCTGTAAGGGGTTTTGGATGGGAACAGGCTGCAATAGACCATTTCAGAAAGGAAGGAGAGACAGCTACACTTTCTGTGAAGAAAGCTGCTAAAGCTTCCGGAGTGGAAGTGGAACCCGTACTGCTTGAAGGACACCCCGCAGATAAAATAATAGAATTTGCGGAACAGAACGACATTGAAATGATCGTAGTTGGGACCCTTGGGAAAACCGGAATTGACAGGTTCTTGCTCGGGAGCGTAGCTGAAAACGTTGTGAGGCATTCAAAAATACCTGTACTCGTGGTCAGAGGTGAGGTCCCGGAGGAATAAAAACCAAAATCGATAGACAAGAAAAGCAGAATATCCAGACCATAGGTTTATGATTTACATTTATTAAAAAAAGAATTTGACCTCAGGAGTTTACCCGGGGTTAAGTTCCCGGCACCTGAGGACCCTGAAGTCAAAAAAAGCCAGAGTGCAGCGATTCAGGGGATTTCCAGTCCTATTACACTCATATTTTACCCTATTACACTCATGCCGGAAACCCGGATTGAAGGTGTGATTATGCCTCCGACTTTCCTTATATCAAAGCCTGCGCCTGTGATGTTCTTCAGGAGTTCGAAGGCGTTGCCCGAAATCATGAGGGATTTTATGGGTTTGTCCAGGGCTCCGTCCTTGATTGTGAAAGCGTTTCGGGCTTCCACGGAAAAGTCCCCGGAGATTGAGTTTGCGGTATGGGCCCCGATGATCGTGGTTACGAAAATCCCGGAGGCAGTATTTGCAATAATGTCTTCCTGAGGGTAGTCGATAACGAAATTCCTGAGCCCTACTGAGGGGGGGCTTGTATAGGAGGACCTTGAGCCGTTGCCTGTGCTCTTCACACCGGCTTTTCCTGCGGTATAGCTGTCATAGAGATAGGTTTCAAGCACACCGTTTTTAATGACAGTGGTATGCTGCGAAGGAACGCCTTCATCGTCCGAAGCCGCGGTCTCTATGCCTGCTTCAACCAGCCCGTCATCGTAAAGGCACAGTTCCGGAACAGCCACTTCTTCTCCGAGTTTATCGATCAGTCCCGACCTTCCTTTCTGCACGTTGTCCGCATCAAGCGAAGGGGCAAGGGCATCATCGAGGATGTCCGAAAAGGCAAACGGATGAAAGATAACATCGGTTTTCTGCGGCTCGATTTTTATTCCTTCCCTGGACTTCAGTGCAAGGTCGGAAGCATTTTTTCCGAGAGCAAAAAAGTCAATATCAAGGGAGCGGGAAACAGCGAAGTCATAGGCTGTTGAGGTGTCCCCGTTTATGGTAATCACATCTACAAAACCGGATACTGCCGTTGATTTTTCTTCAACTTCTATTCCGTTTGTGTTCAGGATCAAACGCCTGCTCCTTGAGCGGGTAAAGCCTCCGGAAGTAGGAAGCGTACCGGGTATCGCTTTTGTCCCGTCAACGAGTTCTACGGCATAGCCAATACACTCTTCAAGTTCAAGAGCCTCGACCTTTTTGTCGAAGATGCCTGAGACTTCAGGGTACTTCCCGTTGGAAGGGAGCGATACCCAGTCCGGATCATTTTCCCGGACCCGAGCTTCTGCAACCGCAATCTTTACGGCGTTCTCGAGTTCCCTTGCAGAGTTGGTGCTGGCAAAACCCACCGCACCGTTTACAATGGCACGGATTCCCAGTCCTTCCGAAAAACGGTCTTTAGCGTTCTCAAGGGAATCCTTTTTGAAATTGACACCAGTGGAGTGGTTTGAGAAATAATAAATTTCAGCTTCTTCAGCCCCCGCTTCTTCTGCCAGTTTCAGGGCTTTTTTTGCAAGCTCGTACACTTTCAGGCACCTCCTACAAGGGCTTTTGAGATTGCAATATGAGGAGAACCGTCCGATACGGGGACAAGCTGCCCGGCTTTTCCGCATCTTCCGGCGGTCATTTTCAGGTCATTGCCCACAAGGGTTACATGGTTGAGGATCTCAAGGGTCTTGCCGGAGAGAGAAACATCCCTTACAAGCCCGGTAAGCTCTCCATTCCTTATAAGGTACCCTTTTTCGGCATTGAACTGAAAGATACCTTCTCCGGTATTTACCTGCCCGCCCCTTGACCCTACAAGGTACATACCGTCCCTGACTTCTTCCAGCATCTCTTCAAATATGGAATCCCCGTTGTCGATGAAGGTATTGCTCATCCTGACAACAGGCATGGAATAACCCTGTGCCCTGCAGTTTCCGGGAGTACCGCCGAGTTTGGCTGCAGTTTCGCGGGAGTGGAGATAGGAGTTAAAAACTCCGTCCCTGATGATCTCGGTCCTTTTCGATTCGGAACCTTCGGCATCAAAGGGATAATACCCGAACTCATGCAGAGTAGGGTCATCAATGATCGTGACAAGTGGGGATGCTATCTGTTCTCCTATTCTGTTTTCAAGAATAGAGTCCCCTTCAAGCACCAGGTCTGCTTCCGAAGCATGTCCTACGGCTTCATGAGCAAAGACTCCTGCCAGCTCCTGGTCAAGCACCACAGGCATTTCTCCGCCTTTAGGGGTCTTAGCCTTCAGGAGCTCAACTGCGGTCTTTCCTGCTTTTCCTGCAAGTTCGAGAACATTTTCTTTCTCAAAAAGCTCATAACCGTATCCGAAACGGCTCTCCCTACCTGCCTGGTAGACGCCGTTTTCCGAAGCAACCGCAGAAACTGCAAAACCGACATTCAAAAGTTCATATTCGCATTCCAGCCCTTCGGAACTCCGGTACTGGACTTTGAATTCTGATTCGAGATACATTACCTTGGTACTGTGAACGCCTGCAATCTTTGCATGTTCCTCAATACTCTTTAAAAGGTTTACTTTTTCTTCAATTGCAATATCTCTCGGGTCAATCCTTATTTCAGGAAGATCTTTTACACCGGGAGGATTTATGGCTGCAAGTTCGACTTCTTCTTTAGGGGTGCTCGCATTCATAGAAAAAGCAAGTTTTGAGGCAACATCGACCCCGTGTTTGAGGTCTATATCCCCTTCAACAGCCGTATAACCCCAGGAACCCCCGCAAAGGGCTCTTACTCCGGCCCCCTTTGTGAAGTTTCTGGATATTTCTTCGATCTTTCCGTTATCCAGAATGATAGAAGTGGAACTGCCCTCTATCACCCTGCAGTCATAAAATTTAATGTCCTGCATAATACTATTCATGCTCAGTTCCTGCACCCGAAAAGGTTCATAGCCTGTACGGAAGCGGGTGTAACTTCCGGGATATCGAAACTTAGTTTTGTAATATTTTTGAGTTTTTCGATAATTGTGTTCTTCCTGGGACCCACAAGGCTGTGTTCCATTACTTCCGCAATTGAGGAAACAGGAATGATCTGGATCTTTTCCCTGTATGCCTTTTCAACAAGAACGTCTGCCTCGTTGGCTTTTGGTATAATGACTTTTTTCAATCCGGCCTGGGCTGCAGCTTCTATCTTGTAGGTGACCCCGCCAACCGGCAGGACATCTCCCCTGACGGAAAGCGAGCCCGTCATTGCAACAGTCTGGTCCACAGGGATCCTTTCAATAGCAGAGATTACGGCAGTTGCTATTGAAACCGATGCACTGTCCCCTTCCACACCTTCATATGTCCCCACGAACTGGATGTGGACATCGTGACGGGAAATGTCAGTACCTGTCATGTTCTTTATCACTGCGGATACGTTCTGCACGGCTTCCTTTGCAATGGCCTTGAGTTTCCCGGTTGCAATGATCCGGCCTTCGGCTCCTGAGAGTGCAGGCGTAACTTCGGAGACAATGGGGAGTACGATTCCCGAATCTCCACCCATGACTGCAAGTCCGTTGACTCTGCCTACAGCCGAACCTTTCCTCAGGAAGGACTCGTATTCCTTACGCTGTTCGAGGTAGCTGTCTGCAAGCTGCTGTTCGATAGACCTTGCGATCCTCTTTGCTGAAAGCACATGCTCGGCAGTTGTGATCGGAGCCCCTTCGGAGTGAGCGATATCTCCTGCCACACGCACAAGCCCGCCAAGATCACGGAGCTTCAGGGTAAGGTGACCTTTCCTGCCCGCACGCCTTCTGGCCTCCCTGATTACTTCTTCTACTGCCCCTTCGTCAAAGTGAGGAATATGCCCGTCCCTGACGACTTCCTGGGCAACGAAGCGGACCAGTTTCTTCCGGTTTTCGGGAGAGTCTGCCATGGAATCTCGCATGTAGACTTCGTAACCGTAGCCTTTTATCCTCGACCTGAGTGCAGGGTGCATTTTCTGCACGGCATCCAGGTTCCCTGCTGAGACCATGATAAAATCACAGGGCACAGGCTCGGTCTTAACAAGAGCCCCCGAGCTTCTCTCGGACTGGCCGGTAATCGGGTATTCTTTTTCCTGAAGTGCAGTCAGGAGGCTCTGCTGTGACTCAAGTCTCAGAGTATTGATTTCGTCAATGAAAAGCACACCCTTGTGGGCTTTGTGGATATCCCCGGCTTCTACCCTATCGTGGGCAGGAGTCTCAAGTCCTCCGGACTGGAAGGGGTCGTGCCTGACATCTCCAAGCAGAGCGCCTGCATGGGCTCCGGTTGCATCGACGTACGGGGCGTGCTCCTTATCATAATTTGAAACCGCCAACTTCGGAATCATCATTTCCTCTTTGGGCAGGAACTGGCGGGTTAACATGAGAATCATAATGCCTGCAATGATACCCCAGAGCAGTTGGGCGACGAAGTAAGAATAGATGATAATACCTACAACAAAGAGCATCATAAGCATGTTCCGGGCCTGGGCTTTCTTTCTTGCCTCCATCTTGTGAGCCATGACAATTTCTCGGCCCTTCCCGGCGGGAACCTCTCTTATCTTGGGATTGTTAAGGTCTTCCAGGTTAGGATATACAAGGATATCCTTGAGCTCTTCTTTAGGAAGAAGTTCTGCCATTGCCTTTGCAAGCAGGGACTTTCCCGTACCCGGAGTCCCTATCATCATGATGTGCCGCCTCTGACTGGCGGCCTTCCTTACCACTTCCACGGCATGTTCCTGCCCCAGAACCTGGTCAATAAGGAGTTTTGGGACCTCGATGTTCGAAGTGTTTTCAAACTGGAAGCCGATGTCCATATCTTCATCTATTTCTTCACTTAACTCAGACTCGGCCATGACCTGAGTAGACTCATGAGTAGGCTCATCCTGTATCTGATGAGCAGGCTCATCCTGTATCTGATGGGCAGGCTCATCCTGTATCTGATGGGCAGGCTCATCCTGTATCTGATGAGCAGGCTCATCCTGTATCTGATGGGCAGGCTCATCCTGTATCTGATGAGCAGGCTCATCCTGTATCTGGTCGGCCGCAGACGTGTCTAACTTCGGAGCAGACTTCTCCACTACTTCATTGGCTTGCCTGTCCATATTCTCTGAAGACCCGTCTATGTTCTGATTATTGTTATACACCATGGTTAGCTCACATATTCGAACGTTATTTGATAGACGTTATCTGATCGAGATTATATACTTGACGCTTTTGAAAAAACAATAAACTTAATGGTAGAATAATGGACAAAGACGGCTGCTACAATAACAGACTCCTGATGTTACTGCAACCCCATCCATCCTTCAGCTAATTATATAAACTTACGGTATATAAAATTAACCTACCACTATATATACAATATATAGAAACCTTTTATTATATACTATTTGCTGGGGACATTAGAGTAGAAAACTTGATCAGAAAATCAATTGCAAAATTAACCTGTAAGAGGTTTTTAGATATTTTTTACATACCTATGCCGCATCTACTATATATAATTAAACATCATCTTCACAGAAATTTGTGCAGAGGAAATCAGCCTGTGCCTGTAAATCGATATCGACAGCTATTTAAAAAAACAAAGGGGATTTTTCTCATATGGCCAGAAGCAAGGTAAAAAATCTTCTCCTCCTGAAGCAGATCCACAGTGCTGTGACCCAGATCAAGAAAGGAAAACTGGATAAAGCCCTCGATACCCTGGACAAAGCCGAAAAATCTGCAAAACAGGCGAAATCCACGGACGCCCTTTACTATATTCTCTTTACCCGCGGAGGGATCCTTTACTCAGCAAAAGAGTATGACCGGGCTCTTGAAACCTATGAAAAAGCCCTCAAAGTAGGTTCCGAACTATTGGAAAACGACCCGGAAAACACCGATTACCAGCATTACATGGGCACAACCCTGAGTAATATGGGAAATCTCCTCCGGAAAAAAGGCGAAGTTGACAGGGCTGTCGAATCCTATTCCTCTGCCCGTAAAATCTATTCGGACCTCATCACAAAGGACCCCGAAAATGCCGTTTACCGCTCATACGCCGGAGAAAACCTGAACAACTACGGATACCTCCTCCTGGAAGTCGGTTCCCCGGATTCAGCCTGTGAAATTCAGACAGAAGCCGTAGAAATCTATGAAAAACTCTTTGAGGAAAAGCCCGACAACCTCGGCTACCAGGCCGAACTCTCAGTTGCGCTCAGCCAGTTAGGAAGTTGCCTCAAGCAGCAAGCCCCAGAAGATACCGAAAGCGCAAAAAAGACCCTGGAAAGAGCCCTGGAAATGCAGGAAAAACTGCTCACCCAGCAGCCTGAAAATGAAAAGCTTAGAGAAGCAACCACTCTGACAAAAGAGAGGCTGGAAGGGCTTTGAGAATGCAATTACAGGTTTTCTTACAGGTTTTTTCCGGAAAACAGCAGCATATGGACATAGAGCAGAACCATCAGTCCTACCACAAGCCCCCAGACAAACTGAAAAGTAAGATATGAATAAACGCCAAGCACAAGCACAAATAAAGCGAGGAAGATATTTGCCAGCCTGACCCTCCGCTTCATCCCGGCGTCGTGCGGAATCCCGGCTTCGTCTTCGTTCAGATCGCATTCTCTGAAATAACGCTTTTCCTGCTGCATGTAGTAGTAAAGCCTCAGGATGAGGAGATCTATAACTACGCCCCAGAGAAGCTGCCCTATATAAAGAGTGTAGAAAAAGACAGCTGCAACGAGGATAGCTACAAGTATCACGTACAGTTTTTCATATTTGCTTTTTCCAGCAGCTTTACCGTCATCCCTGTCTGAACTGTTATCCCTTTTTTCTTTCTCTGCTTCCCTGTCCATGCTGTCCCCTCTATCCGTACATTCCTTTTCTAATGTCGATAGCAGCAAGATACCCAGAAAACGTGGATTAAAGAAAGGTATAGAATTTCGAACATCTATAATTAAGCTTTTAATAATATATAAAGGAGTTGGGGAAAAGCAGGCATATGGAGGAAAAACAAAGCTGCAGCATAACCTATAAAACATTACAAGCATTTTTGTTAAAATATGTCCGAAACACCCGAGAAATTGAGAGAGGAAGCAGTAAAATATTTTAACGAAACCCTGGACCTGATGCAAAAAGGGGAAAACACTGAAGCCCTCGAATCCCTCCAGAAAGCCGAAATCTCCGCCCAGAAAGCAGAAGACGGACCCATTTTGTTCCACATCCTGAAAGTAAGAGGGCAGCTGCTCCAGTCCCTGGACATGCTTGAAGAAGCCCTCGAAACCTACGCCTTTTCCTTAATTATGAGCGAAAAACTCCTCTCCGAAGATCCGGGAAACAAACTTTACACCGACACCCTCCACCTGAACCTCAACAACCTCGGAAACCTCGGCAATACTTTCCAGAGAATGGGCAACTTTTCTTCCTCAAGACAGGCATATGAAATCGGCATCGAAATCTGCCAGAACCTCCTCGCTTCCTACCCGGAAAACGAATTTTACCGGATGTACGCCGGAAACACCCTCAACAACCTCGGAGAACTGCTTTTCACAATGGGCGAGCCCGATGAAGCAAAAGAAAAATTCGAAGAAGCCCTCAAAACCTATTCCCTCCTCCTCAAAAACTCCCCGGACAACCCCGAATACCTCTCAGACACAGCAATGACCCTCAACAACCTCGGAACCCTCTATTCCGAAAAAGGGCAAAAAGCAGAGGCAAAAGAAAACTTTGAAAAAGCGCTTGATATCCTGAAAAAACTGAGTGAAAAAGAACCGGGGAATGAAAAGCTAAGGGAAGAAGTCAGACTCACGCGGGAAAAGTTTGAAGCGGTTTGAAATTTTCCTTCTCGCAGCCTGAACAGCCTGATTTTCACGAATTTGTACACGCGCCTTCGGAATCCTTTCCTTTTATTCAAAGAAAAAAGGAGAATAATTTCTTATTCTCGAATTTTTTGTAGCAATAGATGCATAAAAAACGCAAAATTTAAGCTACCCTGAATTCATTCTTTTAACATGTCCGGGAGTTTGAGAGATTTAGCGATAGGCCACCTCAATAAGACCATATCCTTGATGCAGAAAGGACAAAACAAAGAAGCTTTAGAAGAACTTGAAAAAGCCGAAGAAGCCGCAAAGCAAGCGAAAGCAAACGACATTCTCATCCATACCATAAATATAAGGGGACAGTTGCTGCTATCCCTCGGCGCTCTCGATGAAGTCCTGAGAATCTGCGGATTTGCTTCAAACTTTTTTGCAGACATCCTTTTAAAAGACCCTGAAGACGAATTTTTCCAGCAAAGCCTTCAGATGAACCTGAACAATATCTTCACTGTCGGCTACTTTTACCAGAACGCAGGAAGATTTCCTCAAGCAAAAAATGCCTACGAAACCGGACTTGGTATCTCTCTAAAACTTCTGCAATCATCCCCTCAAGATGAATTTTTACAAAACTATACCGGAACGATGCTCAACAATTTAGGAACCTTGCTTTCTGATATGGGGCGCATTGAAGACGCGAAAAACAGGTACGAAAAAGCACTAGAGATTTACACGGAACCCATGCAATACCTGACTATAGGCAGGAAGGCAGAGTCGATAATCAGGCTTATTGAGTTAAATACAGAACAGGCGGAAAAGGAAACTAATCCCTACAATCAGATGAAGTGCCTGAGAGAAGCATTTCAAATATGCAAAGAACAGCAGGAGTTTTTTATCAAATATGAGCGAAAGCACGAAAGAAAACTGGTTACAGAAGCCGGGCTGAGTGCATATATCGATTTTTTGATGAAAAATGTGAGGCTTGAAAATAATTCAGAGAAGAGAGCGAAGGAATATGAAAAAGCCCTTCAGGCGATTGAGAAGCTGAAGGAAATGGAAGAGGATGAAACAATTTTAAAATTGTGTTCTTCTACCGCCTGCTACCTCAGAGGAAGAAAACTTGTGAATGAAGCTCTTGCTTCCAGACAGCCTGAACTGGAACTTCTCAGGCAGGCTGTGGAGCAGTTCCAGAACGCAAAAGAAACCTATGAAAAGGCAAATGTGTGCTTCTGCGTATATATCGGGCTGCTTAAGATCCTGGAAGATGTAAATGAACTTGAAGAAGTAAATGTTCCAAAACTGAAAGAACTGGTTAAGAAGGTTCTTGAAACTCTTCCTGAAGATGTTAACCCCAGCATAAGGGTTTCTTTTGAGAATATCCCTCAGATATTTGAAGAAAAAGACAAATTGACACGCAAAGAGCTCCTGAAAAAACTTGATGAAAGAGTCAGTGCAATAGAATACAAGGCACTGGAGAACTTCTTCGGGCATATTCATGAGAAGATAAAAGATTATTTTGAAGAACCTTTCAGCCTAAACTTAATTTATGAAAACTGGAAGCTGGAGGTAATATTTGATGACCCCGAGAAAGTGAAAGGGAAATTGACGATTAAAACCGTTAACAGGATTTTATTCAACAGGGCTCTCAGCAAAGAAGAAATCGAAAAACACCTGCTTGAAATTGATTACCTCAAGATTGGCTACTTCCCGAAGGGAGAAGATGAAATCACTTTCACAACTCCGGGACAGAAAAAACCTGTTTTAAGGCCAATTGACTATTTTGAAAGCGTCGGAAGAGGCAACAAAACCAGAATATTCCAGTGTGATTGCTGCAATGGAGTTTGCGTTGATAGAGATTTGAAGCTCGCAGCTGTTCAGTTAAAGTATAATGCTTATGGAGAAAACTCCGTTGTGAAACTCACAACCGACGATGCCTATCGTCAAAAGGTTATGACGATTCTGGATGCTGTGAAAGATGAAGCGGATATTGTGGTTTTCCCGGAATTCTCCATTCCTTTTGAGTACCTTGAAGAGATTCAGAAATTTGCAGATGAAAATGAGGTTATTGTTGTTGCGGGAAGCCATTATGTGACGGAAGGAAAGCTTGGAGAGTACGGAAAAATATTCAGCCGAGAGTTTGAAGAAGAAGACTTGAGGAAGAATATCTCCCCTGTTGTAATTCCTTCTTCAAAAATAGTACATAACGAAAAGTTGCTTGGAGCGCGAGAAGAGCGTGAAATCTATTTTAAGGAAGGAATGAAAGCCGGGAAAATAAATCACATTTTCAAACTTCGGGACGACCTCCGCGTAGGATTAATGATTTGTTACGAATATCTGAACGCCGATTTAAGAAATCACCTGATTCCTGCCTGTGACGTGATTGTAGTACCTCAGACAAACCCGAGTCCGAAAAGATTCTATGAAACAGCGAAAAACGACATAAACAACCCTCCATGTTCAGGAAACAGAGCATACATAATGGCAAACGGCATATTCACTCTTGAAAAGAATGAGGAAACTCTCGGAGGGTCTACAGGAATCGTTTCAACACTTGACAAGTCCACTTACGGGCAACAGAATGAAGGGATCATAGAACCTGTTGATGAGGTCATGGAACAGTTTATCCTGCTTGCATCAATCAGTAAAGACTTCAATCCTGCAAAGGATACACAGGTGGGGCAGATTCCAATAAAGACAAAACTCATTCACATATTTGAGAAAAACGAAATTTTCAGCTGTTCAGAGGATAAAGGAAAACAGTTCATTCAACTGCTTGAGACAATAGCAGAGTGTAAGGACCGAAATGAGCTAAGAGAAATATTCAACAGCGAAGAAAATAAAGCAACAATAAAGATATTCTCACCGCTCATGCACAAACACATTCAAAACTTGGAAGAGCTTACCCTCGACGAAATGAAGAAAAAATGCTGTTGTATTCTGATCCTTGCAGAATAAAATAGATTATATAATAGGCAAGTCAGGATGAAATGCATCATAACTGGCTGAAAACGCAAAAAAACGCCAAAGATTTAGAAACTGATTCTTCTTTTACTTCATTTTTACGTGCAAACCGCTCTCCTGCGTCGAGCGTGACAAGAACGACCCGATGCAGCGAATATGGTTGTAGGGGTCAGATTATAAGTAATTCAGTCCTCTTGAGCGCAGCGAAAAGGACATCGTGCTCCCGAAACGAAACTCGGGTGGGACATCGTGCTCCCGAAACGAAACTCGGGTGGGACATCGTGCTCCCGAAACGAAACTCGGGAGGGAAAAGTAAATCATCTAAAAATTAAAAAAAGGGTTGTGTAAAAAGTTCCATAGAAGAGTTCCTGATTCGCGGATTTCAGGTGAACAGGTCGAAAATGTTTCCCAGCATACCGCTGTCTGCCTGGTAGAATTCGGTGTATTTGCAGCGTTTGCAGGTGATGTGAGTGAATTTTTTGTTCTGGATGTCGAGGACTTTACTTATGAAACCGCCTGTTGTGCGGATCTCACCGAGAACGTAGGAGTTGTTTCCGCATTTTGGACAGACGAAATTAATATCTTTGCTCATATTTTTATGCCTCACTCTTGTTTTTTAGATAGTTAAAAGAATAAAATAGCTTTATTCTTGCACTATTTAATCTTATTGTATAAATTGGGATAGAAAGGACGAATCCGGGACAAATTAAAAGGGTACAAAAATAAGAGAGATGATTACGGATGAATATGGATGATTATTATATCTTCATTGGATGAGGTTATGCATCATTATAAATTTCATACCTTCATTATGAATTCAGATAAAAAGTTAGTCCGGACATGAAGAGATTAACCGTACTTTTTCCTTAGGGAACGGAATTCGGCAGGAAATAAATATATTAGAAAAGAATACCAATACAGCGTTAGACACATGAAAGTTAAAGCTATAATTACGATCGCCCTGATCATCTCGGCTGTTTTGATGGCTGTAAGAGTCACGCCCGGAATTAATACGAATCAGTTCAGGGAAGGAAAATATATTCATCTTGATAGTATGGTAATTGAATTTGATAAGACTGACGCGGATGTCCAGATAAATTACCACCTCAGTCCCTTCGCTCAAGTTTACATTTTCCTGTTCGGAAGCAAACATCTTGAACCTAAAATAGAAGAGATTTTTTTTGATTTTGACAATGTGGAGATCCAGAAAATAGGAAGGACAAATGCCCAGATATGGATAGGAAACATCTCACGGGAGAGCGATAAACACTATCTTCATGACTCCAAAGAATTAGGACTGGAACCGGATGTACTTACTCTTGTTTACCCGGACAGGACCAGAAAAAATATCGAACATGCAAAGGAAACTACAGATACTTTTTACCCCAAATGAGTTTGAGCTAAAGATTTCAATTTATTACATTTTTATTCACCTTCCGTATATTGTTTCTTCCCAGGTTCTTGCCCGCGGCTTGCAAGCTTATTTTTTGAAAATTCTCATTCCGCTGCCTTCCATTTAGTACGATCTACTGGCCGGATAAGACGATATATTTTAAATAATGACACATAAAGGAAATTAAGTCCGGAATTCAGGAACATATATGTAGCAAAAGAAACCCAATTTTCTTTGATAGCAATGGGAAGATTCATATTAAAATGTCTGAAATGCGGCAGAGAATACGGCCAGGAATACAGGCTGACCTGTGAGGATGACGACTCCTTGTTACGGGCGGAATACCTTGAAAAAAAGCTTGAGCTGAGAAAGCAGCCAGGGATAGGCAGGTTTCACTCCTGGCTCCCGGTGCAGGAAGAGCTTACTACCGAAGCCGGTCCCGTCACGTACAAAAGTGAAGCTCTTGCGAGGGAACTTGGACTTTCGAACCTGTACATAGGGTTCAGCGGGTACTGGCCTGAGAAAGGAGCTTTTATCAAGACCTGCAGTTTCAAAGAACTCGAAGCCCATCCTACGATGCAGCTTCTCAAGGAAACCGAAGGAAAAGCCATTGTTCTTGCCTCTGCAGGAAATACTGGGAGGGCTTTTGCACACGTTTCGGCGCTTACGGGAACCGATGTTTATATCGTGGTCCCCGACCCAGGCATCCCGAAGCTCTGGCTGCCTGAAGAACCGACCGATTCAATTCACCTTATCAGCATGACTCCGGGGAACGATTACACCGATGCTATCAATCTTGCAGGAAGAATTGCAAAACTTCCGGGAATGGTCCCTGAAGGAGGAGCCAGGAATGTTGCCAGAAGAGAAGGAATGGGCACTGTAATGCTTGATGCGGCCGTAACCATAGGAAGGATGCCTGACCACTACTTCCAGGCTGTCGGAAGCGGGACGGGAGGAATCTCAGCCTGGGAAGCATCTCTTCGCCTCAGGGAAGACGGAAGTTTCGGTTCCAGGCTTCCAAAGCTCCAGCTTGCCCAGAACCTTCCCTTCGTCCCCATGTATAATGCATGGCATGCAGGCAGAAGAGAGATCATTCCCGAAATTGACATGAAAGATGCAAAGAAGCAGATCGAAGAGACCTATGCCACTGTGCTTACCAACCGGGCACCGCCCTACTCCGTGACAGGCGGGCTCTATGATGCACTTGTCGATACGGACGGAATAATGTATGCAGTAACTAAAGAAGAAGCCCTTGACGCAAAAGCGCTTTTTGAGTCCCTTGAAGGAATAGACATCCTGCCTCCATCCACCGTTGCTGTTGCCTCCCTCTTAAAAGCCGTGGAAGTCGGAAATGTCGGAAAGGACGACACCATTCTCCTGAATATTGCAGGCGGAGGTTTCAAGCGGCTGAAGGAAGACTTCACACTATTCCAGATTGAACCTGAAATTACTGTCTCGAACCCGGATGTGCCGCTTGAGGAACTGAAGCTCTGAGTTCCTGCGGGCTCTTATCGAAATCCTGAATCAGTAAAGAAAAAAACAGAAGATAAACTCAACAAAGGGAAAAATAAACTCAAGATATATGCATGGTAAGAGGTATGTACGTGGTAAACCCGGAAGAAGAAGTAATAGAAATCATGAAAAAAACAGGTATTGACCTTGCTGCAACGCTTCCCTGCGACCGGATCAAGAACCTGCTCCCCCTGGTTTCGGAAAATTTTCCTGAAATCAAACTGACCAGGGAAGAAAACGGGGTAGGGATCTGCGCTGGAGCTTACCTTGCAGGAGGAAAGCCCATGATGCTCATCCAGAGCACAGGGCTTGGGAACATGATCAATGCCCTTGAGTCCCTTAACGTAATCTGCAAAATCCCCCTGCCTGTCCTTACAAGCTGGCGCGGCGTTTACAAAGAAGGTATCGAAGCCCAGGTCCCCCTGGGAGTCCACCTCCCCGGGATTCTTGAAGGAGCAGGGATCGCATATACAACCATAGACGGTCCTGAAAAAATTGGGCTCCTTGAGGAGGTCATAAGGGACGCATACGAAAACCTCCGCCCTCACGTTGCCCTGGTCTCGCCCAGGACCTGGGAAGGATCCAGCTGCTGTGCCTGGGATACCCAGAAAGCTCCGAAAACACCAGAGAAAGAAAAGGTCTGCAAATTCCGCCTGACCCAAAAGGTCCTGGAGCCCCGCATGATCCGAAACGATGCCATCTCTGCCGTGGCTACCGAACTGGACGGGGAACTCACCGTAACAAACCTGGGAGTACCCTGTAAGGAACTCTACGCTGCGAGGGATAGGGACCTTAACTTTTACATGTTCGGATCAATGGGACTGACCACCTCCATAGGACTTGGGATTGCCCTGCGCACGGACCGACAGGTTGTGGTATTTGATGGAGACGGAAGCCTCCTAATGAACCCAAACGCTCTCCTGGAAGTCGGCAGGGAAGCACCGGAAAACCTTACCATCCTCGCCCTTGACAACGGGGCCTACGGCTCTACAGGTTCCCAGGAAACCTGTGCGCTTCGCTACATTGACCTGGAAATCCTGGCAAACGCCTGCGGGATACAGAACACGCATAAGGTCAACGCGGAAGAGGAGCTCGTATACCTGTACAAAGATTCCCTGAACGCCAGGCAGACATCGTTTATTCATGTGATCCTTAAGCCGGGAAACACAAAAGCCCCAAATATCCCTCTGAGTCCCGAAGATGTAACAAAACGCTTCATGGAATCACTGAAAAAAGATCAAAACAAAAGTTAAAACCCCTGAAACTTCAACGTATTGTAAGACAAAAATATGAAGGACAATGAGGCGAGCCAAAAAAGGTGCAACAAATCTTAAAGCACCTGTTTCATCCGCCTTTAGTTCCCATAAATTCAAAGGCACCAGATTTTTTGGCACCAGATTTTTTGGCACCAGATTTTTTGATTCATCCAGAGTTTCTGGATTTATCAGGGGTTCCGAATTCTCCAAAGGTTTCGGGTTTATTCTCTCCAGCTTATTTTCTCCACCGGTTCCTTGAGCCTGAATTTTCCTGAAAGGACCTGAGCCTTAAGCTCTTCTGCGGCTTTTACCGCTCTTGCCCGGTCTGACTGGCGCAGGGTTACTTTGATATCTCTGAAGCAGCCTCCGACTGCACAGCTGACAGTCCCGAGCTTTGCGCTGAAGGCTTCTCCTTTGCACCTTGAGATACAGAGTCCGCAGTTAAAACAAAGTTCCGGGTTGTGCACTGCTCCATTTTCTCCTTTGCTGACTGCCCCCATAGGGCATGCTTCGGCCACGCAGCAGACCTTGCAGTCAATGCATTTTTCTGGCTCGTATATTACACTCAGGTCGGCGTTATCCCAGACGTCCCCGTAGGTGATCTCGCAAAGAGGGAGCCTGCCTGCAAGGTCTACCAGTTTGAGCGGAATCTGGCTGTCCAGCTGAAGGATATGTTTCAGCATTTCCCGGGAAAGGACAGGGATGGGGACCGCCCAGGTGTTGATAATTTCGGGACCTGCTGAGGTTGCAAAGCCTCCCATATACTCTGGAGTCATGTCATGAAGATCTGCAAAACCCGTAAGGTTGGGATTATCCGGAGCACTGCGGGTACCCTGACCCGTAACGAACCCTTCGGCCCCGTTAATCAGGACTCTTGTCCCGATTCCTATTGTCTCAAGTTTTGGGTCATTTTGAATCGGGTTTAACTCACCGCAGCCGCAGAAGGTCAGTTCCCTGAACTCGCCTTCAAAGGGCAGAGCATGGAAAATTGTTTTAATAGCCTCTTTTCCCGGGTTTACGAATGCCCGGTAGTTTTTGAAGGCATGTCTTGTCGCATAAAGCCGCGCAAAAGGCATCTCGAAAAGACGGGTCTCGACTGAAAAAAAGTCTCCTCCACTTGTGGTTACGTCCACAGTAATGCTCTTTCCTTCGACCAGATCCCTGAAAAGGTGCCCGCCTCCGTAGCGAGGATCTGTTTCACTGTGAGCTGTCCCGAGTACGATAAGGTCCAGGACCCCAAGCCTTTCGTTCGGGCAGGGCCCGACTACTGCCGGCACTCCGTTCAGCAGGACTTTAGAAGCTTTTACAAAAGAATCGGGTTCGGAAACTTTGAAGGAAAAGACCGCATACGTTCCGCTCATGATCCCGCGAGTTGCGGTAGTTACGACATCAATGTCTTCAAACCTGATTTTTTCCCCTGCCCTGACCTTTGAGCCGATTTCCTCAGCCGTAAGGACAACAGCTTCTCCAGCGTCGATTTTTGCCTGGATTTCCTGGATTGTCCGGGGTTTTTCTGTGTTATCCGATGCTCCGTTCATATTACCCTCAGCGGAATTATTACATTCATTCTATTTTAGAGGCGTGTTCATTCTATTTTATAGGACAGGTCTTCCGGAAGCAATCAATTGGGAGAGGACAGGGAATAGGCAGAGAATATTTTGAGACATTCATGAGGTAGAGCAGGAACTATAAGTTGATAACCCGGAAAACGGAGCTAGAACTAAAGATTCTTTGCAAAACCTGTAAAATTTTTGCTTTCCTGGGGTTGATTCGAATAGAAAAAACGCGAACCACCCAAAACTTATATAAATGATGATGCGTACTATGGTGTTGCACTTCGGTGCAAGAAACAGAAGCGATACACATGGTAAAGGGCTCGTGGTCTAGACGGTTATGACGTCGCCTTGACATGGCGGAGGTCCTGAGTTCGAATCTCAGCGGGCCCACTGAAAAATACCTAAGTATACCCAAAAACGGTTAAAATCTTTCCTGAGTTATTTCAGGAAGGAAAAAAACTAAAAATCACTGATATCTCTTTTAAAGATCAATTCCGAAAGAGCGATTCAGCAGTAGATTATCTGCCTGCCCAGGTAGCTCAGTGGGAGAGCGCTGCCCTGAAGAGGCAGTTGTCCCCGGTTCGAATCCGGGTCTGGGCACCATAAAAACGAAAAAGAAAAATAGAGAACATCAGTAGTGTAGCGGTCATCACCGGGCGTTGCCAACGCTCGAACCCGGGTTCGAATCCCGGCTGGTGTATAACTTTTTTAAGACCTTATTCCAAACACATTTTGTAATAAGGAGTGAAGACATGCATCTTGGAGGGCTCGTGGTCTAGACGGTTATGACGTCGCCTTGACATGGCGGAGGTCCTGAGTTCGAATCTCAGCGGGCCCACTGAAAAATACCTAAGTATACCCAAAAACGGTTAAAATCTTTCCTGAGTTGTTTCAGGAAGGAAAGAAACTAAAAATCACCGTATCTCTTTTAAAGATCAATTCCGAAAGAGCGATTCAGCAGTAGATTATCTGCCTGCCCAGGTAGCTCAGTGGGAGAGCGCTGCCCTGAAGAGGCAGTTGTCCCCGGTTCGAATCCGGGTCTGGGCACCATAAAAACGAAAAGAAAAATAGAGAACATCAGTAGTGTAGCGGTCATCACCGGGCGTTGCCAACGCTCGAACCCGGGTTCGAATCCCGGCTGGTGTATAACTTTTTTGATTGATTTTTCAGCCCATTTTCCTTATTATTTAACTTTTCGCTTATCTACCCGTCCATTATCAGGCCCACCTCCTCAAAAATTAAATTATTGCCGAACAGCAGATATCGAACAACAGATATAATATTGAACCGTAGGCATTAAAATGTGCATTTTTCATAAGATAGCTGATTCCCGATCAGATATTCTCAAATTTTATTTTAAAATAGAAATTCTGAACATATTATGTCAATAATTCAAACGAGATCAGCTACAATGTTAACATATACATTTTGTTAGGAATAAAGATACGTTGTACTTCTAACAACTGAAAATGAAGAAATGTTAACCAAAGTATCGTTAACCAAAAGGTTAATTAAAACAGAAAATCATTATGATATTGGATATAAATCTCTAAAATATGACAGATTCCTGAAAAACAACAGAGTCTGCTTGGAGAGATTATACCCACTATGTTGCAAACCTGAAAAATCGTAAGGAGATTTGAACATGACCGGAAAGTTCCAGAAAAGAAATGCAGAACGTAAAGGCATCAGAAAAGAATATGAACTGGAGCAGAAGTTAATCAAGGAAATTGTAGACGAAATTCAGGTAAGCGGCGGTGGAACACTAGATTGAGTAAAAGGTTACACGTAACAATTCAAGCTGGAGAAATTTCCGAGCAGATCGTAGAAGTGGCAGAAAGCGCTACCTACGAAGACCTGCTTGATAAGCTGAATATAAATCAGGAAACAGTACTTGTATTAAACGAAGGGAATGCGGTTCCCCTTGACGGGGCTGTAAATTCCGATAGGCTTACAATCCTTAAAGTTGTTACAGGTGGCTGACCTGCCCTCAAAGGGCAGGGTTCCTTCTTTATTGCAACTGATTTTCCCCCATTTTTGAAAGATTCATAAGGTTACTTTTCTATTCTGGCACCCTTCAATAACGCTTATTCTCAACTAGATATTCTTTAAGAATTTCATATTCATCGTGAATTCAAATGACTGGAAGGTTTGTAAAGAGAAAGAGCAAGAAGTAAAAAGCGGAAAAAAACCGAAAATGAAGGGAGAAACAGAAGAACAAAAAGAGGAAAAGAACCTGCAAGAGGCAAAATAAGAGAAATTAATCAAGAAGGATTTGATTTCCATAATGGTGAGTTCCGGGAAGGATTGTCAGCCATTATGGATCTAACCCTTTTGGAGAGCCTTTATTTTGTGGGTGTTAAAGGCACCTTTTTGCTCATAACCTTCAGTTTTTTAATTGCTGAGATCGTTGCCTGAGATTCCTTATAGATTTTATCCTCATAGTAGCTTATAATCTCATCAACAGGAGCTGCAAGGGAATAGATTTTTATCGGGCGCCCTTTACCGGGTTTCTTTTCCGAACGTACATTAACCCAGGACTGGTTCCGCATCAGCCTCATTGCAAGACTTACTTCGGGTTGCCTCAGTCCAGTACTAATTTCAATTTCACGGGATGAAGCTTCGTCGACATTCATAAGATATGCCATAGTTGTAGCAACATTTCTTGACATCCCGAGGTTCCTTAACGTTTCAATAAAAATGTGGTCGTTTTCGTCCAGCACTTTTACTTCATAGTCTTTCATGATAACCCCTTCATTTTCCAATTTTTATAAATTAATCTGCCAGCTAAAGAATATCACAGTAATTATGCCCAGACCTTGAAGGGTAGCTTTCATAAACACCGCGTAAAGCCGACAACAACTTCCAAAATTTAACACCGTATATATATTTATATGGTGCCCTATCCCGTTTTAAAACATTAAATTAAATAAAAAGCGTTTTTTCACAATCTAGCGAATTGTTTACGTTTTAAACCCTGCAACCGGTTATCAAAAATAAACGTAACACATTTTCATAACCAATTACCAGAGAATCGTTTTGTTAAATTGATGGGAAGAGACGCATAGGTTCATCAATTAAACCTGTATACGTATATAATTAGAAGGTTATTCATCTCCAACAATTAATAATGTACTCATACTATTTAAAGTTGTATATATTAAAAGGGAATTGAAAAACTTTCAACCACACCTGACATTAGCAGTTGTAAAAAAATAATCAAATGTAGGAGGCATAATAATCCAATTATTCGGATAAAAACCTGAAGAAATCACAACAAAAATATTATAATTGTACAGATCAAAAAAATTATAGAAAGACATCCTGCCAATAAAACGTCAAGGATAATTTAGAAATGTTTATATCCTGATTCTGACGCAGATCAAAAAATTGTCCTGAAAAAACGGAGAAATCTGTGGCAATCTTCCCAACTTATGTGAGACTTTTCCTGAAAGTATTCAAGCAGGGCAAAAATAGAAAAAGATAGGAAATCCGGAAAAAAACTAAAAAGAAGTAAAAATTCCGGGAAAAGTAAAACCCAAAAAAGGCTAAAATTTCATGCAGCCCCTGAGATTCCATGTAGCGCTTCATGTAGCGTTTTTTTCCCGGAAATATGATTTTTGTTAAACTTAGTCCTCGCTAAAATACTTTCTGGCAAGAAGAACCGCACTCGAACCTATAAGGACCACCAGAAAGAGAGCAATTATTGTCCCTTCCATTGTGAAGTCCTGCCAGGAATGCACGGATACCCAAAGCCCGCTTCTTGTGACAAAGGTCGAGAAGATAACCAGAATAAAGGATACAAGTGCTAGCATAGGGAGCAGGAAACCATACTCCCCCTGTCGGACCCTGAGCTTTGCGTGCAGATAAGCCGTTGCCGTAAGCCAGGGGATCAGGGAAGAAGTCTCTACCGGGTCCCAGGTCCAGTACCAGGCTCCCCAGCCAAGCACCTCATACGCCCAGAAGGCCCCGAAGCCTATCCCGAGGGTGAGAAAGAGCCAGGAGACACGCATCCAGCCTGTTGCAAGTTCCGACCAACGGCTATCCCTAAGGACAAGACCTCCGATTGCAGCAGAGAACGGGAGAGTGAAAGCTGCGTATCCAAGGAACAGGAGAGGAGGATGGATAGCCATCCAGGGATTCCTAAGCAGAGGGTTCATACCCTGCCCATAAGAAACAACGAAAGGTTCCGCAAAGAGGTTCCAGTTTGTAACATCAGGCACTCCCGTACCTGTGTAATAATACATGGAAAACGGATTTTTCAACGCCAGGAGCAACAGGAATACCGAGGCTACAAAGAGCGAAACCGACCTCATAAGTGAAAAAAGCTCGGTCTCCCGGAGGACTTTCCCGGTACCTGTAAAACGCGTTATTGCAAGCATTACAAAGATAAAGCCCGTCCAGATCAAAAAAGAGCCTTCCTGCCCTGCCCAGAGCGCGGAAAGCCTGTAGTGCCAGGCAAGGTCGGTGCTTGAGTGCTGAAAGACGTAACTGTATTGAGTATCCACACCAAGCAGGTGGGAAGCAAGCAGGAATATCGAGATCACCAGTCCAGCCCCTGCGAGAAGTTCCAGTTTTTCGGAAAGAACCCGAAACTTCCTGGCCTGCCCGAAGAAGTACAGCAGGGAGGTTAAAAAAGCAAGCAGTCCGGAAGCCCCCGCTATCCAGATGAGTCCCATTCCGGTATTCATACGATCACCATCTGCACACCCGTCTCATACATTTTTTTTGCTAACGCGCTTTTTTTTGCTGTCATTTTTGATTCCTTTTACCTGAGCCCCTTTTTCAGAAGTAAGGGTTCCGGAAAGGCCGCTTCCGGGGGCACCTTTTTCCCCTGCAAGAGAGTCTGAGATGAAGAGTAAGAGGATACCAAGCACCATCAAATAAAACCCTCCCCAGAGAGAAGTCATGAAGGGGACCTTCCGTACATAAAGTTCCACGGTCTGGGTTTTTGTATCCACGGATTTGGGGGCGATAAAGAGTTCTTCCAGAAGCCCTCTGTGAATATAGGTTTCGGTGTAGGACTGTTCCCATTTGAAGTCGCTTATGTACCTGACCTGTCCGCTGTCAAAAGGCTGTCCCCACCTGTACACATCGAAATATACGGTACTTACATAAGCCGAGCCAGGGTAGCTCCCGTAAGGAGCCCCTTCGATTCCCGAAGTGATGTTGGTAACCTGAATGCTGTACCCCATGTCCTGGAAAGTGCCCACCTCTCCCACAGGGACAGCAGCAGAGTCTTCAAGCTTCATGTTGGTGCTGAAGAGAATGCCAACAAGGAGCAGGACTACCCCAAGGTGAATAATATGAGAGCCTGCCCTCCGAAGAGTTCCTTTCAGGGTCTTTTCCTTCGAAGAAAGCAGCCTGTACATAACCGCAAAGAGAGCCACTGCGAGGAGTGAAAACGAGATATTGACAGGCAGACTTGAAAACGGAGAAAAAACAACCGAAAGTGCGGAACCTGCAACTCCGAGCCCGAGCGCAAGAAGGGCTTCCTTTCTCCCTGCACTCCCGAGCAGGAGGCACAGGGTCAAAAGCATTACGAGGGCAAGGGTAGGCAGGGCTGCCCGCAGATTAAAATAGGCAGAATCAAGCAGGATTTCTTCTCCTGTACTGACCCTCACGATAAATGGGGTTAAAAGCCCCATCGTTATCAGAGCGGCAAGCAGCACCAGCATGGAGACTGTAGCAAATATGGTGCTGCGAACTGTGAGAACATCGTTTAGCTTTTTCATAAAAAACCTTGAGAAAGTGAATGAAAAATAAAACTTCATAAAATAAATACAATTAAATAGGGACTAATATTTACTTAAACGCCCATTATTTAAAAGTAACTAAAAAAGTCGCAGGATAAAGGGCGAGGAGAACGGAAAATAATTATATTTCTCCCCCTGCAAGCAAGCCATACAAAAAAATAAAAAGAATAAGGATATGGAAGAAAGTTAACTTCTGCCTCAGAAAAGAATAAACCGGAAATTAGAGCGTTATTAAAAATTAGAAAGTTAAGAGTTGATACTACGATCGAGCTAATAATCAAGGCATTCTGGCTGATGCTTCCGGCCTACCTCTCCAATCCCTTCGCAGCCGTCTTCGGAGGAGGAAAGCCTATCGACGGGGGCAGGACTTATAAGGACGGGAGAAGGATTCTAGGAGACGGGAAGACCTACAGAGGACTCTTTTCAGGCATATTTTGCGGGTTTCTTGCAGGATGCATTGAGATATGGCTGAGTATGAGGGGTTTTGAGATCATGGGAATCAAAATGCCTACCTTTGGCCCGGATTATGCAACCGCTCTGATTGTTGTTCTTGCTCTTGCCTCCGGCGCCCTGTTCGGAGATATGTTCAAGAGCTTTTTCAAGCGCAGGATGGGTCTTAAAAGGGGAGCGTCCCTGCCTCTTGTAGACCAGCTGGATTTCGTTGTAGGAGCCTGGGTTTTCACATACCTTGTAGCCCCGGAATGGTTCGTGAGCAATTTCACAACCGGGATCGCGCTTACAGTCCTCATAATGACCCCTCTGCTCCATCTTACAACAAACATAATCGGATACTTTATAGGGGTCAAGAAAGAACCCTGGTAAAATTCACCGGGAAAAATTAATGAGCCCCACATGAGAAGAAGATCCTGTAGAAGGAAGACCCTGTAGAAGAGAAAAACTTGAGAAAATGGAAAAAACTACTGGTGAGAAAATGAGTCAATCAAAACCAGATACCGGAAACGAAATCGAGACACAGAAACAGGAACTGATCGCAGCCCTCAAAGCCTGCGGAGCTGTCCGCTACGGGGACTTCACGCTCGCCTCGGGAAAGAAAAGCAAATACTACATCGATATCAAGAAAGCCAGCACCGACCCCAAAACCCTGAAAATCATTGCCAGGCAGGCGGCCCTAAGGGTAAAGGAAATGGATGTTGACACCGTTTCAGGTGTGGAACTCGGGGGAGTCCCCCTGGCAACTGCAGTTTCCCTCGAAACAGGGCTTCCCCTGCTGATAGTCAGAAAATCCGTCAAGGAATATGGCACAAAAAGCAGGTTTGTAGGAGACCTCAAACCCGAAGACAGGCTGGTAATGCTCGAAGACGTAACAACCAGCGGAGGCTCGGTCCGGGACGCAATCGAGGTTGTAAGGGAAACAGGAGCCCGCGTCAAATACGTTATCACCGTAGTGGACCGGGAAGAAGGAGCAAAGGAAAAACTCAAAGAAGCAGATGCCGAATTTGTGCCTCTGGTAACTGCAAGTGACCTCCTAAAGTAAGGTAAGTGCCGGAGCACTTTCCCGAACCTCTGTTTAACGATGTAACAGACGAACCATACTGACGTCAAGAGAATGACACCAAAGAAACTGAATTCGTAATTTTCCTCACTGTTCAAAGGATATTCTCTTGACCCAGAGAACCTCATTTAAATCCACAGAGAAATCTAAGCACCCCCGCCAGCTTGTCTGGCGGCCCTTCACAAAGAGCAGAACAAAGAATTTTGATTGGAAAAGATATACAGAAGAGGGACATTTTTTGATGTAACTTGATTTGTTCTTTTTTTTGTTTGTATTTACAGCTTCTTTGATAGTTCTTACTTTACTTGTTTTTCTCCTTCTTTTCAGTCTTTTTGAGAAAGACCGCTCTCCTATGTCGAGCGGACATGAACGGTTCAGGATAGCGAATAACGTTGCACTTGTCAGATAGATCTATAATTTTAGTTCACCGGAGTGAATTTCACTATTCCAAACCATAAATTAGACCTCTTGAGCGAAACTACCTGCAAAAACCCATCAAGTAGTCCGCTTGAGCGAAGCGAAACGGACCTCGTGCTCCCGAAGCGAAACTCGGGAAGTGAAACTAACCGTAAAAACGTTAAAACTAACTGATTTTTTATATAAATTTGAGCTTAACAATGAGAAGATATTTATCAGAAGAAATAGAGAATTAGGAAATCCTTTTATCGTGTTATTGGTTAAAAATATCATCCACAGAGATAAAAATACTTTTGAAATAGAAAGAAAGGTCTTGCGAATTCCCAGAATCCATTACCTTTTCTTCACTGAATTTCCCCCTTAGATATCAAGAACAAATTTCAGGTTAAAAATAAATTTTTTTGAACAAGGAGAATGAAAATGAAGATTTTGCTCATCGGCGGCGGCGGAAGGGAACACGCAATTGCCGAAGGAATTAAGAAAAGCAAGCATAACCCCATCCTTTATGCGTTAATGGCAAAGAAAAACCCCGGAATTGCCGCCCTCTGTGAGGATTTCCTGCTTGAAAAGGAAACCGAGGTTGAAAAAATCGTTGAATATGCAAAAGCCAGGAACATTGAAATGGCTTTTGTTGGGCCTGAAGCGCCGCTCGCTGCAGGAGTCGCAGATGCCCTCTGGGAAATCGGGGTCCCTGTCGTAGGCCCGAAAAAAGCCTGTGCTGTTATTGAGTTTGATAAGGCATGGGCAAGAAATTTCATGAAGAAATACGGAATCGAAGGATGCCCTGCTTATGAGGTTTTCACGGAAGAAGCTCCTGCACGTGCCTTCATTGAAAAGCTGGGTGATGTTGCGGTCAAGCCCTCGGGGCTCACGGGCGGAAAAGGCGTAAAGGTGATGGGCGACCAGCTCCCGGACCTCAAAGCTGCCATGGAATATACAAGCGAGCTTCTGGAGAAAGGATCCGTAGTTATTGAAGAGCGTTTCATAGGGGAAGAATTCACCCTCCAGGCTTTTGTGGACGGAAAAAACCTTGCTTTTTTCCCTGCGGTGCAGGACCATAAAAGAGCTTATGAAGGGGACCTCGGCCCGAATACGGGTGGGATGGGCTCATATACCGATGCGGGAGAAATCCTGCCTTTCATGCTTGCTGACGATATCGAGCAGGCAAAAAAGATCATGCAGCATACCGTAACAGCGCTTCATGAGGAAACCGGGACAGGATACCAGGGGGTTCTTTACGGGCAGTTCATCCTTACAACCAGCGGGCCCAAAGTCGTGGAGTTCAATGCGCGGTTCGGGGACCCTGAAGCTATGAATGTTATCCCCCTTATTGAGACTGATTTTGTAGAAATTATGTCAGCTGTGGTAAACGGCACCCTAGATTCCCTGCCTGTTAAGTTCAGCAGGAAAGCGACGGTCTGCAAGTACGCAGTTCCTGCAGGCTACCCGGAGAATCCTGAAAAAGACAGTGAAGTGCTTGTAGGAGACCTGGGAGAAGCTTCAGTCTACTATGCAAGCGTGTATGAAAAAGATGGAAAAATTTACACCACCGGCTCCCGTGCCGTTGCTGTTGTAGGGCGTGCGGAAACAATAGAGGCCGCAGAAAAAATCGCCCAGAGTGCTCTTGAAAATATTCAGGGTAAACTCTTCTTCCGGAAAGATATCGGCACTGCCAGTCTTATCCGGAAAAGAATCGACCATATGAAAGAACTTAGAGGCTGACTGTCTCAAAAGCAATGAAGGAGTACAGCGCGTAAATAATGCGTTAATAAATACTGCGTTAATAAGTACTATGCAGTAGTATAAAAATTCAAATTCGGCCAGAACGAAGTCGGGGTTTGAGACGATGAAGAGAGATGTACTTTCAATAACTGACCTGTCAAAGGAGGAGATTTACGAACTCCTCGAATCGGCAGCGGACCTGAAAGCAAAGCGCAAGGCAGGAGAATCTACCGAGTACCTGAAGAACAAAAGTCTCGGGATGATTTTCGAGAAATCCTCCACAAGGACCAGGGTATCTTTCGAAGTTGCAATGGCAGACTTCGGAGGGCATGCCCTTTACCTGAACTCCAGGGATATCCAGGTCGGCAGAGGCGAGACGATTGAAGATACAGCCAGGACTCTTTCCGGTTACCTGCACGGGCTGATGGCAAGAGTCATGAGCCACGATACCGTGGAAAAGCTTGCCAAATATTCAACCATGCCCGTGATCAATGCCCTTTCAGACAGGGAACACCCCTGCCAGATCCTCGGGGATTTCATGACCATCATGGAGTTTAAGAAAAAGTTCGAAGGCCTGAAGTTCGCCTGGGTAGGAGACGGAAACAATGTCTGCAACTCAGCCCTGCTGGGCTCGGCTATTGTGGGAATGGAGTTTGCCGTTGCCTGCCCGAAAGGCTATGAACCCGAAGCCGAGTTCCTCGAACAGGCAAAAGCTCTCGGAGGCAAGTTCACAATTACGGATGACCCGAAAGCTGCAGCCAAAGATGCTGACATCATTTATACGGATGTCTGGGTCTCCATGGGTGACGAAGCAGAACAGGAGAAGCGCCTGAAAGAATTTGCTTCCTTCCAGGTCAACACCGAACTCCTCGGCGTTGCAAAGCCGGACGTAATAGTGATGCACTGCCTGCCCGCCAGACGAGGCCTTGAAATTACGGACGAGGTAATGGACGGCCCGAACTCCGTAATCTTCGAAGAGGCAGAAAACCGCCTGCACGCCCAGAAAGCCCTTATCCTGAAATTGATGAGATAAATTTTCATCAATTTCCCCCCTTATCTTCAAAGGCCCATATCCCAATGGATCCCGAGCCTGAAAGGTAACATTATTGCCTTCTGTCCTTACAAAGCAAAAGTCTTAAAAAAGTAACCCGGATTTTCATATCCCGAAAAGGATTTCAAGGAAAAAGTATAAAAACAAAGAGCACTACTATGTGCTGCTGAAACACGAGTTACATTCTGCGAGAGTTGCCCAGCCAGGTCAAAGGCGCTAGGTTCAGAGCCTAGTCTTGTAGGAGTTCGTGCGTTCGAATCGCACCTCTCGCACTCTTTCTTTTTTTAAAAGACATATTATTAGCCATTACAGCATTTATGATCTATTGGGTATTAACAGAACCTTATAAAACAAAACTTAAATCTGTGATCATTTATAATGCATTGTTACAAAACTTCGCTGTTTATCAACTATATCAATAGATAGCTAATCAAGGATATAGTGTACGATTGTATATTTTTAGCGATTTTGCGACTCAGTTCCAAAATCTAGTGATTTTTACATTTTTGGATTGAAATCTTGAATTCCCAAGAAAAATTCACTTTTCGATCAAACTCAATATTCGAACTCTTCTGGCACAGGTCAATATTTCATGTTCAAAGGATTGTAGCCATATTTAAAATCCAGTGATTTTGCCAGTGAGATTATTATATAATAGGGAGAGCAGCTTATGGGTCGATTGATAAGAAATTCTGCAAAAGCTTTGATAATTAAAAACGGTAAGATGCTTGCAATAAAATTGCAGGAGAATGGTGAAGTTTGGTATATCATGCCTGGCGGAGGGCAGGAAACAGAGGAACTGCTCCCTGATGCCGCTTGTCGTGAGGTTTCCGAAGAATTGGGAATCAGTGTTACTCCGAAAGAACTGGTTTTTGCTGTTGAAGGTGTTCATGGTGAGAGATTTCATCGGGTGGATTTAGTTTTCCTGTGTGAATATGTCGCCGAGATTCCCAACACAGCCTTACACGGTGACACAAATCAAATTGGATATGATTGGTTGGATATAAAAACGCTCAATACTCAGCCTCTGTATCCTTCAAAGCTGCGTAGGCAGATTATGAACCTTTATGAGGGAAAAACGCACAAAGTATATTTGGGAAATGAAGAAACGGGGGATCCGGAATGCTTAGAATAGATACTTATTTTAAAGAGCTGATCGACTTATTAAAGCAAAATTACAGCTCACGGTTATTATATGTCGGATTGCAGGGAAGCTATTTTAGAGGAGAGGCCGACGAAATCAGTGATATTGACGTAATGGTTATTCTTGATAGATTATCAGTTAATGATATGGAGACTTATCGGGAAATAATTGCCGAATGTGGAAATAGCGATAAATCGTGCGGTTTCATATGCGGAGAATCGGATATCAAAAATTGGAACCCATGTGAAATATGCCAGCTTGTTCATACCACAAAGGATTATTATGGGAGGTTGTCAGAGTTTGTCCCCACATATACGGTGGAAGATGAAAGAACTTATATAAAAATGAGTCTTAATAATTTGTACCACGAGTTATGTCACCGATATATTCATGATTCAAGAGCAAAAAATATAATGAAGCTTCCAGGTACATATAAATCCGTCTTTTTTATTTTGCAGAACATTCACTTTCAGAACACAGGAAATTTTATACTGACAAAACGAGAGCTGCTTTCTCAATTACCAGATGAAGATAAAAAAGTTCTGCTTAAAGCTATGGAATTGAAAAATCAAAAGGAGTATCATTTTGACGAGTATTTTAGTGCATTATTTGAATGGTGCCAAAATTCAATATTCAAATCTTAAAAAAAGGCATACTCTATGTGTTGCTAAATTTCATTTTTATAGATATAACTATGCCCCCTGCTACGTAAATCTTTTTTGCCTCATAACTCCAAATTTTGTACTCATTTTCCTGTGGTTTAAAGTTAACTTGAGCCAGATTTATCTTTTTCTATCACTGTAAATCTCATAGTGAACTCTGTGCCATTGTTCCTTTTCAGTTCAAAGTCCCCATCCAACTGGTCTACAAGAGAAGTTACAAGCTGAAATCCAAGACTATTAAGATCTTTGATATTAAGATTTTCAGGAATACCTATACCGTCATCTGAAACTGTCAGAACGAAGTCGGCACACTTACAGCCATTGATTTTGCATTTTCCTTTTCCTTCTCTATGAAGTTTGATTCGGATTTCTCCTTTATCCCTCTCAGGAAATGCATATTTGAAGGAGTTCGAAACCAGTTCGTTGACGATCATCCCTAACGGAATAGCAGTATCCATATCTAAGAAAAGGTTATCTTCCAGATCGAAATTTAAACTGACATCGGTCTTGAGGCTGTATGTTAGGAAGAGATTATTAGCTAATTCCTTTATATACTGCGAAAAGTTAAGCAGATCAATATTTTTACCTTTGTACAGTTCCTCATGTATAAGAGCAATAGAAAGAACTCTGTCAATGCTTTCTTTGAAAGCTTTCAACACTTCTGAATCTGTGATCGTCTTTCTACCTTTAAACAAATCAGCCTGAAGATCCAGAAGAGAGGAGATAACCTGAAGATTGTTCTTGATTCTGTGATGTAATTCCTTCTTACGGGCAATTTCGAAATTCCTTAAAGCTTCTTCAGCTTTTTTGCGTTCGGTTATATTTCTGGAAATGAATGAGACCGCGGACAGCTTTCCATTTGTATCAAAAACAGGAGAAAAAGTTATTGAGACATATATTTTCTTTCCATCCTTTCCTAATCGTGAAGTCTCATATTGATAGATACTTTTTCCCTGTTTAATCAGTTCAATTAATTCCAGCGTTTCTTTATTTAGATGGGATGGAGCCAGAATGGATACATGCTTTCCGAGAATTTCTTCTGGGGAATAACCATAAACCTGCTCCGCTCCTTTATTCCAGCTGGTAACAATGCCATCAAGGGATAAAGTGCCTACAGCGTCTATTGATGATTCTACAATATTCGCCAGGGTCTTAATTCGTTCTTCTGCTTTCTTACGTTCAGTTATATCCTGAGTAGTCCCTTTCACTCGAATAGGGACATCATTCTTATCAAAAATAACCTCAGGTAGTGTATGGACTGTGCGTTCTTCCCCATTAGTCAGGATAATCCTATAATCAATTCTGTGAAACTCCCCATTTATCCATTTATTAACGGCGCTATCAAAGTATTCCCGATCTTCGGGGTGTATATAATTTAAAAGTTCCCTGTAAGTTGCACCTGGTTCATT